>NZ_MAVV01000004.1 GCF_001707915.1 Thermodesulfovibrio sp. N1 | reverse complement strand
ATTTCTTATCTTAATTGCCAAATATATTTTAAGACCAATAGTAAAAAGAAAGGAGGATTACTATAATGATTAATTTTTTCCTCCTGCATTAGTATTTATATTAGGCGCGATATTAATCCCATTTTTAAAGGGAAAATTAAAAAACATTTATCTTTTAATCATACCTGTTATTGGTTTTATAAATCTTATAAACATTCCTGAGGGTGTTCACTGGAGTATAAATTTTCTCTCCTATAACCTCGTCCTTATAAAAGCAGATAAAATTAGCATGTTTTTCGGATACATTTATCATCTTATAAGTATAATTGCAATTTTATATTCTCTTCATGTAAGAGAAAATCATCATCATATTGCAGCAATATGTTATAGTGGTGCTGCTTTGGGTGTTGTATTTGCAGGAGATTTTTTAACACTTTTTGTCTTTTGGGAGATAATGGCATTAAGTGCCACATTTTTAGTATGGGCAAACAGATCAAAAGAGGCTTTTGGATCGGGAATAAGATATTTATTGGTTCATTTATTTGGTGGTTTGTGTCTTCTAATAGGGATGATTATGCATATTCATGAGACAGGTTCTATAGAATTCGGCTACATAGGTTTAAAAAGTTTAAGTTCTTGGTTGATACTTATTGGTTTTGGAATAAACTGTGGCTTTCCAGGACTTCATGCCTGGATACCCGATGCTTATCCTCAAACAACACCAGCTGGTGGTGTCTTTATGTGGACATTTACAACTAAAACCGCTATTTATGTTCTTGTTAGAGCATTCCCAGGTGCTGAGATCTTAATATGGATAGGAGCTATAATGACTGTTTTCCCAATATTCTTTGCTGTTATTGAAAATAATCTTAGAAGGGTTCTTTCCTACAGTCTTATTAATCAGCTTGGATACATGGTTACAGGAGTTGGCATAGGAACTCAGTTATCTTTAAATGGAACGCTTTCCCATGTGTTTTGTCATATTTTATATAAAGCTTTATTAGTCATGTCTATGGGAGCAGTTTTATACAGAACAGGAAAAATTAAGTGTACAGACCTTGGAGGTCTTTATAAAAGTATGCCTTTGACAACCGTATTCTGTATTGTAGGTGCCATGTCCATTTCAGCCTTTCCTCTTTTTAGTGGTTTTGTGAGTAAGTCAATGGTTGTTGAGGCATCAGCAATGGGAGGAATGACTGTAATATGGATTATGCTTCTTTTCGCATCTGTTGGGGTATTGGAGCACGCAGGTATTAAAGTTCCCTATCATGCCTTTTTTGCTCATGATTCAGGAATAAGAACAAAGGAGGCTCCTCTACATATGCTTTTAGCTATGGGAATAACTGCTTTTTTGTGTATTTTTATTGGAGTATTCCCTCAACCATTATACAGTCTTCTTCCTTATCCTGTTGATTTTAAACCTTATACAGGATATCATATTGTCACTACATGTCAACTTCTTCTTTTTGGAATTTTAGCTTATGTTTTATTAGTAAAAGCAGGTATCTTTCCTGCAGAAATGAGAGCAACAAATCTTGATGCTGACTGGTTTTACAGAAAGGGAGCAAAAGCATTTATGTGGTTATTAAACAATCCGGGAGCAAAGTTAATGGCAAAGATTAACAATTTCATCTTTGAAAAAGTTATTTCATTTCTTGTATGGTTTACAAAAAATCCTGTTTTTGCAATAAAAATAGCTAAAGATACTTTACTTCTTGCTTTTTCTATTCCTGAAAAAAGAGATGAAATCAAAAAAAGATTAAAGGATGAAAAAGAATCCTATCCAGGAGATCACAGTATGCCCACTCCAATTGGTACTGTAGTTTTATGGGCTACAATATTTTTAACTATATGTTTAATAATTTTTTATTTTGCTTTATAATATTTATTTATAATATTTATGGAGGAGGAATATCGGATGGACAATTCACACTTAGAGAAGTTTTTTGGAAAATGCCAGAGGCAAGATGATTTTATAGAAAAAACCTATAAAATTTTGAATAATTTTGGTTTTAATAATGAAAATACAATTGCCTCTGTTTGTACTTGTAGAGATGAACTTGCCCAAACAATTCTAACAGATATTAAAAGATGGTGGGGTGATGTTTTTAATTTTTCAAGTCTTGGAGGCTTATTCACTTCAGGGCTTACAGGATTAAAAGCTTTTTTCTCCCATGCACCAAGATTAAATACAAAGGAAAGATACATTTTTTACGTTTTTTCACATATTGGAATTGATGAAAAGGGGAGTTTAGGTTTTTGTAAAAGAAGAGGAATAGACAATTCAACTGCCTGTGGAGCTCTTATATCTTTATTAAAAGATATTTCTGAAAAAAATTTAGAACTAAATTATGAAAAGGATAGGGAACAGAGCTATCTTAAAGAAAGACTTTTTAAAGAAATTAAACAAGATGAAACTTTAGACCTTTTAAATATTACTAAAATAGTTATGAGAATAACAAAATATGAAATTGAAGGGTTAACAAAAAAAATAGTTGATCCTTCAATCAGTGATTACGCACTCTTTTGTGGTATCCAGATACATTATGGAGATTTCAATTATATTTCTCCTCATGATTCCTATGTATTTTTTAATAATAAAAAAATTATATTGGAAATATAAAATGTTATGCCAACATTTTAAAAAAATTCTATTACCTATTGACAAAAGTGAAAATTCAAAAAGGGCAATTAATTTTGTAGGAAATTTGATAAGTTCTTTTATAAGTAATCAGATTGAATTAAATTTCTTGCATATAATTAGAATGGATGATTTAATGGAAAAATTTAAAAATGCTGATTTTAGATTAGTTATGATTAGAGATAGAGATTTTGCAGAGAAACTTATAAACAAGTACATTAATGATAATATCATTCCTTTTATGAATAACTATGAAAAGATATTGAGAAATAAAGGATTTACTGGAGAAGTTAAAAAGATTGTTGAACAAGGTGACCCAGGAAACAAAATTTTAGAAGTAGCACATAGGGACAACTTTCAGACTATTATGATTGCAAGACGGGGTATTTCAAAATTTAAAAAAATTATTTTAGGTAGCATATCTAATAAACTTGTCTATGGTCTTTTAAATCAAAATCTATATCTTGTCGGACAGAAAATTTCAGAGGAAACTCCGATTTCAGATATTTTAGTCCCTGTTGATGGTTCAGAGTATTCAATGAAAGCTGTTGAACACGCTGTATGTCTTGCAAAATTAGTCAAAGGTATAAAAAAGATTGTTTTATTAAGGGTAATAAACATTTCTCTTTATCTGGAAAGGGTTAAACATGGAATAGATCCAGAAATAGAGGCAGAGGAAATTCTATTGAATGCGAAGATGAGATTCCTAAACACTGGAATTTCTGAGGATATTCTTCAAACAAAAATAAATGTTGGTATACCTGCAGAAGAAATTTTGAAAGAAGCTTGTGAAGGAAATTATAAATTAATAATTATGGGAAGAAAGGGCCGTTCTGAGTTAAAAGATATTATTCTCGGTGGTGTTAGTTCAGCAGTTATAAACAAATGTCTTGAGCCCACAGTAGCAATAATAAATCTTTAATGAATCTTTTTATTTCAGGTTGGGCAGGATTTAGGCAGGCTTTGGATATTCCAGAGGAGTGGCATTTTATTACTCCCTTCCTTGATTTTGATGAAGAGGGTATATTAAATTTTTTAACGGATAAATCAGGGAGCCTTTTAATAGGCTGGTCAACAGGTGGACATATTGTTCTTAAAAATCTTGAATTTTTTTCAGAAAGATTTGATAAAATCATTATAGTTTCAGGCTTTAAAAAGTTTACAGATTATGTTAATCCAAGAGTTATAAGAAAAATGATTCAGAAAATGGAAAAAGAACCACAGACTGTGATAAAGGAATTTCTTAAAAATGCAGGAGCCAAACCATATGTCCCTGAAAATATTGATAAAAAGGCAATGATCGAAGGATTAGAATTTTTAATTAATTCTGATTTTATTAATCAAAATAAAATTTTTAAAAATCTAACATTTATTCATGGCAGAGAAGACATAATCTTACCACTTAAGGCTATTTATGATTTGAAACTCCTTTTTAAAGGTTGTTCATTTTTTGTTGTTGAAGGTTTTCACTGGATTAATTTTAAAGAGATTGAAAATATTATAAAAGTAAGCCCTGGAGACAATCCAGGGCTTTGATTAAACTTTTCTTACAATCTGGGCAGGTCTTTTGCCTATTACAGGTATCTGGACATCAAATTTTTCAAGAAGTATTCCTAATAAAAATATAGCAATACCAATAAAAGTCCAGTATCCAGGTGCCATCATAATTAATCCACCAACAAGATAAAGTAATCTTTCAATAGGAGTGGAAGGTTTCCGCCAGTATCCTAAAACACCTGCCTCAATGGCAAACATTGCAATGAAAGCACCGATGAATATAAAAATTATTTCCCATGCAGGACCTTTCATAAGATAAGCAGGAACAAAAATGAAGAAAAAAGGCATTATGTATCCACCGATGCCAAGCTTCATAGAATCCCAGGCAGATTTAAGCCAGTTTCCTCCAGAAATTGCTGCTGTTGTAAATACAGTAATACAGACTGGTGGAGTAAGTCCAGATTTTATAGCAAAATAAAAGATAAATAAATGGGCTGCAAGAGGGTTTATTCCCATTTGATGAAGAGCTGGTACAAGCACAGCTGCAGCAATAACATAGGCAGCAGTTGTGGTCATTCCCATCCCAAGAATTATTGCTGTAAGCATGGTGGCAATCAATGCAAGGTAAACATTGTAACCAGAAATTTCAATTATTAACTCCGATACCTTTACTCCAAAACCAGTAAGAGAGATTAGACTTACAGCTATCTGAACACAAGCCATCATTACCATTAACCATGCTAAAGCCTTTACAACTCCTTCAAAGAGCCCTCCCCATATAGATTTAATTCTTCTCCAAATTTCTTTTTTATTAAGTGGTCCGCCAAAAAATGTGAAATAGATAACTGATACAACAATTGCCCAGGCAGCACATACCTGTGCAGGAAAGAACATAAAAAGTAGCACACCAAGAGTTCCAATTGGTAAGACAAAACCTAAAATTCTATTTGGTCTGAGAATTTTTTTTAACTCTGGCATAAATTCCTTAGGAAGCTTTCCCATTCCTGTTCTTCCTGCTTCAATCCATACTCCTGCAGCAATACCAGCAAAATATATTAATGCAGGAATTAATCCAGCAATCATTATATGTGTATAGGGTATATTTAAAAATTCTGCCATTATGAAACATCCTGCACCCATGATAGGTGGCATTATTTGTCCACCAGAGGACGCAGCAGCTTCAACAGCAGATGAAAATTCCCTTGAAAAACCGAATCTTTTCATAAGTGGAATTGTAAAAGAACCAGTTGTAGCTGCATTTGCTACAGAAGAGCCACTTAACATTCCAAAAAGAGAACTTGAGATAACAGCAACATGACCTGGTCCGCCCCTTATTTTTCCACCAAAATAGGTAGAAAGCTCCATTACTGTTTTACCAACTCCTGTTGCAAAAAGAATCGGTCCGAAGATTATAAATGGTGCAATTATTCTACTTGCCATATCAGTTAGTAATCCCCATACTCCTTCTGTCATAAGGTAAAGCTGGTAGAGGATATCTGTGAAGTTAAATCCAGGATGACCGAATCTTCCAGGGATGTGTGGTCCTAATACAGTATAAAATAAGAAAAATAAGACAAGAAGAGGTATTGTCATTCCTAAGGCTCTTCTTGTACCTTCAAGGAGAGCAAAAATAAGGATTCCACCAAGAACTAAATGATATGTCTCGAATACACCAGGATTTCTTGCTATTTCTTCCCAGTGTAACATTATATATATACATGGGACAAGACTTAATATGATAAATATTAAGTCAATCAAAGATGGAGAAGTTTTTGTTCCAGTTAGAAGAAGTTTAAAAAATTTAGGGACATTCCATTTAAGCATTCGTTTAGAAAAAGGATAAACGAGAAAGACAATACAAAGTCCTATTGATAGAGATATACCGCCCTGCAACAAGGGATGCAGGGCGTAAAGAAGGGCTGTATATAATATAAAAACTCCCCAGATTCCAACAAGAATTCCTACAATAAATTTCCAGAAGCTCCTCAGTTCTCGCATTATTCTTTAATAGCCTCCTTACTATTTTTTATCCTTTGCTTTAACTTCTATTTTTAGATCTAATTGAGTTCCCTTGTTTCCTATTACATCAACTTTATAGGTGCCTGGTTTTGCATTAATCGGAATGCCTGATTTAACAGAGAATGCTCCATTAGCATCAGTTTTTATTACATCAGCTTTTACAGTGCCTAATGCCACCTTTTCACCTTCATCAAGGGTAATGATTATATCAACTTCCTCATCAGGTTGAAATCCTTTTCCCTCGATTGTTATTTCGTCTGCAGGAGCACCAGAAGAAGGAGTTATAATTACTGCTGGCTGTGCAAATACAAAAAGAGGTAATACAATTATGAAAAAGGCTATTGTTATTATAGAAAGAAATGTTTTCATGGAGTCCTCCTTATTTTTTCTTCATCTCTGGTGGTATTAATTTATCAGGTACTTTTAATTTAAGAACATCTCTGTAAAATTTTACAGCTCCTGGATGAAGAGGAACATTTACATATTTTACAGCCATTCCAAACATGTCTTCAAAATTACCCTCTTTTAATGTTGCAAGAGAGCCTACTATTTCTTTTCTGTTTTCCCATACAGCTTTAACAATTTTAAATACGACATCTTCAGGAACATCTTTATCGACAAAGTCAGTAACAACATAGGCTAAACTCATTTGAGGCTTTTTAACACTCTTAAATAGTCCAGCGGGAATTTCCATCATCAAACCTTGACCAGGGTAGACTTTGTTAAATTGATCTATCATTTCCTTAGTTACAGGAAGAATTCTTATATCCATATTAGCTTCAAGATCAAGGATTGCGGAGTCTTTGAATCCAGCTTTGTACCAGGCTTTTACTACTCCAGATTTCATAGCATCAACGCTTGCACCTATACCCATTGGTTTATAATTAGGTGTAATATTAAGTGCCTTAAAAAATAATTCAGCAGCTCTTCCTGAGGTTGTACCTGGATTAGATGCAAAATCAACACCGCTTAACTGTCTAACATCTTTGACTCCACTTTTCTCACTTACAACAATATGGATTGGTGTAATGTATCCTCCCCACAGAGTTCTTAAATTGGGATTTGCTTTACCTTCATAATCAATAATTCCCATATAATTTGCATATCCTGCAGCTGCATCTGCTGGTCCAATATGGATTGCCTTTCTCTGAAGTCTTGATAAATTTTCAAGGAATCCTCCTGTTTCAACAACAGTTACCTCAATTTCACCTGGATAGGCTTTGTTTACAACCTTTGCCATTGCTACTGTGTTTGCATAAAGACCAGAACGAACAGAGGTAGCACCCCATTTAATGTAAACTTTTTTAGCTGCCTCTGTTTTGTCTCCAATCAAGACAAGGAAAGCAAATGCCATTAAAAATAAACCTGCTAAAAATAGACTTCGTTTCATTTTGCCCCTCCTATTTAAGATTTTAATGATATTATTAAAAAAGCATTAAATTTTTCAACTCTATCTTGCTAATTTAAGCTTTTTAGCCTTTTCTGAAACAGCATTAGCTACTGCCTGAGCAACTTTTTTATTAAATATACTTGGAATAATGTAATCTTCGTTTAACTCTTCATCTTTTATTATGTTAGCAATTGCGTGTGAGGCAGCAAAGAATATTTCTTTGTCAACGCCTCTGGCTTTAACTTCAAGTAAGCCTTTGAATAAACCAGGAAATGCTAAAACATTGTTTATCTGATTTGGATAATCAGACCTTCCTGTTGCCATTATTCTTACAAGAGGCATTGCAAGTTCTGGTGCTATTTCGGGGTCTGGGTTTGCAAGAGCAAAGACAATCCGAGGAGGATTCATTTTCTTTATATCATCAGGAGTTACTATGTTTGGTGCTGAAAGTCCGATAAAAACATCTGCTCCTTCTAAGGCATCAGATATTTTACCTTTAATTTTTCTTGGATTTGTTTTTCTTGCGAGTTCTTCTTTGTAAGGGTCTATTTCTTCTTTTCTTCCTTCATAAAGGGTTCCCGCTCTGTCACATACAATGATATCTTTTACTCCGTAATCAAGAAGCATATAGGCTGTAGCAGTCCCAGCTGCACCTGCACCTGCAATTACAATTTTAAAATCTTTAATCTCTTTTTTTAAGACCCTCCCTACATTTATTAATGCAGCCAAAACAACAATAGCAGTTCCGTGCTGGTCATCATGAATTACTGGAATATTAAGTTCTTCTCTTAGTCTTTTTTCAATCTCAAAACAACGGGGCGCTGCGATGTCTTCAAGGTTAATTCCTCCAAAGGGAGTTGAAATTTTCTTAACGATATTAACAAATTCATCAACATCAGTTGTTTTTATGGCAATTGGGAAGGCATCAACACTTCCGAATTCTTTAAAAAGCATACATTTTCCCTCCATAACAGGCATTGCTGCTTCAGCACCTATGTTTCCGAGTCCTAAGACTGCTGTTCCATCTGTGATTACTGCAACTGTGTTTCCTTTGATTGTATACCTATAAACATGTTCTGGATTTTTTGAATATCAAGGCACACAGGGGCAACACCTGGGGTGTAAACTCTGGAGAGGTCTTCCCTTCCCTTTACATTAACTTTATTATATATTCCAATTTTACCTCCTTCATGAACTAAAAATGTTCTATCCATAACCCTTAGAATTTTTACTCCTTCAATGTGTTTGAGAGCCCTTATTATTTTCTTTTCATGTTCTTCATCCCTTGCATTTACAGTTATGTCTCTGATTATCTTTCCCTTTTCAACTTTGACAATATCTATTGAACCAAGATCTCCACCAGCACCACTTATAGCTGAAGCAATTTTTGCAAACATACCAATACGATTTTCAATTTCCACCCGGACTGTTATGCTGTAACTCGGGCTTGGTACATATCCCATTTTTATCCTCCTATACTTGACATTGTGTTATAAATTATACAAAATAAAATAATTTTTGCAAATAGGGAGGTAAGGCAATTGGAGATTAGTAAACACTACTTTGACACAGTGATTATTGGTTCTGGATTAGCAGGTTGTCGTGCTGCAATTGAGTGTATAGGGAATGGTTCAGTTGCTGTGCTAAGCAAACTTTATCCAACTCGTTCTCATTCTACAGCAGCACAGGGTGGAATAGGTGCTGCCTTAGGAAATGAAGAAGAAGATTCTCCAGAGTGGCACACTTATGATACAGTTAAAGGAAGCGATTTTCTTGGGGACCAGGATGCAATTGAAATTATGTGTTATGATGCAATTCCAACAATAATTGAACTTGAACACATGGGGGTTCCCTTTTCACGAACTCCTGAAGGAAAAATTGCTCAGAGAAGATTTGGTGGACATACCCGTGAGTTTGGTAAAGCTCCTGTCCGTAGAGCCTGCTATTCAGCAGACAGAACAGGTCATGCTGTTTTGTTTGCTTTGTATGAGCAATGTCAATTAAAGGGAGTAAAATTTTTCCAAGAGTTTCAGGTTCTTGATATTGTTGTTGAGAATGAAGCAGTTCAGGGAATAATAGCAATTAATATAAAGGATGGTTCAATCCATGTATTTGAAGCAAAGGCAGTAATAGTAGCAAGTGGTGGATACGGAAAGATATTCAAAGTAACATCTAATGCCTATGCAAGCACTGGCGAGTGTTTAAGCATGCTTTTTAGGCAGGGACTTCCCCTTGAGGATATGGAGTTTTTCCAGTTTCACCCAACAGGACTTTATGGATTAGGAATACTTATCACTGAAGGAGCAAGAGGTGAAGGTGGAATACTGATAAATAGTAAAGGTGAAAGATTTATGGAACGCTATGCACCTACCATAAAAGACCTTGCTCCACGGGATATGGTATCAAGGGCTATACTAACAGAGATAAGAGAAGGCAGGGGAATTGATGGAAAGGATTATGTTTATCTAGATTTAAGACATGTTGATAAAAAAATTCTTGAGGAAAGACTTCCAGAGATAACAACTTTCTGTAAAATATACATGGGAATCGATCCATCAGAAGCTCCGATTCCAATTGTTCCAACAGCTCATTATGCAATGGGTGGAATTCCCACTGATATTGATGGAAGAGTATTAAAGGATGTAGATGGAAGCACAGTTTATGGACTTTATGCAGCAGGTGAGTGCGCTTGTGTTTCTGTTCATGGCGCAAATAGACTTGGATGTAACTCTCTTCTTGATACTGTTGTATTTGGAAGAAGAGCTGGCAAGTCAGCTTCAAGTAATCTTAGGACAGCTACAAAGGGGAGAGTTACAAAGGAAAGGATTCAGATAATTGTTGATTGTATAAATATGATTAAAAACTCCAATGGCAGAGAAAGTGTAGGTTCTGTTAGAAAAGATTTGCAAACAGCCATGATGGATAAATGCTCTGTATTCAGAATAGAGGAAGAATTGAAAACACTTCTTGAGGAAATTAAACAACTAAAAGAAAGATACAAAGAGATTTCCATAAAAGATAAATCAAATAGATTCAATACAGAACTTCTTGATGCATTAGAGCTTGGACATATGCTTACTTTAGCTGAAGCAATAACTGCAAGTGCTTTACAGAGGACAGAAAGCAGAGGAGCCCATTACAGGGAAGATTATCCAGAAAGGGATGATGAAAACTGGCTTAAGCATACTTTTGCTTTTCTTACAGATAAAGGCATTAATTTCAAATTTAAACCTGTTAAAATAACAAGATTTAAACCAGAGGAGAGGAAGTACTGATGGAAAAATACTACACTTTCAGAATTAAAAGATATTTACCTGAAGAAAATCCCTCTGAAAGATGGGATGAATTTAGAATTAAGCTTAACAGCATGGAAAGAGTTTTAGATGGACTTGTCAAAATTAAAGAGACAAAAGACGGAACTCTTACTTTTAGAAAATCCTGTGCCCATGGTGTATGCGGTTCCTGTGCGATGAAGATAAATGGTAAAAACAAGCTTGCCTGTCAGAGTCTTGTCAAAGATCTGCCTGAATTGATAGTAATAGAACCTCTTCCATCTTTACCAGTAATAAAGGATTTAGTTGTTGATATGACAATGTTTTTTGAGAAAAATGATAAAGTTTTGCCATATTTAATAAATGAAGAACCACCACCTGAAAGGGAAAGAATTCAATCCCCTCAAGATCAACACAAAATTCTTGAATCAATTACATGTATTATGTGTGGAAGCTGTACAACTTCATGTCCTGTTTTCTGGGCTAACAAGAATTATCTTGGTCCAAGTGCACTTCTTAAAGCATTCAGGTTTATTTTTGATACCCGTGACAGAGCAACAGATGAAAGACTTGCAAGAATTACAGGAGAAAATGGTATCTGGAGATGTCATTCAATTTTCAACTGTGTTGAAGTCTGTCCAAAAGAGATAGATGTTACAAAGCATATTTTGAAATTAAAACGTCTGGCAGTTAAAAAAGGATTCACAGGAGGTGAAAAATGAGATACAGATGGAATACAGGATCTATTGCATGGCTTGTTCATAGGATTACAGGAATAATTCTTACATTTTATCTGATTGCCCATATTTATGTTTTAAGCCATCTTAAAGACCCTGAGGCTTATCAGAAAATAATGTCTATGATGAAAAATCCGATTATCAAATTTGGTGAACTTGTTCTTTTTGCCATAGTTTTAAAACACGTATTTGCTGGAATTAGAATTACACTTCTTGAGATGGGTGTTTCAACAAAGTATCAAAAACAGCTTGCCTATGCTGGAGCATTAATTATTGCAGTGTTGTGGTTTGTTGGTGCCTTTTACTTTTTACAGGAGGTGTTTTAGATGGGGGGCTGGCTATTGCATAGAGTGACAGGAATTATTCTTACTTTTGGTTTAATTTATCATTTCTTTATGATGCATTTTATGGAAGCTGAAGCTTATTCGTATCAGTCTGTAATACAAAGGCTTAGTGAACCATCATGGAAGATTTTTAATATTGTTTTTTTAATTTCTGCTTTGTATCATGGTTTTTACGGAATTAACGGATTAGTAACGGAATATGTCAAAGGTGAAGGATTGAAAAAATTTTTAAAATTTTTTATATTTATTTTACCATTGGCACTTGCATTTTTTGGAATAAAAATTGTAATCTTTTAAAAAGATAAAAGGGATTAAAAATGCCCACGGTTTATATATGGAGAGGTAGAACAGAAGATGGCCTCTATGTAAGTGGTGAAACAGAGGCAGAAAACGAGGGTGAACTTCTTCTTTCTTTAAGAAAAAAGGGAATTATCCCGAGATATGTAAGAGAAAAACAAGAGGCTCGGGCTTTCACCTTTGGTAGAGGAGTTCCTCAAAAAGATATTCTTTTCTTTACCCGTCAATTTGCAACTTTATTTTCCTCTGGTGTTCCTATTGTTCAAGCCTTTGATGCTCTCATTGGACAGATTAAAAATAAAACTTTCAAAAAAGTTCTTATGCAAATGAGAGCTGATATTGAAAAGGGTTCTTCCCTTGCAGAGGCAATGAAAAGACATCCTCGTGTATTTAGTTCTCTTTTTGTAAACATGGTTAGAGCAGGCGAAGAAGGCGGTATGCTCGATAAGGTTCTTTTTAGAATGGCTGATTATTTTGAAAAGATGATGAAACTAAGAAGAAAAATTATCGGTGCAATGATTTATCCTTCATTAGTGATAGGTGTGGCTACGTTGGTTGTTGCAATAATTATGATATTTGTTATTCCCACCTTCGCAAAACTCTTTGGAGAAATGGGACTGCAACTACCTCTTCCAACAAGAATTACAATTGCAATAAGTAATTTCATGGTAAAGACAGGAATATTTATTCTTCTTGGAATTATTGGATTTTTTATTTTTATAAAATTATTCAGACGCACTGATAAAGGTAAAAAAATAACAGACAGTATTTTGTTAAAGTTTCCTATATTAGGAGTAATTTTGCTGAAAGCTTCTCTTTCAAGATTTGCAAGAACTTTAGGAACTTTGCTTGGAAGCGGGGTGCCAATACTTAACAGCATGGAAATTTCTGCAAGGGCATCGGGAAATAAAGTAATAGAAGATGTAGTTATTCAAATGAGAGATGATATTACAGCAGGAAAATCCTTAACAGAAGTTTTAAAATCAAGGCCAGAACTTTTCCCGCCTGTTTTTATTCAAATGGTAAATGTAGGGGAGGCTACTGGTGGCACTGACGAAATGCTTAATAAGGTATCTGATTTTTATGATGAAGAAGTTGACAATGCTGTTGCAAATCTCATGAATATGCTTGAGCCAGCTTTAATTGTATTCCTTGGTGTAACAATTGGATTTATTGTAATATCCCTTTATTTACCTATATTTAAACTCGGCGAAGTTGTTGGTGGAGGAGGTTAAAAGCCTCAATAAGCCTCTCAATATCTTTATCTGTATGAGCTGCACTTATAGTTATTCTTATTCTTGGAATTTTTACTGTTGGCGGCCTTATTACAGGTGCATAGATTCCTAAATCACTAAATATTTTTGATGCTTTATTTGCCTCATCTATTGTGTCAAAAAGAATTGGAATAATTGGAGTTTGCGTATTCGTTGTTTTTAGATTTATAGTTTTAATAGTTTTTATAACTTTTTCAGTATTTTCCCAGAGTCTGTCAATAATAGTTTTATCTTCCATTATGATTTTTATAGAAGCTATGGCAGAGGCAACAACGCTTGCAGGTAGTGCTGTTGAGAAAATAAATCCTCTTGCAAAGTTTATAAACCATTGTATTAAAGTATTTGCTCCACATACAAAGGCACCAAAACAACCTATTGCTTTTGAAAGAGTTCCCATATGGATTACAAAGTCTTCTTTAGGAAGAGCAAAGTGTTTCCATGCACCATGTCCATCTCCAAGCACACCAGTTCCATGGGCATCATCAATGTAAAGTAGAACTTCATAGGATTTGCAAATTTCATATATTTCCTTTAATGGTGCTATGTCTCCGTCCATACTAAAAACTGTATCTGTTATAATGATCTTTTTGCCTTTGCTGGGAGCTTCTTTTATTTTTTTCAGTAAATCATCAATATCATTATGCCTGTAGATAATTTTTTGTGCTTTGCTTAATCTAATACCATCAATTATACTTGCATGATTAAGTTCATCACTGAAGATCACATCTCCTTCATCTGTTATTGCAGGTATTAAAGAAGTATTGGCTGTATAGCCAGAGTTTAAAACAATTGAGCTTTCAGTATCTTTAAAATCACATAAAAGTCTTTCCAATTTTTCATTTAAAAATGTACCACCGCATAAAAGTCTTGATGCACCTGCGCCAGAACCAAAAAGTTCAACTGCCTCCTTTACTGCCTCCTTTACCATAGGATTTTGACTTAATCCAAGATAGTCATTTGATGCAAAGTTTATATATTTTTTACCTTCAACAGTAATATTCATTCCCTCACGATGTTCAATATCTTTGATTGAACGATAGAGAGAGCTTTCTTTCAGTTCAGCAAGCTTTTTTTCAAAAATTTCAAAAATTTTTTCATACATAAAAAATACCCCTTGACAAAATTTTCACCTTAGTATAATATTGGTGGTAAATAGTGGTGGAAAGTGGAACATGATATCTTTCATAGGAAAATATTACCATAATCTTGATCAAAAGGGAAGAGTTATTTTACCAGCCTCCTTAAGAGAGGTTCTGGCAAATAGATATACTTCAGGTAAACTTTATCTTACAAATGCTCCCTTTGATAAAGCCTTACATCTTTATCCTCTTGAAGAATGGATAAAAATTGAAGAAAAAATAAGGCAGCTTCCGAAGTCTGATGAAGCGGTAATGTACTTTTTAAGAAGAGTTATAGCTTCAGCAATTCCCTCTGAATTGGATAAACAGGGAAGGATTCTTATTCCCTATGAACACAGACAAGATGCTGGAATTAATTCAGAGGTTGTAATTGTCGGTCAGATTGAAAGGATTGAAATATGGGATAAGTCAACATGGGATAGTATTACTGACCCAACAAAGGTTGATATTAAGAGGATACAAGATGGTCTTGCAAAGTACGGATTATAAAATGATTCATACACCAGTAATGGTAAAGGAAGTTATTAAAATTCTCAATCCTAAAGAAGATGGAATATATGTAGATGCAACTTTAGGGTGTGGTGGTCATTCAGCAGAAATCCTTAAGAAACTCGGTAATAATGGAAGAATAATAGGTCTTGACAGAGATGAATCAGCTATTGCCTGTGTAAAAGATATTTTAAGTGACAAAAGAATTTTAATAAAACAGGCAAAATTTTCTCAGTTAAAGGATACTTTATCAGAACTTAATATTGAAGAAATTGACGGAATTGTTTTCGATTTAGGTGTTTCTATGTTGCAACTTAAAGATTTATCAAGAGGATTTAGTTTTCACTCAGAAGAAAAACTTGATATGAGGATGGACAATTCCGAGAGTCTTACTGCATGGGAAGTTGTAAACAGGTATCCAGAAAAGACGCTAATAAAGATATTTACTGAATATGGTGACGAACCTTTTGCAAGAAGAATTGCCCGTGAAATTGTCAGACAAAGAAGTAAAAAAACAATTGATACATGCAGAGAATTGGCTAATTTGATAAAAAAAATAGTGACCAAAAAAGATAAGATTCATCCTGCCACAAGGGTTTTTCAGGCAATACGAATTGAAGTAAACAAAGAACTTGAAGAACTCACAGAAGGATTAAGGCAGGCTTTGGAAGTTTTAAATCGTGGTGGCAGAATTTGTGTAATTTCTTACCATTCAGGTGAAGACAGAGTTGTAAAAAATTTTTTCAGAGATGAGGAAAGAAAGAATACATTAAGGATTATTACTAAAAAACCTCTTGTACCTTCTCTTGAAGAAATAACTAAAAACCCTTCAGCAAGAAGTGCGAGATTGAGAGGAGGTGAAAAATTATGAGTAAAATATGTTATGGAGGCAAGGGATTTTATTTAATTCAGGTTTTATTAATTTTTCTTACAGTTGTTTCAATTTTTGCCATACTTTGGATTAGATCTAATGTTATTACAATTGAATACAGGCTAAGCCAGCTTGAGGAAAAAAAGAAATATCTTATTAGAGAACAAAAGGTCTTAATTGCTGAAAAGTCTTCTCTTACTTCTATTGCAAAAGTTGAACAGAACGGTTTAACAGAATTTCAATTCCCTGACAGGAATAAAGTTGTATATGTTACAAAGAATATTGAGCCTTCTATTAATAAGGTAAGTTTTAATCGCAGAGATTAAATATGCATTCAAGATTAAAAATTCTTAAATCTTTAATTGTTTTATGTTTTCTTTTAATTATATTTCGTCTTTTTTTGATCATGTTTGTTGAACATGAAGTTTATCTTGAGAGAGCAAAAATTCAACAAGTAAAGAAGGAAGACATAATTCCCAAAAGAGGTAATATATATGATCGAAGGGGAAGAGAGCTTGCTATTTCATTAGAAAAGGAGTCTTTGTATATTGATCCTGTAATGATAAAAAATCAGGAAGCGATTAATAATATTCTTAATAATTATCTGAAAGTTAATTATCAGCAAATAGTTAATTATGCAAATAATAAGAGATTTTTATGGGTAAAGAGAAAGATGGATGATGAATTAGTTCAAAAAATTAAAAATATGAAACTTGAAGGAGTAGGCTTTATTACTGAACATACAAGATATTATCCAAAGGGAAATATTGCTTCCCATGTAATAGGCTTTGTAAATATTGATGAGGAAGGAGTTGAGGGTTTAGAAAGACTCTATGACAGATATCTTAAGGCACAGAAAAGTTCAAAAATTGTTTTGAGAGATGCTTCAGGTAAAAAGCTTTCTGACGGAATCTATCCAGATATAAAAGGTAATGATATTTTTATAACAATTGATGAAGGATTACAGTATATTGTTGAAAAACATCTTGATGAAGCAATGGCTAAATGGCGAGCTTCTTCAGCAACAGCAATAATGATGGATCCCTTTACAGGTGAAATTCTTGCCTTGGCAAATAGACCAACCTATAATCCCAATGATTTAAAAACAATAAAAAATATGGATGCAGTAAGAAATCGTGCACTTACAGACCTATATGAACCGGGCTCTACATTTAAGATTGTTACTGCCTCAGCAGCTCTTGAAGAAGGGATTGTGAAACCTTCTACAAAGTTTGATTGTTCCGCAGGTTTTATTGAAGTAGGAGGTAAAAAAATTAAAGATGTTCACAAAAATGGAGTTCTTTCTTTTGAGGAAGTTGTTCAAAAATCATCGAATGTTGGTACAATAAAAATTGCCCTTATGCTCGGTAAAGAAAAGCTCTATCATTATATAAAAAAGTTTGGTTTTGGTGAAAAAACAGGGATAGACTTACCAGGAGAGATTGCTGGATATGTAAGAAATCCCAATAAATGGTCTGGAACTTCTATAGGAGCAGTTTCAATTGGACAGGAAGTTGGGGTTACCCCATTACAGGTTTTAAGAGCCTATTCAGCTATTGCAAATGGAGGTTATCTTGTAAAACCCTTTGTAGTATCTGAAATCCGTTCTCCCGATGGAAATATTTTATTCAAGGCTGTTATAAAAAGAGAAAAAATTTTATCTGAAAATACAGCACTAAAAATGAGAGAAATTCTTAAAAAGGTAACTGAGGAAGGTGGTACAGCAAGGACAGCTAAAATTGATGGAAATAATGTGGCAGGTAAAACCGGTACTGCCCAAAAATATGATCCTAAAATTAAAAGATATTCGAAAGATAAATTTGTAAGTTCCTTTGTAGGATTTATCCCTGCTGAGTCACCAAGAATTGCTCTGATAGTTGTTATTCATGATCCAGTAGGAGCTCATTATGGAGGAGTTGTTGCAGCACCGGTATTTAAAGCAATATCTGATGAAGCTCTATCTTATCTCAATGTACCAAGAGATGATGCAAAAGAAAAAGGATTAATTATTACATTAAATAATGAAAACAGTAAAAAGGTGGCTGTGGCAAGATGATGCTTTCAGAACTTATAAGAGATGATTTTGAGATTTTAGGAAATATTGACATACAAATAAATTCTGTTCATTACAATTCAAAAGAAGTAGACAATGGAAGTCTGTTTATTGCTATTTCTGGACAAAATATTGATGGACATAATTTTATAGAAGAAGCAATAAAGGCAGGAGCTAAGGCTGTAGTATATGAAAAGGGAAGATTTTTTCCTATACCAAATTCAAATATTACTTGGATTGCTGTTTTCGATTCAAGAGATGCTCTTGCATGGATATCTTCAAGATTTTTTAATAATCCTTCCCAGAAAATGAAAATGATTGGAATCACAGGCACCAATGGCAAAACAACAACATCCTATCTCATAAGGGAAATTCTTCGGGAATATTGTAAAAGAACAGGATTGATTGGAACTATAAAATATTTAATTGATGATGAAGAAAGAAAAGCAGTTCATACAACTCCAGAGGCACGGGAATTTCAACAGCTTCTTTATGAGATGTATAATAGAGGCGTTGAATATGTTATTTCTGAAGTATCTTCTCATGCCCTTGCTCTTAAGAGAGTTGATTATACCGAATTTGATGTAGCAGTATTTACAAATCTCTCAAGAGATCATCTTGATTTTCATAAAGATATGGAAGATTACTATTTAGCTAAAAAGAGGCTTTTTACAGAGCTATTAAAAAAAGATGGATTAGCTATAATAAATATTGATGATGAATATGGAAAAAGACTTTCAAAGGAAACAGATAGAAGAAAAATTTTATATTCCATTGAAAATAAGGAAGCAAACATATATGTGAAAAATTATAAATTGATGTTTGATGGTACAGAACTTGATTTATTAATTGATGGCAATAAAGATTTTTCAATAAAGTCTTCCCTTTTAGGAATACCAAATATATACAACATCCTTAGCGCAATAGCTGTAGCCTTGGCTTTAGATATTCCACTTGAAATTATTAAGTCTGCTTTAATGAAAGCAACTGCTCCAGCTGGAAGATTTGAAAATATTAATCAAGGACAGGATTTCTTAGTCTTTGTTGATTATGCTCACACTCCTGATGCTCTTGAGAGGCTATTACAAAGTGTAAGAAAATTAAAAGATCAGATTTCAAAGGATGGTAGAATTATTACAATATTTGGTTGCGGTGGTAATCGTGACAGGGGTAAAAGACCTCAGATGGGGAAAATAGCAACAGAATTAAGTGACTATGTAATTATTACCTCAGATAATCCAAGATGGGAAAAACCACGAGAAATTATAAAAGACATCGAGGAAGGGATTGCTCTTGATAATTATATTGTTGTTCAGGATAGAAAAGATGCTCTTAAGATCGGAATACAAATTTGTAAAAGAGGAGATATTTTAATTGTTGCAGGTAAAGGACATGAAGATTATCAAGAAATAGAAGGTCTCAGATATCCCTTTAGTGATAAAGAAGTATTAATAGAATTCTTAAAGAATAGAGGTTAAATTAATGTTCAGTTTGGATGATTTACTTAAGGCGACAAATGGTAAAGTTTTATCGGAGGGGAACACTGTTTTTACCTCTGCTTCGATTGATACGAGAACCATAGGTGAAGGTGAAATATTTTTTGCATTAAAGGGTTTAAAAAGAGATGGACATGAATTTTTGGAAGAAGCTCTTACAAGAGCTTCCGGTGCTGTAATATCAAAGGAAATAAATATAGATTTTCATGGAAAAACAGTAATAAAAGTTGAAGATACACTTGAAGCTTTAAAGTCACTTGCAAAATATTTAAGAAAGCAATTTAAGGGAAAAGTTATTGCTGTCGTAGGAAGTAATGGAAAGACAACAACAAAGGAGTTACTTTACCATTTTCTTTCAGAAAAATACAAAGTTTTAAAAACAGAGGGAAATTTTAATAATATTATTGGTGTGCCTCTTTGTATAAGTAAAATACAGCAGGATACAGAAATAATGGTTCTTGAGCTTGGAACAAATAGAAAGGGAGATATAAGAGAACTTTGTGAGATAGTAAATCCTCAGTATGCTTTAATTACAAATATAGGATACGAACACATTGAAGGATTTGGATCCCTTGAGGGTGTAAGAGATGGAGAACTTGAAGTACTTCCCTTTGTTCATACTGTTTTTGCAAATGGAGATGATCATTTTCTAATGGAGGGATTGAAATATTTTCGAGGTAAAGTTATAACCTTTGGGATAGGTGAAAATTGTGAATTTAAAGCATCTGATATAAATTTTGTGGATGATCACATTGAATTTGTCTTTAATACCGATATTGCAAGTTTTCCTATAAGTATATCCTTAGTTGGCTTATACAATGTGTATAATACTGTTGCATCTGCTACAGTTGCCTTACATTTTGGAGTATCTCAATGTTCAATAAAGAAAGTAGCAGAGACATTTGTTCCAGTTAAAATGCGTGGGGAAATCATTAAAGTAGGCGATTTTGAAATATTCTTTGATGCCTATAATGCCAATCCCTCTTCTATGAAAGTGGCATTGCAGGAGCTTTCAAGACGGAAAAAGGGAATACCAGCTGTAGCAGTTTTAGGTGATATGTTGGAACTTGGAGAGTTTTCTGAACATGCCCATGAGCAATTAGGTATTTGGTTAAGGGATTACGATATAGAACACTTTATAGGGGTGGGAAAGTTTATTAAAAATGCATTAAGATATGTCAATGGACAGGTTTTTGATACAGCAGAGGAAGCCGGAGAATTTATTAATAGAAATTTTAGAGGACCTCATCTTTTATTAATTAAGGGTTCGAGAGCTATGAAAATGGAAAAAATTCTTGAAATTATAAAGAAAGGTAACTGACAATGTTATACGAAGTGCTTTACAGTTTTAGTGATCAAATTTCGGTATTTAATGTTTTTAGATATATAACTTTTCGGACCTTACTTGCCATACTTACATCATTTTTTGTTACCTTTTTAATTGCTCCAGCTTGTATCAGATGGTTGAGAAGTCTCAGTTTAACTCAGCACATAAGAGATGATGGACCAAAAAGTCATTTAAAAAAAGAAGGAACTCCTACAATGGGAGGAATTATAATTATTGGCTCTATTCTTGTTTCAGTGCTATTATGGGGCAATTTAAGAAATCATTATATGTGGATAATGTTTTTGAGTTTTTTGGGATTTGGACTAATAGGATTTATCGATGACTATTTAAAGGTATCAAAGAGAAATTATAAAGGATTGCCTGGTCGATATAAATTAATTGCTCAAATTGTTTTAGCATCAGCAATTACACTTTTTTTATATTTTAATCCAAAAGATCCATATACAACCGTTTTAAGTATCCCATTTTTTAAACAATGGCTTATAGATTTAGGATTATTTTACATTCCTTTCGCAATTTTTGTAATTGTTGGAGCATCAAATGCAGTAAATCTTACTGATGGTATGGATGGATTGGCTACAGGACTTGTTGGAATCGCATCAATTGTTAATGCAGTACTTCTTTATGTATCAGGACATGCTGTGTTTGCCAAATATCTTTATGTTCTTTATATACCAGGAACAAGTGAACTTGCTGTTTTCTGTGGAGCAATGCTTGGAGCCTGCTTAGGTTTCTTGTGGTATAATGCTTATCCCGCAGAGGTTTTTATGGGAGATGTGGGCTCTTTAAGCCTTGGAGGAGCCCTTGGTACTCTTGCAGTCATTACAAAACACGAAATTGTCCTTGCCCTTGTTGGTGGAATTTTTGTAGTTGAAGCTTTATCTGTAATTCTTCAGGTTGGTTATTTTAAACTAACTGGTGGTAAAAGAATCTTCAGAATGGCACCCCTTCACCATCATTTTGAATTGAAAAAATTGCCAGAACCAAAAGTTATTGTAAGATTTTGGATAATAGGTATCATACTTGCCTTATTAAGTCTTTTAACTTTAAAACTGAGGTGATACAATGAAAGTAAAAATGTTTTTTAGAGCTTTTTTATCTGCATTTATGGTTTTTATCTTCTTTAATTTTGCTTTAGCTGAAGAAATTACAGCTCCCAGTGCAGTTGCAGTTGATGCCCAGACAGGGAAGATATTATATGGAAAAAATCCCCATCTTAAACTTGCACCCGCAAGCACGACAAAACTTGTAACTGCAATGGTTGCTTTAGAAAATCTTTCACCAGAAAAAAAGGTAAAAATTTCTAATAAAGCTGCAAAAACACAAAGTGTATCACCTAAATTAACGGCTGGAGAGATTTATACTGTAAGAGATCTTGTTTATCTTGCACTTATGCGTTCAGTAAATAGTGCAACAGTTGCCTTAGCAGAGGCGGTATCAGGGAATGAAAAAGATTTTGTTAAACTCATGAATGATAAAGTAAAAAAAATTGGAGCCAATGATACTCGATTTGTTAATTCTTCAGGATTGCCAGGGAAGGGACAATATACAACAGCCTATGATTTAACAAAAATAATGGCTCATGCCCTTTCATATCCTCTAATAAAAGAGGCAATCAATACCCGCGTTTATCTTGTAAGGTCAGAAGAAGGTAGGGAACATTTTATTCAGAATACGAATCATCTTTTATGGTCAGAAGACAACATGATAGGAGGTAAAACAGGATATACAAGAACAGCTAAACATTGTTTTGTAAGTGCTTCAAGAGTTGGAAACAGGCTTATTTATACAGCTGTTCTTGGAGAGGCTAATAGAGATAAACTATGGCAAGATACCCAACAACTTATAGTTAAGGCAGATACAATTCTTTCAGGTAAAGGAGAGCCAATAGTACATTTAACTGAAGAGAAACCTATAGTAAAGGCATCATATAAATCTGTTAATAATATAGCTGAAAAACAAAAAATAAAATCCAAGAAAACTTCAAAAAATAAAGGCAAAAAATTAAAAAATAAGAGGACAAAAAATGCAAGCAATAATACAAAATCTATCTGATTTTGAAAATAAAAATATTTCTGTTGTTGGATTAGGTAAAAGTGGGTTGGCTGTAGTAAAATTACTTTCTTTATTGGGCGCAAAACTAACAGTTAATGATAAAAAAAGCAAAGATGAAATTTTAAAAGATTTAAATGAACTTTCTAATAAAGTAGAAAAAGTAATAGATGGCGGGCATCCATCAGAAGCCTTAGAAGATGCTGAATTAGTTGTTGTAAGCCCTGGAGTTCCTTTAAATACACCATCTATAGTATCAGCAGTTTACAAAGGTATTCCTGTAATTGGAGAGATAGAACTTAGTTGGAATATACTTAATTTAATAAAAAGAGAAATCCAGATAATTGGAATAACAGGATCAAATGGTAAATCAACTACTTCTACTTTAACGTACGAATTTTTAAAAAAGGATGGCAAAAAGGTTTCCCTTGCAGGAAATATAGGTCTTCCTATGGCAGAAGTGGTTTATCAATTGTTAAATAATAATATCGATTTAGATTACCTTGTACTTGAACTTTCAAGTTTTCAACTTGAAGGTATAAAAAATTTCAAAGCCCAATATGCTGCAATTTTAAATATAACACCAGATCATATGGATAGATACTCAAACATGAAGGAGTATATTGAAGCAAAAGCCAGGATTTTTAAAAATCAGGATGGACATGATTATCTTATTCTTAATATGGATGATAAAAATACAGTATCGACAATAGAACATTTAAGAGATGTTTATTTAAGAAGGGGCAAACTTCCAAATATATTATATTTCAGCAGATTACAAAGAGTCTATGGTGCTTTTTTAGAAAACAACGCAATAAGATTTAATGCAAGAGAAGAACTTCCTGTTTCTGTTATAAAAGAAATGGAAAATACTGTTTTACCAGTAGATACATTCAAAATTAGAGGAGTTCATAATATTGAAAACATAATGGCATCTTCTCTTTTAGCCCTTTGTGCTGGATGTAAAGGAGAAAGCATTAAAGAAGTTGTAAAGGAATTTCCAGGACTACCGCATCGAATGGAAATAGTAAGACAGATAGATGGAGTTACATATATAAACGATTCTAAGGGAACAAATGTAGATGCAGTTAAAAAATCTCTTGAAAGTTTTACAGGAGGAGTTATTTTAATTGCGGGTGGAAGGGATAAAGACGGAGATTTTACAGTTTTGAGAGAAATTGTTTCAAAGAAAGTTAAAGCTTTAATACTCATTGGTGAGGCAAGTCAGAAAATAGCAGATATTTTAGGTGATTTAGTACCAACGTATTTTGAAAAGGATATGAAATCTGCTGTTATGAAAGCAAAGATGGAAGCTAAAAGGGGAGACATAGTTTTACTTTCTCCAGGTTGTGCAAGTTTTGACATGTTTAGAAATTTTGAACATCGTGGAGAGGTATTTAAAGAGATTGTGAATTCCCTATGAATAAAGGCTCAATTGATAAGACAATTTTATTTACGGTTATTTTCCTTATAATTATAGGTCTTATTTCTGTTTATAGTTCAACTTCTGTTTTAGCTTCGGTGAAAGCAAAATATGCGGAAAAAGGAGGAATGATTTATTTTCAGAAACAGTTATTTACCCTTTTTATAGGATTTTTTTTAATGTTTATATTTATTTTTATTTCTCCTGCAAATTTAAAAAAGATTGTCTTTCCTTTGTTGATTCTCTCTTTTGTTATGTTAATTCTTGTTTTCTCTCCATTAGGAGTAAGCGCTGGAGGTGCAAGACGATGGCTCAAACTTTGGCCAAGTGCTTTTCAGCCCTCTGAGATTGTAAAATTTGCAATGGTTCTTTTTCTTGCTTGGTATATAAGTCGCCCTGATTATAATAAAGACAGCATTAAAAATTTTTTAATACCAATTGGAGTAATGGGAATATTTCAACTAATTTTTCTCAAACAGCCAGATTTCGGAGCAGTCTTGACCCTTGGAATAATTACCTTTACTATGCTTTTTCTTGCAGGAGCTAACTTGAGATATATGGGGATAACATTTTTAATGGCTATTCCTGTAATATTTTATCTTGCCAGAGAACCTTATCGATGGCGCAGAATAACTTCATTTCTTGATCCCTGGGCAGACCCTCAGGGAAGCGGATTTCAGCTTGTTCAATCATTGATAGCACTGGGAAGTGGTGGACTTACTGGTCAGGGATTGGGAGGGGGAAAACAGAAACTTGCTTTTTTGCCAGAGATACATACTGATTTTATTTTTGCTCATATTGGTGAAGAACTAGGCTTTTTAGGTGCCTTTACTGTTGTTTTTCTTTTCTTTTTGTTATGTATTAGAGGTTTAAGTATTGCTTTAAGACAGACAGAACCCTTTAATTATTTTCTTGCTTCTGGAATTACTCTTATGATTTCATTTCAAGCTCTGATAAATTTTGCAGTTGTAACTGGATTAGCACCTACTAAGGGATTGCCTTTACCATTTATAAGTTATGGAGGTTCATCTTTGGTTGTTAATCTTATGGCAGTAGGGATTTTGCTAAACCTTTCACGATTTTCTTCAGAGGTTGGATATTCTAAAATTTTTATTCAACCAACTTCAAAGACAAGAAAATACAGATATTATTATAGAGTAAGAAGGCTGTCATGAAAGTAATTATAGCAGGTGGTGGAACAGGTGGACATCTCTTCCCAGGGATAGCTCTTGCTTCTGATATTAAAGAGAAATATCCCGATGCAAAGATTATATTTATTGGAACTGAAAGAGGTTTGGAGTCAAAGATCATACCTAAAACAGATTACGAGCTTAAATTAATCTCTGTCAGAGGTTTTGTTGGAAAATCCTTCAATGATAAAATAAAATCAATATTTAGTCTTGTTAAATCCTTTAATGAATGTAAAAAGATAATAAAATCTTACTCACCTCAAATTGTATTTGGAGTTGGTGGATATGCCTCTTTTCCTCTTGTTTTAATTGCATCATTAAAAAAAATTCCTACGGTAATACTTGAACAAAATACTGTTCCAGGTTTAGCTAATAAAATTCTTGGTAATTTCGTATCAGCCATTGCTATAACTTATCCTGAAACAATAGAACATTTTCCTAAAGAAAAGGTATATCTTACAGGGACTCCCATAAGAAAAGAAATTTTATTGGGCGATAGAAAAAGAGCGGTTAAAATTTTTAATCTCGAGGAGCATAGACAGACTCTTTTAGTTTTTGGAGGAAGCCTTGGAGCAAGAAAAATAAATAAAGCTATGATAGATGGACTTTCATATTTAATTCCACTCAGGAATAAAATTCAGATAATTCATCAGACAGGAGATGCAGATTACAAATGGGTTTCCGAAGAATATGAAAAGCTTTCATTTAAGGCAACAGTGCTACCCTTTATCTATGAAATGGCAGAAGCGTACTCTGTTTCTGATCTTATAGTTTGTAGAGCAGGGGCTTCCACAGTGGCAGAAATTACAGCTTTAGGGAAGGCATCAATTCTAATTCCCTACCCCTATGCAGCGTATAATCATCAGGAAATTAATGCAAGACGGTTACTTAGCAGAGGTGCCTGTGAACTTATTCTTGATAGAGAAATTAATGGGGAGATTTTAGCGAAAAAAATAATTAAAATTTTAGATGATAGCAAAATTAGAAAGGAGATGGAAATAGCATCTCTTGCTTTTGGAAATGCAAAGGCAGGAGAAAAAATAATAGAGATAGCAGAGAGTCTGATAAGGAGGAGGAATGTATCAGTATAAGAAGATTCATTTTATAGGCATTGGTGGGATTGGGATGAGTGGCATTGCAGAGGTTTTACACAACATGGGGTATACAGTAACAGGCTCAGACATTAGAGAGTCTGATACTGTGAAAAGGCTTAAGAGTTTAGGAATAAAAGTATTTATAGGACATAGTCAGGAAAATATTAATCATACTGATGTTGTAGTATTTTCTTCTGCTGTAAAATCTGACAATCCTGAAATTATTAAAGCAAAATCCTTAGGTATTCCTGTCATTCCACGAGCTGAAATGCTTGCTGAACTTTGTAGACTTAAATATTCAGTTTTAGTTGCCGGTGCTCATGGTAAAACTACAACAACTTCTTTGATTGCAGAAGTTTTAAATCATGCTGGTTTTGATCCAACTGTTGTAGTTGGTGGAAAGCTTAAATCTATTGGAAGTAATGCAAGATTAGGACAAAGTGAGTTTCTTGTGGCAGAGGCAGATGAAAGTGATGGTAGTTTCCTTAAACTAAATCCTTCTGTATCAGTTATAACAAACATTGATAAAGAACATCTTGACTATTTCAAAAATTTAAGAAGAATTAAAAAAGCCTTTTTGGAGTTTGCCAATAAAGTTCCCTTTTACGGAGTATCAATTCTTTGTAAAGAATGTAAACATATAAGGAGCTTGATACCTAATTTAAACAGAAGATACATTCTTTATGGTTTCAATGATAATGCTGATTTTTACAGTAGAAATATTGAATATAAAGACCAAAAAACTTATTTTGAAGTTTTTTACAAGGGTAAATCATTGGGAATTTTTAAACTTCCTATCCCAGGAAGACATAATGTTTTAAATGCTTTAGCAACTATAGCTGTGTCAATGGAACTTTCTGTGCCTCTTGATAAAGTAAAATCCGCCTTTGAGAACTTTACAGGGATAGGAAGAAGATTTGAATTTAAAGGGGAAAGAAGGGGATTAAAATTTTATGATGATTATGGTCACCATCCTACAGAAATTAAAGCAGTGATTAAAACTGCATTATTGTTAAAGCCAGAACGTCTATGTGTAATTTTTCAACCCCACAGATATACTCGTACCAGAGACCTTATGGAACAATTTGTCTCTGCCTTTAAAACAACATTAAGAAAAAAGGACATTTTATTTCTTATGGATATATACCCTGCAAGTGAATATCCTATTAAAGGAGTAACTGGAGAGATTTTATATAAAAAATTGAGAGACTCAGGAGTCAATGTCATATTTAATCCAGATAAAGAAAAAATTAAGGAAGACATTTTAAAAGAAATAAAGAAAGGTGATATTGTCTTTACAATTGGAGCAGGTGATGTTTATAAGATTGGAGAGGCAGTAAGAGACCTATGCAGTTAATGGAAACCTTTTTTAAAGAAAAGGGTATTGTTTATAAAAAGAACGAAGCTCTTGCTAATTATACAACTTTACGAATTGGCGGTGCTGCTTCATTTATAGCTTTTCCAGAGGATGAACAAATTTTGAATTTACTTGAAGTATTAAAAAATGAAGAATATCCCTTTTATATTATTGGTGGTGGTAGCAATTTACTTATTAGTGACAAAGGTTTCAAAGGTGTAATAATAAATACGAAAAAAATGAATGAAATTTATCTTGACGGATTTACTCTTACTGTATCAGCAGGAGTAATGCTTGGAAGAGTGGTTACTTTTTTGGCAAAAAGGGGATTATCAGGAATGGAAGGACTTATTGGTATTCCAGGAACTATCGGAGGTGCAATAAAAGGTAATGCAGGTTCCTTTGGATACGAGATAAAAGACTGTTTTATAGAGTGTGAAATTATTGATGCTCAATTAAAGACAAAAATATTGACAAAAAATCAAATTAATTTCCAGTATCGTAGTTCAGGATTACCAGATGATGTAATAATATGCCGAGCAAAATTTTATCTCAAAGAAAGCAATGGATCAATTTTTAACAAAATGATAGATTTTTTAAAAAAGAAACAGTTAACACAACCCCTTCGTGCTCCCTCTGCAGGTTGTGTCTTTAAAAATCCTCCAGGTTTTTCAGCAGGAGAATTGATTGATAGGGCAGGACTTAAAGGGTTTAAGGTCGGGAATATAATGGTAAGTCCGATTCATGCAAACTATTTTATTAATTTAGGCAATGGAAAAGCCTCTGATTTTTTGAAACTAATGGAAATTGTTAAAGATAGGGTTTTTAGATATTTTGGAATTGAATTGCAACCTGAAATAAAAATTTTGGGGGATAAACCATGAAAGTTGGTGTAATAGCAGGAGGCATATCTTCAGAAAGAGAGGTATCTTTGAGAAGTGGGCAGGCAGTATTTAATGCATTAAAGGAGCTTGGATATAATGTGGTCTTCATAGATGCCAATATTGACCTATGTGAAAAAATAAAAAAGGAAAAGATTGATATAGCCTTTTTAGTATTACATGGTGGATGGGGAGAAAATGGAGCTATCCAGGGAATGCTTGAAGTTATGGGAATTCCATACACAGGTAGTGGAGTTTTAGCTTCAGCATTAGCGATGGATAAGGAGGCAACAAAGAAAATTTTTCTTTATCATGGCATACCAGTTCCTCCATTTAAAGTTATCAATATAGAAGAATATGAAGAATTGAATATAAAAGAGATATTTCTACCCTGTGTTGTTAAACCTTCTCAAGAAGGTTCATCTGTTGGCGTGAGTATTGTTAAAAAAGAAGAAGATTTAAAATCTGCCCTTGATGAAGCATTTAAATATGGAGATAGAGTAATTATAGAAAAATTCATAGAAGGTAAAGAGATTCATATCGGTGTTCTTGGAAATAAAGCTCTTGGTGGAGTTGAGGTAAGACCAAAACAGGGATTTTACAGTTACGAAGCAAAATACACTAAAGGTTTAACTGATTACATACTTCCACCAGAAATTGATAAATATCTTTATGAAAAACTAATGGATTTAGGGTTAAAGGCTCATAAGGCATTGGGATGTAAGGGAGGAACAAGAGTTGATATGCTTATAGATAAAGAAGGCAATCCCTATGTGCTTGAAATTAACACTATTCCAGGAATGACAGAGACTTCCCTTTTACCGAAAATAGCGACTCTTTCAGGCTACGATTTTAAGGCTTTGGTAAAAGAGATTTTAGAACTTGCAATAAAAGAAAATGAGAAATAAAAAAATAATCTTTATTGTTACTGGTTTTATTTTTTCAGTGTTCTTTGTGTTTTCACTTTATAAATTTTTTACAGTAAAGCAAATAATTATTATTGGTAATAAGCATTTACCAGACAGTGAAATAAGGGCAATTTTAGGTATAAAAGAAGGACATTCAATTTTATATCCTTCTTCAAAAAATATTTATGATAGATTGAAAAAATCACCATGGATTAAAGAGGCAAAAATAAGAAAGGATTTAAATGGAAAGCTTACGATTTTTATTCAAGAGTCAACTCCGACTGCAATATTGCAACACAACAGCAGATATTACCTGGTTAGTAATGATGGAGAAGTACTTGAAGATTTTACCGATAAAATTAAAGAGTCAAAAATATTTCTCCCTGTTATAAAAGAATTAGATCCCTTTAAAGATAAAAAAACACTTATAGATGCCTTAAATTTAATAATTTTTGTTAAAACCAAAAATTATGTAAATCCAGAGGATGAAATAATTATTACGGGTTCAACATCAGAAAATTTAACTTTAAATGTAAATGGTTTTCCTATAATTGTTGGAACAGGTGATTATGAGACAAAATTTTCAAAGTATATGATTGTTGTTACCGAATCTCAAAAGCGTGGTCTGTCTTTAGAATATGTAGATTTAAGATTTCCTGATAAGGTGATTGTAAAACCAAGCCAGTAATATTGATAAAGGAGTTCGATGAATGAGTCTTTTTAATGTTATTGACATAGGTAGCACAAAAATATCTATAGCAACAGGCATTTTAAATGACGACAAATTTTTAATACAGTTTTTAAAGAGTTACAACTCTGCGGGATTAAAGAAGGGTAGAGTAATAGATATGGAAGGGTTAAGTTCTGCAATAAAGAGAGCTCTTGAAGATGCAGAGATTCAGCAAAACATTAAAATAAAAAAAGCCTCTGTGTGCTATTCTGGATTGGATGTAAGGGGTATATACAGTAATGGTGCTGTAAGGATAAGAAAAAGAGAGATATCAGAGGAAGATGTAAATTTTGCAATAGAATCAGCTACTGCAATGTCTTTGCCTGCAGATCAGGAGGTAATTCATGTATTACCTGTAGAATTCATCGTTGATGGTAATAATGGTATAAAAGATCCGGTAGGTATGAAAGGATTAAGGCTTGAGTCAAAGGTTTATACTATTACAGCCTCTTCCAATCAAATACAAAATATTATTACTTGTTGCAGTAGAGCAGGAGTTGAGGTTGAAGATGTAATTCTTCAAGGAATAGCTTCCTCTGAAGCTGTTTTAAGCACCCATGACAAAGAGATTGGGACAATGGTTATTGACATAGGAGGAGGTACAATTGATTTAGCAGTATTTTATGAGGGCAGTATAAGATATATTGCCACTTATGGAATTGGTGGAAATCATATTACCAATGATTTATCAATAGGTCTTAAAATTTCCTATACTGAAGCAGAGAGAATAAAAAAGCAATTTGGGGTACTTTTACCTAATATTAATTTAATTTCATCAGACAATCTTGCCAAAAAGGATTACCAGTCTAATAATCAAAAGTTGATTGAAAATATATCAGAAATAGAGATAATTGGATTAGACAGACAACCTATAAAAATTCCAATGTCAATAATAAAAGAAATTATTTATGCAAGGTCTGAAGAAATACTTGAGATTATCAAAAAAGAAATTTTGTCTCTTCCCAATGATATTTCCCTTTCTTCAATTATTTTTACAGGTGGAACATCTTTGATGTCAGGATTTATTTCTTTGGCTGAAGCTTATCTGTCAATCCCCTGTAGAGTTGGCAAACCAGACACGGGAATTAGTTCATTATGTTTAGAAATGGGATTGAATGATAGCTATATTTATGAAAACGATAACTTTTTAACAGTAAACACTCCAGAGTTTTCATCTGCCATAGGTGCATTGATTTACAAAATAAAAACAGGACTGTATGATAACCATGTTGTAGGTTTTAGTAAATTCGTGGATAAGATTAAGGCATTAATAAGGAATTTTATAAAAATTTAAAAGGAGGTTTGAACAATGTTTGAAATTGAGGAGTCTGAAAGACCTATTGCAAAAATTAAGGTTATAGGTGTAGGAGGAGCTGGTACAAATGCAGTCAATACAATGATTTCAGCTGGTGTATATGGAGTTGAATTTATTGCAGTAAATACCGATGTACAACATCTTGAAATTTCATTAGCACCTGTAAAGGTTCAGATTGGTAAGGAGCTTACAAAAGGACTTGGTGCAGGGTCAGACCCTGAGCTTGGTAAAAAGGCAGCTTTAGAAGATAAAGATACTTTGATTTCATGTATAGAGGGATCGGACTTAATATTTATTACTGCTGGGATGGGAGGAGGAACAGGAACAGGCGCTGCTCCTGTTATAGCATCTTTGGCAAGACAGTTGGGAATTTTAACTGTGGCTGTTGTAACCAAGCCTTTTTATTTTGAAGGTAAAAAAAGGCTTCATAATGCAGTTGTTGGAATTAAAGAGTTGAAAAAGTATGTTGACACAATAATAATTATTCCTAATGATAAAATTCATCTTGTTGTTGAAAAAGGAACTCCATTGGTTAAGTCCTTTGCCATAGCCAATGATATTTTAAGACAAGCGATTCAAGGTATTTCTGATCTTATTTTAAGTCCGGGATTTATTAATAGAGATTTTGCCGATGTTAAAACAATAATTGAAAATTCAGGCAAAGCAGTAATCGGTCTTGGAACTTGTCTGAAAGGAGAGAGTGCTAAAGAAGCAGCATTGAAAGCAATTAGAAATCCTCTTTTAGAGGAAACATCAATAGAAGGTGCAAGAAGAATTCTAATAAATATCACAGGAGGATTTGATCTTACTCTGGATGAAGTCCAGGAAATTGCATCTACAATTTATGATGTTGCCCATGAAGAGGCTAATATAATATTTGGAACAGTTGTCAAACCAGAGATAGAAAATGAAATATATGTTACAGTTATAGCAACAGGGTTTGAGGATAAACCTGAAGAAATTGAGATATCAACTGCAGAAAAATGGATGCCCAAAAATTCAAATGTCTCTCTGAAAGAAACAAAAAGAATTATTTCAAAAAATATTGGTTCTTTATCCTCTTTTATGAAAAAACCAGATGTGCCTTACTTATTCCCAACTGAAGACCAACAAAAGAAGTATTCACAGGAAACTATTGAAGAAATTAATAAGACTTCATCAGAACTAATCGAAGAAGAAGCTGTAGATAAAATAGAGACGAAAAAAGAAATCAAAAATGATGAACTTTCAAATTCTCAATTCAAAGTAAAAGTATTACAGGAGCCTTTTAAGGAGATTCCTGATGATGTTGAAGAAGAGATAGATATTCCTGCCTATCTCAGAAAAAAATACAGAATAATTGATGAGAAAAATAGTTGATAAGATTAATTTCATTATTAAGCAAGAAAGGGGAACAATAAAAAAAGAACACGGAGGGAAAATAAGAATATGCCTAATTTATCCAGATATTTATCAGGTAGGAATAAGTAATTTAGGTTTTCAAACAGTTTATAGACTTTTAAATAAAAGAAAAGATGTTGTTTGTGAAAGAACTTTTCTCCCTTCTAATGAAGAAATAGTCGATTATGATAATTATCCTCTTATTTCCTATGAAACAAAGACCCCCCTTTATGAGTTTGATATATTAGCTTTTAGTCTTTGTTTTGAAAATGATTATCCTAATATTATAAAAATTCTTGAATTAGCAAAAATTCCCTTCCTTAATTCTGAAAGGGAATCTCATCATCCCATAGTTGTTGCTGGTGGTGTTTTATGTTTTTCTAATCCAGAACCAGTAGCTGAGATATTTGACATAATCTTTGTTGGAGAGGCAGAAGAATTAATAGACAACTTCGTAGAGCTTTATAAAAGGGTTAAAGAACATTCCTATGAAGAAGATTTCAAAAACAATGTAAAAAGAGAAATCATAAAATTCAAAGGATTTTATGTTCCAGAGGCATACAAGGAGATTTACAGAAATGGAAAAACTCAAGGAAGAGAAATTCTATGGAAGGATGCACCAGATAAAATAAATAGAGTTTACTGCGAGAATTTTTCAGAAAGATTCGGTTATTCCCAGATTACAACTTCTGAATCTGTATTTCCTGAAATGTTTCTTCTTGAAACAATGAGAGGATGCCCCTTTAGCTGTAGATTCTGCCTTGTAGGACATGTTTATAAGCCTGTAAGAAGAGCATCTTTAAATAAAATAATTGAAAAAATTGACGAAATCAAAAAAGAAGGACATTCTTTAGTAGGAATTATTGCTCCATCCCTTACAGCTTATAAAGAACTAAAAGAATTACTTAAAATTTCCGATGTTGAATTATCCTTTACTTCCTTAAGGGCGGATCGATTTACAATGGAAATTTTGAATACTTTGGCAAATCGTAAAACCCTCACATTAGCTCCTGAAGCAGGTTCAGAAAGATTACGTAGGGTTATCAAAAAGGGTATCTCTGAGAGTGATATATTAAGAATCTGCGAAAAACTTTCAGAAACCAAACTTGAAAATTTAAAATTATACTTTATGATAGGATTACCCTTTGAAAAGGATGAAGATATAGACGAGATAGTAAATCTAATAAAAAAAATAAGAAATATTTTTCCAAGAAAACTGACTGCAAGTGTGAGTGTTTTTGTTCCAAAACCCTTTACTCCCTTTCAATGGCATAGAATGGAGGAGTATGAAAATGTGAAAGAAAAATTAAAAAAACTCACAAAAGATACTAATAAAATAAAGGGATTTAAGCTGGTGCATGAAGTGCCTAAATATTCATATATGCAGGGTTATTTTTCAAGGGGTAATAGAAAAGTATTAAAAAATATAGAAAGAATTTCAAAGGGTGAAAATTTTAGCAAAATCTTTGAAGAAGTAAAGGATTATACATATGAAGTAAAATCTTTTGATGACTACTTGCCATGGGATTTTATTGAACATGAGGGTTTAAGCAAAGAGAATCTTTGGCAAGAGTATGAGAAAGCTAAAAAAGCAGTGGATTGATGGAAAATGAAAATTTCGATATTCAATAAAATCATTGCTACTGTTTTTTTTATTGGTTACTGTCCTGTTGCACCAGGGACTGTGGCTTCAGCATTTGCAATGGTTATTTTGTTGATTTTTGCTCCATCAGATACTGTTATTTTATTTATACTAATTACTTCGTTGATTCTTGGAACAGTGGCATCAGAAAAGGTAGCAAAGGAGTCTAATAGTAAAGACCCTTCTTATGTTGTAATAGATGAGTTTGCAGGATATCTTACAGCAGTTGTTTTTCTTCCATTGAATTGGCAGATTCTGGTTGCAGGCTTTGTGTTGTTCCGATTTTTCGATATTCTGAAGCCTCCTCCTATAAGACAGACTCAAAAGATAGCTGGTGGATTAGGAATTATGCTTGATGATTTTCTATCAGGAGTTATCAGTAATCTTTTAATAAGAGTTTTTCTTTTGTTATGATATCCTATGCGTCTTTTTATAGCAATAGAGATACCTAAGGAAATCAAAGAATTTCTTTCTGAATTGAATACTTTTACATCACCCATTGAAGGAGTTAATTTTGTACAGAAAGATAATTTCCATATTACATTGAAATTTCTTGGCGAGGTTGAAGAAAAGTTCATACCTGATTTAACGGATCTTCTTAAATCAATAGCAGAGGAATTTTCTGATTTTACATTAAAGATTACTAATCCTGGAGTTTTCCCTGACAAATTCAAGCCAAGAGTTATATGGATAGGGACTGAAAACACAGATATACTTAAAAAATTAGCAAAAAAGATTGATGATGAACTTTCTCAGTTTGGCTTTCAGAGAGAAGAAAGGGAATTTAAATCTCACATAACTTTGGCAAGAGTGAAAAATCACCAAAATGGAAAGTATGTTTTTGAAAAGATTTTAAGGAGATTTTCTGAGAAATCTCCTGATTTTCAATTTCGTGTCAAAGATTTTGTTTTAATGAAGAGTACTTTAACTCCAAAAGGTTCAATTTACCATGTTTTACAAAGGTTTCTTCTGCTTAAATAGATAAATGGTATAATAAAAAAAAGCCTATGAGGTGATTTATGAATAAGGAAAAATTAAAGGCATTAGAAATTGCCATCTCACAAATTGAAAAAAATTTTGGTAAAGGCGCTATAATGCGTCTTGGAACAAAAGGTCAGGCAGAAGGAATAAGCGTAATTCCAACAGGTTCAATATCTCTTGATATAGCAACAGGTGTTGGAGGATATCCGAGAGGAAGAGTTATAGAGATTTTTGGACCAGAATCCTCTGGTAAAACCACTCTTGCACTTCATGCAATTGCAGAAGCTCAGAGGCTTGGTGGAGTTGCTGCCTTTATAGATGCTGAACATGCCCTTGATGTTAATTATGCTTCAAAACTTGGCGTTGATATTGAAAATTTACTTATAAGTCAGCCTGACACAGGAGAGCAAGCTTTAGAAGTAACAGAAACTCTTGTCCGTAGTGGAGCTGTTGATATTATTGTTATTGATTCAGTTGCTGCTTTGGTACCAAAGGCAGAAATTGAAGGAGAGATGGGAGACAGTCTTCCTGGGCTTCAGGCAAGGCTAATGAGTCAAGCTTTAAGAAAGCTTACTGCAGCCATATCAAAATCTCAAACGGTGGTTATTTTTATAAATCAGTTAAGACAGAAAATTGGTGTAATGTTTGGAAATCCTGAAACAACTCCTGGAGGAACAGCATTAAAATTTTATGCCTCAATGAGACTTGACATAAGAAAGACAGATACCTTAAAGGAAGGACAGGATACAACAGGTGGTAGAGTAAGAGTTAAAATTGTAAAAAATAAAGTTGCTCCTCCCTTTAAACAGGCTGAATTTGATATCTACTTTAATGAAGGAATATCAAAGACAGGTGAAATTCTTGATCTTGCTGTGGAAAAGGGAATTATTGAAAAATCAGGTGCCTGGTACAATTACAACGGAACAAGATTTGCTCAAGGAAGGGAAAATGCTAAGGAGTATTTAAAAAATCATCCTGAAATTTTTAATGAAATTTATAAAAAAGTTTTTGATGCCTATGGATTAAAACAACCAAAGGTTATGGAAGGTGAAAACAAAGCAGAATGAAGCACTGAAATACGCATTGAGGCTGATAGCTAAAAGGGATAGAACAGAAGCTGAATTAATAGATAAACTTAACAGAAAAGGATTTTCTGAAAGAGAAATCGATGAGACAGTTTTTTATCTTAAGCAAAAGGGATTTTTAGATGATACTAAATTCATTGAAAAAGCAGAAAAAATTGCACAGGATAGATTTCTTGGAAATATGGGAATAAAAAACTATCTTGCAAAAAAAGGTATTGATAAAGAATTACTTGAAAATGTTCCAGAAATCGATGAATTTTTAATTGCTCAAAGACTTATCCAGAGAAAACTTCATTTAATAAAAAATGATTCTACAGATAAAAAAAAGTTAAAAATAACAGGATTTCTTCTCAGAAGAGGATTTTCATGGGATACTGTAAATAAATGCTTAAAGGAGGTATTAAAATGAAATTTTTTATTGCTTTATTGACTGCCTTATTTATTTTGGGATGTGCTTCTCAGGGTGTTAGATATACCTATGATGAAATTAAGCATTATCCACCAGATATTCAGGAAAGAATTGCAAAAGGAGAAATAGCACTTGGTATGACAAAGGAGCAGGTAAGGCTTGCATGGGGTAATCCTTCTTCTGTAAGGGTTCTTACTCCTGAAAAGGGAAAACAGAGAGAGGAATGGGTTTATTCATCAGCTTTGGGAATTTTAAAATCAAGGCTTATTTTTGTCGATGGCAAATTGACATATATAATTAGCAATGAACAGAGAATAGTTGGTGAGGAATAATTAATGCAAAGTTCAGATATTAGAAGATTCTTTCTCGAATACTTTGTTTCAAAGGGACATGAACTTGTAAAAAGTTCTCCTCTTATTCCTAAGGATGACCCATCTTTATTATTTACAAATGCTGGTATGGTTCAGTTTAAAAGGGTTTTTCTTGGTGAAGAGCAAAGACCTTATAGCAGAGCCACCACTTGTCAGAAATGCATACGGGCAGGCGGAAAACACAGTGACCTTGAAAATGTTGGTTTTACCGCAAGGCATCATACATTTTTTGAAATGCTTGGAAACTTCTCATTTGGAGATTACTTTAAGAAAGAAGCAATTCTTTTTGCATGGGAGCTTTTAACAGAGTATTTTAAACTTCCAAAGGAAAAACTCTGGGTTTCAATATATAAAGATGATGATGAATCTGCTCATATTTGGGAAAAAGAAGTTGGTATTCCATCAGAAAGGATAGTTCGCCTTGGTGAAAAAGATAACTTCTGGCAGATGGGTGATACAGGTCCCTGTGGACCTTGTTCAGAAATTATAATTGATCAAGGAGAAGACTTTGGATGCGGTAAACCAGACTGCTCTGTTGGTTGTGACTGTGACAGATTTCTTGAACTGTGGAATCTTGTTTTTATGCAGTATAACAAAAATGAGGAAGGCAAACTAACTCCCCTTCCAAAACCAAGTATTGATACAGGAATGGGACTTGAAAGAATCACAGCGGTGCTTCAGGGGAAAAGAACAAATTTCGATACAGACCTTTTTGAACCAATAATTTCAAAAATTTGTTCTGTTTTGAATGTTAATTATGGTAAAGAGAGAAAAACTGATATCTCAATAAAAGTAATTGCAGATCATATCAGAGCTTCTACTTTTTTGATAGCTGAAGGGTTAATTCCTTCTAATGAAGGTAGAGGCTATGTTTTAAGAAGAATTATAAGAAGAGCCTGCAGACATATTAAACTTCTTCAGCATGACAGTGTTGCTTTTTATAAATTTGTTGAGCCTGTAGTTACCTCTCTTGGAACAGTATATCCTGAGATTGTCTCTGAAAGAAAAAGGATTGAAAAGGTTATAAAAATAGAAGAAGAGAGATTCTTAAAAAGCCTTGAAAGGGCTCAGCAAGTCTTTGATGAAATTCTTGAAAATATTAAAAAATCCAGCTCAAATATGATTCCTGGGGAAGAGATTTTTAGACTTTATGATACCTTTGGTTTGCCCATTGATTTAATAAGGGAAATGGTTCAGGAAAAGGATTTACAGATTGACGAAACTGGTTTTTATCGGGAATTAAATAAACAAAGGGAACGTGCTAAGGCAGCTGGAAAAGCTCAGGAAGTTGGAATAAGTGAAGTTTATAAACAGTTGAGGCAGGAGGCTGAGGGTTTAAGATTTATAGGTTACACTGAGCATGAAACAGAGACAGCAATATACGCTATTGTCAAAAATGGTGAGATTGTAAAAACGCTTGATGCAGGTGAAGAAGGAGAAATTTTTCTTTATGAAACCCCTTTTTATGCTGAATCAGGTGGACAGGTTGGTGATACAGGTATAATAATTTCTAATACAGGTAAGGCAGAAGTTATTGATACAAAGAAAATAGTAGACCTTCACTGCCATAAAGTTATAGTTATTGAAGGAAGCATAAAAGAAGATGACAGAGTTTTTGCAAAGATTGATATAGATAGAAGAAAATCAATTGCAAGGAATCATACAGCAACGCATCTTCTTCATTCAGCATTAAAGAGTATTGTTGGGGAACATGTAAAGCAGGCAGGAAGTCTTGTTGCACCAGACAGACTTCGCTTTGATTTTACCCATTTTGAAGCAGTAACTGATGAGGAATTAAGAGAAATTGAAAGAATTGTTAATGAAAAAATACTTGAAAATCTTCCTGTCAAAACAGAGATAAAATCCCTTGATGAAGCTTTGAATGAGGGAGTTATGGCTCTTTTTGAAGATAAATATGAAGATACTGTAAGAGTTGTTAAAATTCTTGGATTTAGCAAAGAACTTTGTGGTGGTACTCACTGTAGCCAGACAGGTGAAATAGGAAGTTTTTATATTATTTCTGAAGGCTCTGTTGCCTCAGGAATTAGAAGGATTGAAGCTGTAACTGGTTCTCAAGCCTATGAATATGCAAACTCCTACAGAGAACAGATAAAAAATATATCGCAACTTCTTAAATCAGCTGAGCCGGTAAAAGCAGTAGAAAGACTTATTAATGATTTAAAGACAAAGGGGCAAGAAATTGAAATCCTTAAGGAAAAACTTATTAGTCAAAACATTGATGAATTTATAAAACAGGCAAAAGATATAAAGGGTGTTAAGGCATTAGCATTAAAATTTGAAGGGTTTGACACAAAAGCTTTAAGAACTCTTTCAGATAAATTAAAAGAAAAGCTTCATCCATCCGTTATCTTACTTGCATCTAAAACAGATGGACAGGGTGTTTTGATTCTCTCAGTCACTAAAGATGCAACAGACAGGTATGATGCTGGAAAACTTTTGAAGAACATATCGCAAACAGTTGGCGGTAAAGGTGGTGGAAGGGTTGATTCTGCCCAGGGTGGATGTCCAGATGGTGAAAGCCTTGACAAAGCGATAGAGGTATTTTACAAATTAATTGAAAACTAATATTTACTTCTTTCTTGTCTTTTGATGGGGTAATTCTTTTTTAAGGAGACAAAATGGCACTTACAGGAATAGAAATATTTAAACTGCTTCCTAAAACAAATTGTAAAAAATGTGGCTTTCCAACATGTCTTGCCTTTGCAATGAAAGTTGCACAGAGTCAAGCAGAAATTGAACAATGCCCTGAGGCATCTGAGGAAGTTAAAGCAAAACTTAAAGAGGCAGCAACCCCACCAATTCGAGGTATAATTTTTGGACCTAAAAATAATTCTATAAAAATTGGAGAAGAACAGTGCCTATACAGGCATGAAAAGAAATTTTTTCATCCGACAGTTTTAGCTTTAAGAATAAAAGACACTGATGAAAATATAGAGGAACAAGTTAATAAAATTTTGGATTCCCAGATTGAAAGAGTAGGCGAGTTTCTTAAAATTGATGCTGTTTTTCTTGAAAATGAATCTAATAATCCACAGAAATTTAAAGAAGCTGTAGAAAAAATAATCAAAAAAGCCGAAATTCCTATAATCTTCGGAACCTTCAATCCTGAATCTGTAGAACAATCTTTGCCCCTTATATCAAACAATCGTCCAATTCTTTATGGAGCAAATGAGAAAAATGTAAATCAAATGACATCTTTAGCTAAAAAATATAATGTTCCACTTACTGTTACAGCTTATGGAATACAGAATGTTATTTCAATTGTTGAGAGAATTCAAAATCTTGGATTTGAAGATATACTTATTGATACTCAACCAAATAGCGCCCGTGAACTTTTAATTGACAATACATTGATAAGGCGTGCTTCATTAAAAAAGAGAGTTAAAGCAGTTGGATATCCGATTTTCACTTTTATTAAAGAAAAAGAATCATTTTATGAGACAGTTCTTGCCTCTGTAGCAATTCTTAAATATTCATCAATTGTAGTTTTGAATGAAATTCCAAAATGGAAAAATCTCATTTTATTTACATTGAGACAGAATATATATTCAGATCCGCAAGTGCCTATGCAGGTAAAAGAGGATATATATAAAGTTGGCGAGCCCGATGAAAATAGTCCTCTTATTGTTACAACTAATTTTGCTCTTACCTATTTCCTTGTTAAAGGTGAGATTGAAAATAGTAAAGTTCCAACCTGGCTTGCTATAATGGATTGTGATGGGTTAAGTGTTCTTACAGCCTGGGCTGCAGGTAAATTTTCAGCAAGTAAAATTGCTCAGTTTATAAAAGAAAGTGGAATAGAACAAAAATTAGCTCACAGAGAATTAATAATTCCCGGATATGTTGCCATGCTAAAAAGTGCCATTGAAGATAAACTCCCAGGATGGAAGGTTATAATAGGAACTAAAGAAGCAAGTGCAATCCCGGCATTTTTGAAAAATTATGTAAGGAGTAAAGTTTGATAGATCAGATTTTAGAAATCACAAGAAAAGTTATAGATAATCTATCAGACAAGATAAACAATCTTTTAAAGATTGTCTCAAAAAAAGGTATAGTTTCTTTTGAACTTCCAGATACTGCTTATGGAATTCCTTTAATTTATGCTCTTGAAGGTATAAAAATCAACAGAGTTGATGAAATGAAAAAATTTCTTGAGGAAATCATACCTAAACTTAAAAACCAGAATGACTTAAAAAATCTTGGCCTTGCATATTTATATATTGGAGAAATTTATCTTACTCTTCAATACATTAATCAGGAAAATAAAGAAACTCCTTACTATGGTTTTCTTGGCGATACAATTCAGAGAACTCTTGGAGTTCAGCTTGTTGATGGAAGAATTCCAGCAGTGGCAGTTTTACTTGGGGAATTAAATCCAGATGATTTGTTGAAAATTGTGAAAGAGCTTCAGGAAAAGAAAATTCTTACTTTTTTAATTGGTCCTGTTGCTGAAGAATTTATAACAGCAGGTGAAAGATTCGGTTTTGAAGCCTATGTTGTTCCTGTAGGCAAAAATATTGAAGAAACATTGTATGTAATAGACTGGGCTTTAAGAGCTTCTCTTATTTTTGGAGGTCAGACTCCAGGACAGAAAGATGCGATCATTGATTATGTAAGAAAGAGAGTTAACGCCTTTGCAATCTCTTTTGGACAAATTAATGAATTAGCAGTGGCTACTGCTTCAGTAGCTATGTTTTTTGCCTGCCCTGTAATAATAGATCAGGATTTACCAGAAATAATTATTAATGAGATTGCTGAATATCCCCTTTTAGTCACTGAAAAGGACTATTCAAAAATTGTTAAAAAAGCAATTGAGACAAGGGGATTAAAGATAGTTGTTGAAAAACCTCCAATTCCAGTTTCCTATGGACCAGCCTTTGAAGGAGAGAGAGTAAGGAAGGAAGATACATTTATTGAATTTGGTGGACAAAGAACACCAGCCTTTGAATTAGTCCAAATGAAAGATTTAACAGAAATAGAGGATGAAAAAATTCACATAATTGGCAAAGAATGGCAATTTCGTTATGAAAAGGGTGGACAGATGCCTCTCGGAATAATTATTAATGTGGCTGGTAAAAAGATGCAGAAGGATTTTGAACCTGTCATTGAGCGTCAGATTCATACTTTTATAAATGAAGCAGAGGGACTTTGGCACATCGGTCAGAGAGACATAAACTGGATAAGAATAAGCAAAAAAGCAAAGGAAGCTGGCATAACCCTGGAACATCTTGGAGTAATCTTGACCACAATGACAAAGGCAAGATTTCGTAGTATTGTTGATAAAGTTGAGGTTTATCTTTATATTAATCAAGAAGATGTTATTAATTTAAGACAAGAGGCAAGAAAACAGTACAAGGAGAGAGATTTAAGGCTTGCCAAGCTAACAGATGAAGATGTTGATAAATTTTACTCCTGTTTGCTCTGTCAGAGTTTTGCTCCAAAGCATGTATGTGTGATAACACCAGAACGTCCTGGATTATGCGGAGCCTTTACATGGCTTGATGCAAAGGCAGCCTATGAGATTGAACCAACAGGTGGAAATCAGCCAGTTGAAAAAGGTGAGCTACTTGATCCAGTTTATGGTAGATACAGTGGAATAGATGAATATGTAAAAAAACACTCTGGCGGTGAAACAGAGACAATAAATCTTTACTCAATAATGGAAAATCCTATGACATCCTGTGGATGCTTTGAATGTATTGTAGCAGTAGTTCCAGAGGCAAACGGAGTATTGATTGTAAACAGAGGATATGGTGGAATGACACCAATTGGTATGAAGTTTTCAACCCTTGCAGGTATGATAGGTGGTGGAGTTCAAACTCCGGGATTTATGGGAGTTGGAGTAAATTACATTACTTCAAGAAAGTTTCTTAAAGGTGATGGTGGAATAAGAAGAATTGTATGGATGCCAAAGGAGTTAAAAGAAAGAATAAAAGAGAGCTTCAAGAAAAGAGTTGATGAAGAAGGCATATCTGATCTAATGGATAAAATTGCCGATGAAACAGTCTGTGAAGACATAGAATGCCTATTAGAATTTCTCACAAAAGTTAACCATCCCGCTTTAGAAATGGAACCAATAATAAAATAATCCGATAATTTTTTAACTTGACTTTTATTTTTCTCGGGTTTATAATAAAGCATGCTTATAAAAAGATACATTTTTCAAGAATTAATTGAGCATCTATATAAGAAGGAGATTTCCTTCATAGTTGGTCCAAGACAGGCAGGAAAAACTACACTTATGAATATTTTACAAGATTATCTCAATAAAAAAGGAGAAAAAACTCTTTTTTTAAGTCTTGATTTTGAGAGGGATATGCCACATTTCAAAACACAGTTAGATCTGGTTCAAAGGCTTAAGCTTGAGTTTGGAAATAAGAAAGGCTATGTTTTCATTGATGAGATACAGAGAAAGGAAAATGCTGGATTTTTTTTAAAAGGACTTTATGATATGAACTTACCATATAAGTTTATTGTTTCTGGTTCTGGTGGTGTTGATTTGAAAGAAAAAATAAAAGAATCATTAATTGGTAGAAAAAGAATTTTTGAGTTAAACACACTGTCTTTAAAGGAGTTTTTAAACTTTAAAACAGAATATAAATATGAAGAAATGCTCAATGAATACTTGAAAATAGATCAGCAGGCAATGAATTTATTTATGGAATATATGAATTTTGGTGGATATCCAAGAGTTGTTCTTGAAGAGACTCTTCACGAAAAAAAAATGATTATTGATGAGATATTTAGAAGTTACATAGAAAAGGACATATCATTTTTATTGAAAATTGAGAAAATTGGTGTATTTTCAAATCTAATAAAAATTCTTTCATCTCAGATAGGAAATCTTGTTAATTTCAATGAATTATCAACCACTGTAGGAGCATCTCTTCAGACAATTAAGAATTATATTTACTATGCTGAAAAAACTTTTGTTATAAGAAGAATAACGCCTTTTTTCAGAAATATAAGAAAGGAAATTTCTAAAACTCCTATTTTTTATTTTAATGATTTGGGTTTAAGAAATTATGCGATAGGATTATTTGGTAAATTAACAGAAACTTTTCAAGCTGGTTTCCTATTTCAAAATCTTATTTACAATCTTCTGATTGATAAATTTGCAAGAACTGGTGTAACAATTCATTACTGGCGAACTAAAGATAAAGCAGAAGTAGACTTTATAGTAGATTTAAAAGACAGGATAATTCCAGTAGAGGCAAAGTGTACAAGATTCCCAAAAATAGAGAGGTCACTTAAAAGTTTTATTGCAAAATATAAAACTGAGGAAGCATGGATTGTAAATCTTGGTTTTAAAGAAACAGTGAAAGTTGATAATACTTCGGTAAAATTTTTACCTTTCTGGGAAATTATAGAATAAAAAATGGCGGCGAAGGGATTCGAACCCCTGACACGACGGATATGAGCCGTCTGCTCTGACCAACTGAGCTACGCCGCCGAACAGTAATAATATATCAAAATCATCATTTTTTTGGCAAATTTTAGAAATACATACATATTGTGCATTACCATTTTATTGCAACAGACTATTAAAATGTTTTATTATTAACAATAGTTTTTTTAATGTGAGGGTATAATGAAAACATTGGTTAATATAGATAATGGAAAAAAGGTAAAAATTTTAAAAATTTCAGGTGGAAGAGGAATTAGGCAGCATCTTCAGTGTTTGGGTATTCATATAGGTGATATTGTTACTATCAAAAAAAGTTCTTTTTTAGGTGGTCCTGTTCTTTTAGAAATAAATGGTTATGATGTTGCATTGGGCAAAGGGGTAGCATCAAGGATTGAAGTTGAGGAAGTTGAATGAGAATAGCCTTTGTCGGGCAACCCAATGCAGGAAAAAGTACCATATTCAATGGGCTCGCTGGGTATAAGACAATAACAGCTAATTTCCCTGGACAAACAGTTCATTACACAGTCAGTAAAGTAACTGTCGGAGATGAAACTTTTGAAATCGTTGATTTGCCAGGTATTTATTCCCTTACAGCAATTGATAAGGCTGAATTAGAGTCAAGAAAATATATTCTTTCTGGACAAACAGATGTGGTAGTAAATGTAATTGATGCATCAACACTTTCAAGAAGTCTTGAATTGACTTTACAACTTACAGAATTACAAGTTCCGATGGTTATCTGTCTAAATATGATTGATGAAGCAAGAAGAAAGGGAATGGAAATTAATATAGAGAAACTTTCTAAAATTTTCGGTGTTCCAGTTATTGAGACTGTTGCTAATAAAGGAATAGGACTTGATAAAATATTTATTTCTGCTAAGGAGGCTTATTATAAAAGATTAATTCCCAATATACAATCATTTCATAAGGATATAGAAGAAAGAATTGAGGAAATTGAAAAGATAATTCCAGAGGAATTTTTTTCAAAGATTCCCAAAAGGTATATAGCTGTAAAACTATTAGAAGGAGATGAGGAATTAACTGAAGAAATTAAAAAATATCCTGAAGTTTTAAATAAAGTCAGGGAAATAAGAGAAGAAATAAAATCTTCCCATGGTCGTCATGCTGATACTGTGATTTCCTCAGAAAGACATGCTTTAACAATGAATATTTTTGAAGAAGTGACTAAAATAGGTGAACCATTAAAATCGACAAGAGAAAAAATTGATGATTTACTTACCAATAGATACCTCGGCTATCCACTATTATTTTTAATTTTATTTGGAATTTTTTTTATAGTTTTTGAGATAGGAAAATTAATTGAAGAACCGTTAATTTCAATTTTTGATTCTTTTATTCAGAAGCTGCCTACCATTGTGAAAGAAGATTCTCTAACCTTTTTTATCCTAAAAGGATTGTTAGAGGGATTTTCTGGAGGTCTTGGTGTTGCTATACCTTATTTAATACCTTTTTTCATAGGTCTTACAATTTTGGAAGATATTGGATATCTTCCAAGAATGGCTTTTTTAATGGATACAGTAATGCATCGCATTGGATTACATGGTAAAAGTGTTCTTCCTTTCATTATTTCCTATGGATGTAATGTTCCTGGTGTTATGGCAACAAGAATACTTGAATCACCAAGAGATCGTTTTATTACGGCAACTCTCTCGGTTCTAATACCCTGTGCAGCAAGAACTACTGTAATATTTGGACTTGTAGGAGCTTATATTGGTGGAATAGCAGCAGCTGGATTATACATTTTTAATCTATTTGTAATTATGATATTGGGAGCTATATTAACAAAATTTATTCCTGAGATTACACCTGGATTAATTATGGAAATTCCTCCCTTAAGGATTCCAACTTTTAAAAATGTCTTTATGAAAACATGGCTTAGATTAAAGGATTTTATTTTAGTTGCTTGGCCCCTTTTAATTATTAGTAGTATAATTTTAAGTTTCTTAGAGTATTTTAAAATTGATACAATAATTAATTTAGTTTTCTTCCCATTGGTTAGCTGGATTTTAGGACTACCAGAGCAAACAGGTTTAACACTTCTTTTTGGTATTTTAAGAAAAGAACTTTCAATGATAATGCTCTTTCAGGCTATGGATACAACAGATTTAAGCAAAGTTATGACAAATACACAGTTGATTATTTTTACAATCTTCACAATCTTCTACATTCCCTGTGTAGGGACAATTGGTGCATTAATAAGAGAATTAGGAACTAAAAAAACTCTTATAGTAAGTATTTTAACCATTTTGTTAGCTATAATTCTTTCATTAATCATCAGAATATTGCTATCGATTTTTGGATAAAAGAATATTAGCTAAATATTAAATTTTTCGTTATAATTAATCATATCATTTATTTCCTGGAGGTGGATTATGGAAATTAAAAGCGTAAAAGTTAATATTCCAGATGGTTGTAATATTATTATTGGACAGACTCACTTTATAAAAACAGCTGAAGATTTGTATGAGATACTTGCAACCCATATACCTCATGCTAAGTTTGCTGTTGCTTTTACAGAAGCCTCAGGTCCCTGCTTGATTCGTTCAGAGGGAAATGATGAAGAACTCAAAGAGGCATGTATACAAAATCTTTTAAATATTGGTGCAGGACATGTGTTTTGTATTCTAATAAAAGGTGCTTTTCCAATAAGCATTTTGAATGCAATTAAAATGTGTCAGGAAGTATGTAATATCTATTGTGCAACAGCAAATCCTCTTGAAGTCGTAGTTGCAGAAACAGAACAGGGAAGGGGAATAATGGGCGTAATAGACGGTTCATCTCCAAAGGGAGTAGAAAAAGAAGATGACCGTCAGCGCAGAAAGGAATTTTTAAGAAAAATTAATTATAAACTTTAAGGTAGTCCAACTCCTTCTATAGGGTTTCCGCAATTATTACAGCGGGAACCCTTTAAATTTATTTTGTTAATAAAATAGCCAAATCTTTCAATAACAAGATTTTTACAGTTCGGGCAATATGTATTTTCTCCTCCTTCACCTGGAACATTTCCAGTATAAACAAACTTCAATCCTTCTTCAAAACCAATTTGTCTTGCTCTTTTTAAGACCTCTACAGGTGTTCTTGGTTTATTTGTCAGTTGGTAGGTTGGATAAAATTGAGTTACATGCCACGGTATCGCAGGATCTACAGAAACAAGAAATTTAGCAGTTTTTCTTAAAAAATCTTCGGAACTGTTTAGTTCAGGTATTACTAAAGTAGTTACTTCCACCCATACTCCAAGTTCCCTTAGAAGTGCTATGTTTTTCAGTACAGGTTCTAACCTTGCACCACAGATTTTTTTATAAAATTCTTCGTCTCCTTTAAGATCTACATTTATTCCATCAAGATATGGTGCAATGAAACGGAGAGCTTCTTCAGACATGTAACCATTACTTACAAATACATTCTTAATTCTTTCTTTATAGGCTAAAACCATGCAATCATATGCAAATTCAAGAAAAATAGTCGGTTCTGTATAAGTATAAGATATACTTTTACAACCGCTTGCTCTTGCTTCTTTTACTACATCTTCAGCAGAAAAATATTCTCCTGGAATATCCTTGTAAAGCTTTGGATATTGAGATATGGTATAGTTTTGGCAATGAAGGCATTTAAAATTACATCCTATTGTAGCAATTGAATAAGAAGCAGACCCTGGATAAAAATGGAAAAGAGGTTTTTTTTCAATTGGATCAATATGATAAGCAATTATTTTGCCATAGACGAGACTATAAAGTTTGCCATCTTTGTTTTCTCTTACTCCACAAATTCCTCTTGCATCTGGAGAGATTATACAATGATGATTACAAAGTCCGCATTTTACCTTTCCATCGGAGAGTTTTTCATAAAATAAAGCTTCTTTCATTATTTTTTCCTTTTTTCTTTACTTTCTCTTTTGGTAGAGGAACCTCTTTTGCATACTCTCTTAGTTTTTTTCTTTTCTGTTTTTTCTTCAGATTCTTCTGATTGAATAAGCCCATATTTTTCAAAAATAATTCTTTTAGCTTCGAGCCAGTTGTCAAGATCTCTTCCAGGAATACAGCCACTTTTAACATAAATTTCATAGGCAACCTGTCTTATTTCTTCTTCAAGTCTTTCCTCATCAATCATTTTTTCACCTCCTTTTTCAGTAAATCTTTCTTAAGTATATCAAAAATTGCCATTATTTTTCAGCGTTTTGAACAACCTCGTAATCATATAATTGGAATGAGTTCATTCAGCAACGCCTCAGTATGATGCCTCGGGACAAAAGCATCCCAAAAAGTCCATGACTTTTTGGTCCCTAAAATTACAGATAAACGAAAGACAGACTTTCTTCAATCAACAATTTTAGGTGGTTTCCCTGAAGTGTCAAAAGTTTTTTAACAATGTCCCTAAGAACCTGTATTTCAAGTTCCTTTTCTGCTAAGAGTCTTTTGAGTCTTAAGTTTTCATCTTCAAGGACTTTTAGTCGTTTTGCCTCAGAAGAGGACATGCCTTTGAATTTCTGTATCCACTTGTCGAAGGCACTTCTTGATATTGAGTATTTTCTGCATACTCCAGCTATAGAGTTACCTGGAAGTTCAGCTTAAGATAGAATTTGGATGATTTTTTCTACTGGATATTTTGTTTGTCTCATTACAAACACTCCCATTTTTATTATACATTCACACTTTTGTTATTCCAAAAATGGGTGCAGGTCAAGTATTGTTCATAAACTGACAAAAAAGATGGATGATGGGCAGAGGTCTTTAAAAAGACTTAAAATTATATAATTTTCATTATTACTTCTTCGAGAGTTTTAACTTTTTTAGGATGAGGTATTTCATCAGGATAGCCAATGCCTATACAGGCAATAATTCTTATATTTTCAGGTATGGGGATTACTTTTCTTATATGATCTTCTCTTTCTTGAGATTCTGGATTATAGATTGCTCCCCAGCAGGCTCCCAATCCTAAGGAATGAGCTTCAAGTAAAAGACACATTAAAGCACATCCCATATCTTCAAGCCAGTGATTACTCTTTTTTTCATCAGCAAGGGCAATAACAACATAGGGTGCGCTTTCAAGAAATTTTGTAAAAGGTTGGGCTTTTGAAATCTCCATGATCTTTTCTTTATCTTTAACAATGATAAAATACCAAGGCTGTGAATTTCTTGCAGATGGAGCATAAAGGGCTGCTTCAATGCATCTTTTAATTAAATCCTCTGGTGGAGCATCTTTTTTGTATTTTCTGATGCTTCTTCTGCTTTTTATTATTTCAAAAATATCTTGCATAAAAAATTATATCACATTTTTAAGTTATGGTATAATTTCATAAAAACTTTTTAAGGAGGAATAAGATGTTTAAAGGTTCAATGGTTGCAATTGTAACACCCTTTAAGAAGGGTAAGATTGATGAGAAGGCTTTGGAAAAGCTTATTGAATGGCATATAAAAGAAGGAACCCATGCTATTGTTCCCTGTGGTACAACAGGTGAAGCATCAACCCTTGATTATGAAGAACATTACAGGGTGATTGAAATTACAGTAAAGGTAGTTAACAAACGAATACCAGTTATTGCAGGAACAGGTTCCAATTCAACAGAAGAGGCAATAATGATTGCAAGTAAAGCAGAAAAATTAGGTGCCGATGGCTCTCTTTCAGTAACTCCTTATTATAATAAACCAACACAGGAAGGACTTTATAGACATTTCAAGGAAATTGCAGACAAAACAGGATTACCAATGATTCTTTATAATGTTCCTGGACGAACTTCACTGAATATGCTTCCTCAGACAGTGGCTCGACTTGCAGAGCATCCAAGAATCGTTGGAATTAAAGAAGCCACAGGAGATATGAAGCAAGTAAGCGAAATAATAAGACTTTGTGGCCCTGACTTTGCTGTTATTTCTGGTGATGATTTTACAAATCTTCCTCTTTTAGCACTTGGTGGAAAAGGTTTTATCTCCGTAACTGCAAACATTTGTCCAAAAGATATGGCAGAATTGTTTAATTCATGGGAAAGAGGAGATATTGCCCGTGCCAGGGAGATTCATTATAAACTTGAACCAATTAACAAAGCAATGTTTATTGAGACAAATCCAATACCTGTAAAAACAGCTCTTGCAATGATGGGTAAAATTAAAGAAGAATTCAGACTTCCTCTATGTGAGATGTCTGAGGCAAATAAACAAAAACTTGCGGAGGTTTTGCGTAGCACTGGTCTTATTAAATGATTGAAGAACTTAGGATCAAAAACTTTGCAATCATTGACAATCTCTCAATCCCATTAAAAGAGGGTTTTAATGTCCTTACAGGTGAGACAGGAGCAGGAAAATCCATAATTGTTGATGCAATTGGAGTTTTACTGAAAGAAAAAGTATCTGCTTCCGATTTTGTGAAACATGGTAAAGATGAAGCGGTCATAGAGGTTGTCCTTACTGATGTAAAAATTGATGATTCAGAAGATGACTTAGTAATTCTTAGAAAAATTCTCTCAATTCATGGTAAGACAAGGTCCTATATAAATGATTCAGTTTATACAGTCCAGGGATTTGTAAAAATTGCATCTCAATTCATAAATATTCATGGTCAGCACGAGCATACATATCTACTAAAGAAGGAAAACCATATTGATTTTCTTGATACAATTGCAGGATTAAATGAGGAAGTAAAAGAGTTTACTAACCTTTATGAAAAAGTTATTGATTTAAAAGATAAAATTGATAGTTTAAAAAAAGAATTAATCACAAAAAAACAAAAAAGGGAGCTCATGGAGTTTCAGCTTAATGAGATTGAATCTGCTCAAATTAAAGAAGGAGAGGAAGAGGAGCTAAATGAACAAAGAGGCATTCTTAAAAATGTTTTAAAGCTTAAGGAACTCTCTGAGAAAGCCTTCAGCCTTCTTTATGATGGTAAAAATTCAGTTTATGAAAATCTATCTCAAACACTAACAACTCTTAAGGATCTTTCTCGTTTTGACTCAAAAGCAGAGGAACCAAAAGTTCTTATTGAATCAAGTCTTGCCCAGATTGATGAAGTAATTCATTTTTTAAGAAAACTCAAAGAAAGCTATGAGCCAGATCCTATTACTCTTGAAAAGATAGAGGAAAGAATAGCACTTATAAACAAGTTGAAATCAAAATATGGAGGTTCAATAAAAGAAATTCTTGAATATGCAGAAAATATAAAAAAAGAATTAAACATGTTCAGTATTTCTGAGGAAGAAGTTAAAAAATTAGAAGAGGAATTAAAAAGGTTTCAATCACAATTAAATGAAAAGGCAGAAGAGCTTTCACAAAAAAGAAAAAATCTTGGTAAAAAAATTGAAAAAGAAGTTACTGAAGAACTAAAGGAAGTAGGATTCAGCAATCCTCAGTTTGAAATAAGGTTTAGTGAAAAAGAGATTTCTTTAAAGGGTAAGGATGATGTGGAGTTTTATTTTTCAGCAAATCCTGGAGAGCCTCCAAAGCCTTTAAGTAAAGTTGCCTCTGGCGGAGAACTTTCTCGTCTTATGCTTGCCCTTAAATGTGTTGAGCTTAAGGAGGCTAAAAGGAATGTAAAATCAATGACGTTGATATTTGATGAAATTGATGCAGGCATTGGAGGTACTGCAGCAGAAAATGTAGGAAGAAGACTAAAGGAGCTTGCAAAGCATCATCAGGTGCTTTGTGTAACCCATTTACCTCAAATTGCTTCACAGGCTCAGTATCATTTGAAGGTTGAAAAAATAACAGAAGAAGAAAAAACAGTTGTAAAAGTTCAGTTATTAATTGATACGGAAAGAAAAGAGGAAATTGCCCGGATGTTAAGTGGCAGAATAACAGAAAGATCCTTATTTCACGCTGAAGAACTTCTTCAGAGTAAATGAAAATTTTTTTCTATGAAACAAAATTTAACAGATACAGCATAACTGTCTTAATTGCTTCTTTAGAGCATGCAGGATTAATTGATAAAATTGAAATTGAAATTTTTAAAGATACTGATATTGAAAATATTTTGAATAAAGAGATAAAAGGTATTTTTTGCTTTTCCTTTTGTTCACCTCAGTGGGAAAAAATAAAAGAAATTTTAGAAAAAATTAAATCAGTATCACCCAATTCGCTTTTTTTAGCAGGTGGACCTCATCCATCAGGTGCTCCTAAGGAGACTCTTCAAGCTGGCTTTGACTATGTTTTTGTTGGAGAAGGGGAAAAGAATTTCCCAGAATTAATAGAAAAAATAATGCATGGAAAGGTTTTTCCAAATATAATTCATGGTGAAAAAGTTGATATTGATAATTATCCTGCATGGAGTTTGAAACACAAAAAATTTTCACCTCTTGAAATAACTCGAGGATGTCCTTATGCCTGCAAATTTTGTCAAACAAGTTATCTTTTCGGAACAAAGCCAAGACATCGGAACATTGAAAGCATCCTTAAACATGTGGAAATTTTTATTAAACAGGGGATGAGGGATTTAAGATTTATTACCCCAAATGCTTTATCCTATGCGTCAAAGGATGGAAAAACATTAAATTTAGTAGCAGTTGAAGAACTTCTTAAAAGCATCAAATCTTTATCAAAGGATATAAGGATATTTTTTGGTACTTTTCCATCTGAAGTAAGACCTGAACATGTTACTCCTGAAGCATTGGAAGTTATAAAACCATATATATCAAATAAAACTTTAACAATTGGTGCTCAATCAGGAAGCGACAGAATTCTTGATAAAATTCATAGAGGTCATTCAGTTGAAGATGTTTACAATGCAGTGAATAATGCAATAAATGCAGGATTTTTTGTAAATGTTGATTTTATTTTTGGACTTCCCGGTGAAACAGCTTCGGATCAGGCAGATACTATAAAATTGATGGAGACATTAATAAATCTTGGACACAAGAAGAATATAGAAGTTAAAATTCACAGTCATTACTTTATTCCTCTTTCAGGAACTCCCTTTGCAAAGGAAAAGCCTATAAAACTTTCTCGAAATTTAACTCAATTTATGGGTAAACTCTATAATTTAAAGAATATATTTGGAAAATGGTATGAACAAAAGCTGTATAGTGAATATTAAAAATTTTTCTGTATCTATTTTAGAACTAATTGTATTATAATTGGATTAAGCATGGAAACTAAAATATATGAAATTGAAGAAAAATGTACACTGAAACAAAAATTTGGAAAATGTTTTATAACATTAAGATTAGCTCTTTTCTGCATGGATTGTTTTACAATTCATATACAGGATAGATGTCCAAACTGCCTTTCAAACAATTCAGTAAGATTAATAGAGTTGTTTTTATCTGAACCAGACCCCTCTGATGAGAAAATCAGAGAGGTCATACGCAAGAAATTTCTTGAAATTTATTAGGTTTTCTGTTTTTAAACAAAATTTGTTAAAAACTTTGTTAATCTTCAGAGAAACTTACGATAAAACCAGAAAAAATTGCTCTTTGCCTAAAATTAATGCATCTTAATTTTTTCATACCATATTGAATGTCTACGTTTAACATATTCTTCATCTATCCATCCTGTAAACATGCTTTTAAGAAGTGGCCAATTTGATTTAAATAAAAGAACTGTTCCAACATGCACAATAAAGGCAAACATAAATAAAAATCCTGTGAGAGTATGAATCAGCGTATTGATTGATTCCATAGTTGGCGATAGAACAATCCATTGAAGATTTTTGAGTATTTTTATAATTCCTGTAACAGTTAGAATTAAAATTATTAACCCAATACCAACATAGGCAATTCTTTGTTCAGGAAGATATTTATCTGACGGAGGTTCTTTCCCAATTCCAATCATTGCTGCAATAACTTTAATACTTTTAGATAAATCACCTTTTTTAGGCAACAGTCCGAAATCCTTTCTTAATCCATGATAAAAAATATGGAAAATTACTCCAGCTACAAAAACAACAGAGGCAATATAATGAACCATTGTTACATTGTAAAAATCTGAAGTCCATCCAAATCCAGGAATTTCGGTTATGTAATATCTTTTATAAAGGGGAAGACAGCCAAGTCCTGTAAAAAGTAATACTATTCCTGACAGAGCTATACTCCAGTGTTCAATAATTTCAATAAGGGTGTGTCTTTTTATTTTATTTTTCATCTGTCTCATCCTCCTTTTTTGTTTTATTAGAAGAAAGAGCTCCTATTACTGCTCCAATCATTGAAATAATTCCTGAAGATAAAACAATTTTACCAATAGAATTAAATTTTGACTCTATTTTATTTTCTACATTTACAGACATCTGAAATCTTTCTTTCTTTTCTTTTAAAGCCTTTTCTATTTTTTCAAAGGGGATTTTTGAAAGATAAAGTGTTGAAGTTCCTCCGTTTTGTTTGTCTCCATAAATGTAAAGCCCTTCTTCTTTGACTTTTTTATAAGCCAATTCATAAATAGTTTTTCTTTCACCAAAGGTAAAAACTGCCTGCTGTCCGAGTCTTTCCTTGCAAGCAATCACACAGGCTGGTTCTTCACCTTTTTTAATTTTATCTTTACATAGATCGCATTTATACATAACGCCACCACCTGCATATTTAGGAAGAATCTGTAAATATATTCCAACTCCGGCTTGTCTTTGTGGAATATGCCATGGGCAGACATCTCTGCATTTTGCTCCACCAAAGCAGAGTTTATCATTAATAACAGAGTTTCCCTCAGGTTGCTTTGTCAATGCTCCAAAAGGACACCCTCTAACACATGGTGGATTATCACAATGCATACATCTTCTTGGAATATTAATCTCCTGTCCATCAATATTTACCTTCTGAACAAAAATCCAGTTATAGGGAGTGAGTGTATCAAGTTTTTCTCTTTTGTCAGACCAGTCTTCATAGGTTTTTCTTGGCCAGTAAGGTTGAATTGGTTTTTGGGGTTCTGGAAATCTATTTTGATTGTACTGTCTACAGGCTTTTACACATCTTGGAACAGGTTCGTACTTGCATCCATCACATTTTGTAAGGTCTACAAGCACAGCATATTTGCCTTCTTTAGCTTCAACATCATTTCCTAAAATAAGGGAACCACAAACTGCTCCAGAAAAAGCCAAAAATCCTCTTCGTGATAGCTTCATTTTTACCTCCTTCGGCAAACTGCCGATTATCTTATTTTTCAACTACCTGCGTAATTAAAGGAATCGCAACTCACAGTATTAGTTATAAATGAAGAAACTAATCGATATGTTTGATTGCTTCCGCAGTTTGGACATTTTTCAGGTTCATCTCTTTTGTTCACTGATTTCAAAACCTGAAAAGTTATATTACACTGTTTACACTTATACTCATACAGTGGCATATTTTAACCCTCCTTACATTGAAGATATATAAGTTTTTATAACCTTTTCAATTTCCTTTTCAAGGTTTTCTACAGAATCTGCTTTACGTGTTAAACAGTCATTTAGATAATACATTACAATTAAAAATCCTGCTCCTTTTAAAGCTCCATTAATTGAAGCAAACTGAGTTATAATTTCTTCACAGGCTCTTCCACTTTCAATCATCCTTTGCAGTCCTCTAATCTGTCCTTCAATTCTTCTTAATCTTTGGATAAGTTTGGTTTTATCTTTTTCCATTATACCTAACCCCCCTATAAGTTTATTTTATAATAAAATAAATAGTATTATACTTGTCAAGTATTAAGGTATACTTTATCTTGCCTATTAAAAATTTTTATGCTAAAATAAATTTGCTAATGGAAGATCATAAATTAAAGGTATTTTGCACAGTAGCTGAAACAAAGAGTTTCTCTAAAACTTCAGAGATTATTCATCTTACGCAGCCTGCTGTTAGTCTTCAGATTCAGGCTCTTGAAGAATTATATGAAACTAAATTGTTTGATCGTTCTTCAGGAAGCATCACTCTTACTCCAGCAGGTGAAATACTTTATAAATATGCAAAGCAGATTTTAACCTTATATGCTGAGGCTGCTAAGGAAATAAGTAAAATAACTGGTTTAATAAAAGGATGTGTAAAAATTGGAGCTGGTACAACTGTTGGAAATTATATTCTGCCTGCGGTGGCTGTAGATTTCAAAAAAAGACATCCAAAGATTAGAGTAAGTGTATCAATTGGAAATGCAAAAAAAATTTTGGAAATGCTAAATTCAAGCATGATTGATTTTGGAATAATTTCGGAGATGCCGGGAAAAAGTAAATTTTCTGTTGAATCTATTATATCCGATGAATTGTGCGTAATTTGTTCTGCTGATCATCCTTTATGTAATCAAAAGTCAGTATCAATATATGATGTTGTAAAGGAGCCCTTTGTAATAAGAGAAGAAGGATCAAGTACAAGAGTAATAATAGAGAGATTTCTTGCTGAACATGGATTAAGTATTTCAGACCTTCATATTGCTCTTATATTAGGTTCAACAGGTTCAATTAAAGAAGCTGTGGAAAGAGGAATGGGGCTTTCTATTGTTTCTAAATGGGCAATTAGAAAAGAGGTTTCCTGTGGTAATTTGAAGATTTTAAAACTTAAAGAGGGAAAAATCAAAAGAGATTTTTATATTGTATTGCCTAAAAATTCAATTCTTTCACCTGCTGTAGAGGAGTTTATAACTTATATTAAAAATTATCCTTATAATGATATGCTTTTATAGAGAATCACCAATTCTATGAAGTCTTATGACATTTTTATTTCCCATAAAGGGAGAACTTGCTACAAAAACAACGGCGTCACCATCCATTGCGAGATTTAAACTTTTCAATTGTTTTTCTGTTTCCCTTAAAAAAGCATTATCAATAAAATCAATATTTTGTGGTATGTGCATAGGTATAACTGCCCATAGTAATGAAAGTTTCCTATAAACTTTATAATCAGGAGTAAAGGCAACAATAGGCATTTTAGGTCTTAATTTTGATATAAGTAATGCTGCGAATCCAGAATGAGAAAATACAACAATTGCTTTAGCATTTATATCTTGTGCTACTCTTACAGCACCTGATGCAATTGCTTCAGGAAAATAGTTACTTACTTTAAAAGATGGAAGGATTTTTTCTCCTAATCTTTCCTCTGTAAATCTAATAATTGAATCCATTGTTCTAACTGCTTCAACTGGATATTTACCAACTGTTGTCTCGGCAGAAAGCATCAATGCATCAGTACCATCAAGAACTGCATTTGCTACATCACTTGCTTCTGCCCTTGTTGGTCTTGAATGTTCTTTCATTGACTCAAGCATTTGTGTAGCAGTTATTACAATCTTCTTTTTTTGATTTGCCAATTCAATTAACATTTTTTGATATACTGGAACCTCCTCAGGTGATAGTTCAACGCCAAGATCACCTCTGGCAACCATGATGCCATCACTTAATTCTAAAATCTCTTCTATGTTTTTCAGGGCTTCTCTTTTTTCAATTTTAGATATAATCGAAGGAAGTAGTATATTTTTTTCCTTAGCCCATTTTTTGATTTTTTCTATATCATGTCTATTTCTTACAAAAGAGATTGCAATATAGTCTACATCTATTTCAATCCCTAATAATAGATCCGCCTGATCTTTTTCTGTAAAAGAGCTTACTGTTGTTCTTGTAAAAGGGAGATTTACTCCTTTTTTAGATTTTAGTACTCCACCTTCAACAACAACTCCTATTAATCTATCTGATAGTTTTTCAATTATTTTTATCCTAAGAAGTCCGTCATCTATAAGAATTTCTTCTTCTGCTTTTACATCTTCTATTAGGGAAGGATATGAAATATAGAGCTTTTTTTCATTAGATAATTGATTTCCAGGAAATATTTCAATTGTTTGCCCTTCTGTTAATATTACCTCACCATTTTGTACCTCACCAATTCTTATTTTTATACCTTGTAAATCCTGGATAATACTTACTGCTTTGCCTAATTTTTCAGATTCCTCACGAATGATTTTGACTATTTTTCTAAACCAATCGTGATTTCCGTGCGAAAAATTTAATCTTGCTACATCCATTCCAGATAATATCATTTGTCTGATAGTTTCTCTTTGTTCAGATGATGGTCCAATTGTACAAACTATCTTTGCTCGACGCATAAAAATCCTCTCTTTATAGATTAAAAAACTTCGACTCTTTCATTTATATTTCTTACTCTTATATGTCTTTGCCAGTTTGGAAATTTTTCTTTATAGTCTGTTCTAAAATGGGCTCCAACACTATTTTTTCTTGCAAGAGCAGATTCTGTAATTATCAAACCTACTGTTATCATATTTTTAATTTCTATTGATAAAGGGTCAAAAAATAAAGAATTTGCAAATCTTTCATATAGAGAATTTATGATGGATTTTGCTATTTGTAAAGATTCAGCACACCTTATAACTCCAACTTTTTCCCACATTGTCTCCTTCAGAGTATTTTTTATACTTAACATTTCTGCTGAGTTAATATAATCTGGTTTACCTTTGATTTTAGTATCCTTTAAAAAATTAAATTTTTCAAATCCTTCTACATATTTTATTGCTCCATAGGCTGATCTATAACCATAGACAAGTCCTTCAAGTAAACTATTACTTGCTAATCTGTTTGCTCCATGAACGCCTGTGCATGCTACTTCACCAGCTGAAAACAAACCTTTTATATTAGTTGCTCCATCAATATCTGTTTCTACACCACCCATGATATAATGGGCAGCAGGAGACACAGGAATTAGCTGATTAGTTATGTCTAAATCATAATTCAAACATGTTGAATATATAGTTGGAAATCTTTTTTTTATAAAATCACTATCCAGATGGGTTATATCTAAGTAAACATAAGGGCTGTTTGTTCTTACCATTTCAGAAATTATAGCCCTTGATACTATATCTCTTGGAGCTAATTCTTTGAGGGGATGATAATTTTCCATAAATGTTTCTCCGAGAATATTTCTTAAAATAGCTCCCTCACCTCTCATAGCTTCACTAAGTAAAAAATTGGGAGCACCTTTTTTATAAAGAGCGGTTGGATGAAATTGAACGAATTCCATATCCTTCAGATATGCACCCGCCCGAAAAGCCATTGCCATCCCATCACCTGTAATGACTCTTGGATTTGTTGTTCTTGAATAGACTTGTCCGGCACCACCTGTTGCAAGCAATGTGGCTTTAGCAAAACATCTGATTATTTTAAAATCCTTTAATAGACAAGCTCCAAAACACTGATCATCTTCTATAATTAAATCTAATGCCATTGTAAAGGAAGCTTTTTTCACATTTTCTAAGGTAGAAACTTTATTTATTAAAACCCTTTCAATTTCTCTGCCAGTTGAATCACCATGGGCATGAAGTATTCTTTTTCGTGAATGAGCTCCTTCTAATGTGAATGCAAGTCTTGAGCCTTCTTTATCAAATTCTGCTCCCCAATTTATTAATTCAATGATACGTTCAGGTCCTTCAGTTACAAGAATTTTTACAGCTTCTTCATTACAAAGTCCGTCTCCTGCCTTTATTGTATCTTCATAATGGATACTTATTTCATCTTCATCACTGAGGGCAACTGCGATACCTCCTTGAGCATACTCTGTACTGCTTTCTGTAGGTAAATCCTTAGTTACAACTAAAACATTCCCTCTTTTTGAAAGTTCAATTGCTGCTCTTAAACCGGCTACACCACTGCCGATTATAAGATAGTCAGTGTATATGTCTTCAGACATTTAATCCTCGAAAGTAGCGCGCAGAACTTCTTTAATAGAAGTGATTCCTTGCATTATTTTATGAAGTCCGCTTCTTCTTAGAGTTAACATTCCTTCTTTAACAGCTTGCCTTTTTATATCTAAAGATGTAGCTCCTGTCAGAATCATTTCTTTTATTTCATCAGTTATTGGCATTACTTCATAGAGAGCTATTCTACCTTTGTATCCTGTAAGATTACATTCTGAGCATCCAACAGGCCCGTATATTTTTAAATTTTCTATTTCTGCCTCTGTAAAACCTAATTTTAACAGAGTTTCCTTTGAAACAGTTTCTTCTCTTTTACAGTGGGGACAAAGTTTTCTTACAAGTCTTTGGGCAACAACCAATAAAACAGAGGATGAAATTAAAAATGGTTCTATACCCATATTTATCAACCTTGTAATTGTACTTGGAGCATCATTTGTATGAAGAGTGCTTAATACAAGATGTCCTGTTAAAGCAGCTTTAACAGCAATTTCAGCTGTTTCAAAATCTCTTATTTCACCGACCATAATTATATCTGGATCTTGTCTTAAAAAGGATCTTAAGGCAGCTGCAAAAGTTAATCCAATTTCTTCTTTTACATGAACCTGATTTATTCCCTGAAAGCTATATTCAACTGGGTCTTCAACAGTCATTATATTTACTTCAGGTTTGTTAAGTCTCATTAAAGCAGAATAAAGGGTTGTGGTTTTGCCTGAACCAGTTGGACCAGTTACTAATATCATTCCATAGGGTTTTTCTAAGGCATCTAAGAAAAACTGTAAGGAAATTTCCTCAAATCCTAATTTTGTTAAATCAAGTTGTAAAGAACCTTTCTCAAGAATCCTTAAGACAACCTTTTCTCCATGAATTATTGGTAAAGTAGATACTCTGAAATCAACTTCTTTTCCTGAAATTGTTGCTTTTATCCTGCCATCTTGGGGGAGTCTTCTCTCTGAAATATCAAGATGAGACATTATTTTGAATCGTGTTGTCAAAGCACTTTTAATTTGAAGTGGTAAATTCAAAATATTATGTAAAACTCCATCAATTCTATATCTTACTGTTACTCCTTTTTCGTGGGGTTCAATATGAATATCACTTGCCTTCATTTTTATTGCGTCAAAAATAATTTTATTGGCAAGTTTTATTATAGGTGCATCTACTTTAATAGTTTCTTCTTCTTTTGTTTCTGATTCATCAATAGCTGTCATGTCTATAACAGCACTTTCAATTAGCTCATTGAAATTATCTGATTTTTTCTCTTCTTCTGCTGATTTTTTGTCTGCCTCATTTAAATACTGCATCATATCTGAGTATTTGGTAAGATATATATCCAAATTAAAACCAGTAAGAAGGAATTTTACATAGTCTATTGTTGTATTTGATGGATCGCAAATTGCTACCTTTACTGTGCTACTTTCTTTTCCAAAAGGAACTACTTTATATTTTTTCATAATTTCTTGGGGGATCAATTTAATAACCTGAGGATCTTTATCAATTTTTAAAATATTAATTAAAGGATACCCATAAATTTCACTTAGGGAGTTAAAGAGTTGCTCTTCATTAATGTATCCCAATTTCATCAATGCAGAGCCAATTTTGATTCCTTCTATTTTTTGAACTCTAACAGCCTGCAGGAGCTGTTCTTCTGTAATAACTCCCTTTTTAACTAAGTACTGCCCAAGTGATGTTGCACCAACAATGCCCATAACTTATATCTTTTTAATTTTAATATAATTTAATAAATTTTTCACTTCTTCAACCTTTGATATTGCCATTATATGAAATCCATTAGCAAGACCTTTATCTATTATACTTAAAATAATATTACTT
>NZ_MAVV01000003.1 GCF_001707915.1 Thermodesulfovibrio sp. N1 | reverse complement strand
GCCTAATATCTACATTGAAGGCAAAGGAACTGAAATTAAAGTCCCTCTTTATGATTTTATTCCATCCAAACCAGAAGAAGTGTTCTTTACAGTAAATGAGAATGGTGTTTACATATCATGGAAAGAAGTTCCTGAGAAATGGGTTAATATATACAAAGTTTATAGGAAAATAGAAGTTGATTCGGATTTTATATTAATTGGGGAAACAATGATTCCTTTATTTTTTGATGCTGAGTATAATATTAATAACTTAAAAAAGCCTATTTTTTATAAAATTTCCTCTGAAGGTCCTTTACAAGAAAGTGAACCAGTAGAAATAAAAGTGGAGGTAAGTCATGGATAGAATTCTTCTTGGCCATGGAAGTGGTGGGAAATTAATGCATGACCTTATAAAAAAATATATTGCTCCTGTGTTTGAGCTTCCCACCCTCATGGATTCAGCAATAGTTAATATTAATCATTCAGGTAAAATAGCCATAACTACTGATTCCTATACAGTTTCACCGATTTTTTTCCCTGGCGGTGATATTGGTGACCTTGCAATAAATGGAACTGTGAATGATCTTTCGGTTGTCGGTGCTATACCTCTTTATTTAACAGTAGGATTTATTCTTGAAGAAGGCTTCCAAATTTCTGATTTTGAAAGAATTTTGAAAAGTATATCTAAATCAGCAAAGGAAGCAAATATAAAAATAGTTGCAGGAGATACAAAGGTTGTTGATAAAGGAAAAGGAGATGGAATTTTTATAAATACTTCAGGAATTGGTATAGTACCAGATGGAGTTGAGCTTTCACCTTTAAAAATAGAAGTAGGAGATAAGGTTTTGATAAGTGGTTCAATTGGAAATCATGGAATTGCTGTTATGGCAGAAAGAAATGGTTTTACCTTTGAACCTCCTGTGCTAAGTGATACAAGACCATTAAACGGAATTATAAATGAAATAATGAAAAATTTTGCTTCAGCAATAAAAATAATGCGAGACCCAACCCGTGGAGGAGTTGCCACAACATTGAAAGAGCTTGCTGTGGATTCAGGAAAAGATATAACAATTTACGAAAATTCAATTCCAGTCCATGATACTGTCAAAGGAGCATGTGACCTTTTAGGACTTGACCCTCTATATGTTGCCAATGAAGGAATTTTTGTTGCAATAGTAGAATCTCAAAAAGCAGAAGAAATATTAGAATTAATAAAAAAACACCCCTTTGGGAAAGAATCTGCTATAATTGGAGAGATAACAGGAGGTGGAGGCAAAGTTTTACTTAAAACATCTATTGGAGGAACAAGATTGGTTGACATGCTTCCGGGAGAACAGTTACCAAGAATATGTTAAATTTAAGGAGATAAAGATGTTCAGGTTTATTCAAAATTATTCAAAATTGGTAAAAATTGCTGTTTTTCTTACTTTAATAACAACTTTATTATTTCAGTCTATCTTAGATTTTTCTAAAGAAGGAGAACCTTCCGCTTTGCCTCTCCCTCTTGTCTCTTTGGCATTTGCAGAAGAAAACAAATTCTTTGTTGACAAAGTGGTAGCGGTAGTAAATAAAGAAGTTATTACATGGAGTGAGCTTTATAAATTCATGGAATTCACCTTTAAAGATGAGTTAAAGGCATTAAATCCTGATGAAAAATTTAAATATTTTAAAAACCATGAACAGGAATTCCTTGAAAAATTAATTGATACAAAGCTTCAAATTGATGAAGCAGAAAGATATGGAATTTTTGTTGCTGAAAGTGAAATTGAGGGTGCTATCAAAGACATAAAGAACAAATATAACCTCACTGATGAAGCCTTCATAGAAACACTTAAAAAAGAAGGAATGACTCTAAATGATTACAGAAAAATGCTTAGGGAACAAATATTAATTGGTAGAGCATTAAATTCATTGGTAAGAAGCAAGATTATTATTACTGAAAAAGAGGTAAATAATTATATTGCTTCCCATCCAGAATTATCCTGTGATGAAGAAGGTTATTATGTAAGTCAAATATTCGTCAAGGCCAGGGAAAAAGAAGATGAAATGAAAAATATAATCAATGAAATTTTAAAAAGACTCATACAAGGTGAGTCCTTCAGCAAAGTGGCTTCTCAATTTAGTGAAGATGTTTCATCAAAATCAGGTGGTTCAATTGGACTTCTTAAGACAAGTGAGATTTCACCAGAACTTTTAAATCTCTTTTCAAAAATGAACATAGGTCAAATTAGTGAACCTATGATGACAGCAAATGGTATATACATTTTTAAACTTGATGGAAAATGTTTTAAAAGGGACTCAGAAGCTTTAAAAAACTATGTTCGAGCTCTGCTTGAAGAGGAAAAATTTAAGAAGGGTTATAAACTTTGGGTACGAAGTCTTAGACAAAAGGCATACATAGAGATTATGGATTAATATATGCTCGAAAGATTACAGAAAATATTATCAGAATATGGAATTGCATCCCGCAGAAAGGCAGAAGAATTAATTAAAGAGGGAAGAGTCACTGTAAACGGTCAAATTGCTCAACTTGGACAGAAAGCAGATCCTGAAAAAGATTATATTAAGGTTGACGGGAAGCTTCTTATAAAACCAGAGCCTAAAGTTTATTATGCTTTCTATAAACCAAGAAAAGTAATAACTTCCCTGATTGATCCCCAGGGAAGACCAACAATAAAAGATTTTATTAAAGGTATAAAGTTCAGAGTTTATCCAGTTGGTCGTCTTGATTTTGACTCAGAAGGACTACTTCTTCTTACCAATGATGGAGAACTTGCTTATCATGTTATGCATCCAAGTTCAGAAGTTGAAAAAACTTATCTTGTAAAGGTTGATGGTATCATTGAGTCAGAGACAATTGAAAAATTAAAAAAGGGTATAAAAATTGATGGTAAACTAGCTATACCAGTAAGCGTTAATCTTGTAAGAAAACTTAAAGCAAACTCATGGATAAGAATAACTCTTCATGAGGGGAGAAAAAGACAGATTCGTAAGATGCTTGAAAGAGTTGGTCATCCTGTAATAAGACTTATAAGAATCGCCATTGATGGAGTAAAATTGGGAGAACTAAAGCCAGGACAGTATAGATCCCTTACAAAGGAGGAAATAGAGGCTTTACATAAGAAGGTAAAAAGAATAGATAAAACAAAGTAAAAGGAGGATATCATGAAGTTTTTTGGGAAGTTATTATTAATTATTTTAGCTTTTATAATTTTATGGACCTCTCCATCTTATTGCAAAGAACCTTACAAAATTGGAGCTATTTTTTCAGTAACAGGTGCAGCCTCCTTTCTTGGTGAACCAGAAAAAAATACTGTGCTAATGCTTGTAGAACAGATTAATAAAGCTGGTGGCATTAATGGTCATCCCCTTGAAGTAATAATTGAAGATTCAAAAAGTGATGAAACTCAGGCTGTGCTTGCAGCTAAAAAATTAATTGAAAAAGACAAAGTCCTTGCCATTATTGGACCATCTACTACAGGAGAATCAATGGCAGTAATTCCTATTACAACATCTGCTCAAACTCCTCTTATTTCAGTTGCTGCTGGAGCAAGTATAACCCAACCTGTAAAAGAAAGATACTGGGTATTCAAAACTGCCCAGTATGATACAAGTGCAGTAGAGGCAATTTATACATACATGAAAAAGACGGGTATAAAAAAAGTTGGCATAATAACAATAACAACAAGTTTCGGTGATGCAGGTAGAAAAGCCCTTCTTGAATTAGCTCCAAAATTTGGCATATCTGTTGTAGCTGATGAAAGATATGGTCCTAAAGATACAGATATGACAACCCAGCTTGTAAAAATAAAATCTGCTGGAGCTCAAGCAGTTATAAACTGGTCTGTTGGACCTGGACAGGTCATAGTTACAAAAAACTGGCACGCCCTTAAAATGGGAATCCCTCTATTTCAGAGTCATGGATGGGGTAGCAAGAAAAATATTGAATTAGCAGGTAAGGCTGCAGAAGGAGTAATTGCTCCTCTTGGCAGACTTGTTATTTGGGATAAACTTCCTGATAAACATCCTCAAAAAGCTCTTTTGAAAAAATATGTTACTGATTATGAAGCTCGTTATAAGAGTGAACCAGGCACCTTTGGTGGCCATGCCTATGATGCATTGATGATTGTAGTAGATGCCCTGAAAAATGCAGGACCTGATAAGAAAAAAATCAGAGATTACATTGAAAATAAAATTAAAAACTGGCCTGGCACAGGAGGTATTTTTAATATGTCTCCTAATGACCACTGTGGACTTGATATGACAGCCTTTGAGATGGTTATTGTAAAAAATGGTGACTGGGAAATATTAAAATAATTACTTAAATGAGTTTATTACTACAATTTCTCTTTTCAGGACTTACAACAGGTTCTGTTTATGCTTTGGTTGGAATAGGATTTAATATAGTCTACAATTCCACCTCTATTCTGAATCTCGCTCAGGGAGAATTTGTTGTTATTGGCGGACTTATGATGTGGTTTTTTCTTGAAGGAATGAATTTACCCTTTGCCACTTCTGTAGCGCTAACTTTAACTGTAGCAGCTACTGTAGCTTTACTCATGGAGAGGCTTACTATTAAGCCTCTCCTTAAAAAAGGTGACCTCCTTCTTATGATAATGGTTACCATTGCTGTATCTATTCTAATTAGAGGACTTCTAATGTTTAAATTTGGTAAAGATCCTTACACATATCCACCTTTCACAGAGGGAGAACCATTAGTTATTTATGGCGCTGTCATAACCCAGCAGACTCTTTGGGTTATAGGAATTACTGCATTAAGTATTGTCATTCTTTATCTTTTCTTTAATAAAACAATGCTTGGACGAGCTATGAAAGCCTGTTCCCTTGATATAAAAGCAGCAAGGCTGATGGGGATTAATGTTTCAAACATGGTTATGCTCTCATTTATTATAAGTGGTCTTATTGGTGCAATTGGAGGAATAGCAATAACTCCTATATCACTTATGGAGTATGATAAAGGTGCTATGCTTTCTGTTAAAGGATTCTGTGCTGCTATAATGGGAGGACTTGGAAGAGGAAGAGGTGCAGTTGTTGGTGGATTTACTCTTGGAATACTGGAATCATTCACTGCAGGATATATTCATTCTGGCTTTAAAGATGCTGTAGCTCTTTTGATTATGCTGTTCATTCTCTTTTTTAGACCTGCTGGAATTTTTGGTAAAACTGAAACATTAAGATTAAGAAAATTTTAATATGGGTAAAGGTAATATACTTAGTCTTTTAATTTTAACTTTAGTAATTATTATATTCCCGATAGTAATCAAAGATACTTATCTTCATACAATAGGAATTTTTGCAGGGATAAATGCTTTAGTAGCAATTGGACTCACAATACTCATGGGATATGCTGGGCAAATATCTCTTGGACAGGCTGCTTTTTATGGAATCGGAGCTTATATTTCAGCTATATTGAGTTTGCATTTTGGACTACCCGTTATATTAAGCATTTTTTTAGCCCTTTTGGTTTCATCGACTGCTGCCATAATTCTTGCAATCCCTGCATTAAGACTTAAAGGACATTATCTGGCAGTTGCTACATTGGGATTTGGGGAGATAATCCATATTATACTTCATGAATGGGGACCAGGAGGACCTTCTGGTTTTGGAGATATTCCTAAAATGAATCTTTTTGGATATACCTTTACATCAACAAATGATTATTTTTATCTTGTCTGGATGTGTGTCGTAGTAATCATGATTTTCTCTTTAAATCTTATTAATTCTATGACAGGGAAAGCTCTTCAAGCTATGCATGGAAGTGAAATAGCAACTCAAACTGCTGGCATTAATTTGACAAAGCTAAAAATAAAAGTTTTTATCTTAAGTTCTATATATGCATCTTTAGCAGGAGCAATGTATGCCCATTATGTAACATTTTTAAGTCCGAGTAGTTTTTCACTTTTTCATTCTGTTTTGTTTTTGATGATGGTAGTAATTGGTGGAATATCTAACATATGGGGAGGTATAGTAGGTGCTCTTATTATAACAATTCTTCCAGAAGTATTAAGGGGATTTAAAGAGTTCGACATACTCCTTTATGGATTAATTTTAACACTATTTCTTCTTTTTATGAGAAAAGGCTTAGTACCCATGACTATAGACACATACAAAAGATGGATTCACAGATAACAATTAAAATAAAAAATATATCGAAAAGTTTTGGTGGACTTAAAGCTCTTGAAAATGTTAGTTTTTCAGTTAAAACTGGTCAAATCCATGCTCTTATTGGTCCAAATGGTGCGGGAAAAACAACTTTAATGAATATTATAAGTGGTTTAGAAACAGCGGATTCTGGAGAAATAATCTTTAATGATAAACCTATTAATAAACTTCCACCTGAGAAAAGAACAAAAATAGGCATTGCAAGAACCTTTCAAAATCTTGAATTATTTGGAGAAATGACAGTTTTAGAAAATGTTATGGTGGGAATGTATTTAAAATATGAAACAGGATTTATAAAATCTGGATTAATGTTAAACAGTGTTAGGAAAGTCCAAAAAGATATAATTACCAAAAGCCTTAATATACTTGATTATGTTGGACTTAATCATAGAAAAAACGAATATGCTAAAAATTTACCCGTAGGAGAACAAAGACTTCTTGAGATTGCAAGAGCTATTGCAGCAGATCCCATATTAATGCTTCTTGATGAACCAGCTGCAGGACTTAATATTAGAGAAACTAAAAATTTAAGCATTCTTATAAAAAATTTAAAAGAAGAAAAACAAATCACCTTACTCATTGTTGAACATGATATGGAACTGATTATGGGTATAAGTGATACAATAACTGTTCTAAACTTTGGAAAAGTTATTGCAGAGGGTGATCCCTTATCTATTCAGAAAAATCCTGATGTAATTACTGCCTATCTTGGTGAGGAAGATTGAATGCTTATACTTAAAAACATAGATGTTTATTATGGAAAACTTTACACGCTGAAAAAAATCTCTCTTCATATAAAAAAAGGCGAAATAGTAGCTTTAATTGGAAGTAATGGAGCAGGTAAAACCACTTTGCTTTCAACTATTTCAGGGCTTATCAAACCTTCTTCTGGAAGCATTATATACGAAGAAAGGGATATAACAAAAGAATCTACTGAAAATATTGTTAAAATGGGAATATCACAGGTTCCAGAAGGGCGTTTGATTTTTAAAACTCTTACAGTAGAGGAAAATCTTTTAATTGGAGGATATAGTAAATATAGTTTAAAAAAAAGAAAGGAAATTAAAGAGGAACTCGATAAAATTTATCATTTATTTCCAAAACTTAAGGAAAGAAAAAAACAACTTGCTGGGACTCTGTCTGGTGGAGAACAACAAATGCTTGCAATTGGAAGAGCCTTAATGTCAAAACCCAAACTTATTCTTCTTGATGAACCAAGTATGGGACTTGCTCCGAATATTATAAAGGAAGTTTTTCAGCATATTGTAGAGTTAAAAAGACTTTACGGGCTTACAGTTCTCCTTGTAGAACAAAACGCAAGAAGTGCTTTAAAAATAGCAAACAGAGGATATGTTATTGAAACTGGAAGAATTATTTTAGAAGGAACTGCCGAGGATTTGCTTTCTAACAAAGATGTGCAGAGAGCCTATCTTGGCAGAGACCTTGATGCAGAATTAAGAATTTAAAGGAGGTTACTATGATATGGGATAAAGAAAAAGAATGCATTGACAGAGAAGACCTTAAACAACTTCAACTTGAAAGGCTTCAATCAACTATCCACAGAGTTTACAGAAATGTGCCTTTTTACAGAAGAATGTTTGACAAACAAGGAATAGACCCTGATTCTTTCAGCAGTATTGAAGATATAAAAAAAATTCCCTTCACAACTAAAAATGATTTGAGAGAGAATTATCCCTATGGATTATTTGCTGTTCCATTAAGAGAGGTAGTAAGGATTCACACCTCTTCTGGTACGACTGGTATGCCTATTGTTGTTGGATATACAAGAGGTGATCTTAAAATATGGTCTGAACTTGTTGCACGGGTCCTTTCAGCTGGAGGAATTACAAAGGATGATGTAATACAAATTGCCTTTAACTATGGACTTTTTACAGGTGCCTTTGGTTTTCATTATGGAGCAGAAAAAATAGGAGCCTCAGTTATTCCCATATCAATTGAAAATCCTAAAAAACAAATAAAAATAATGCAGGACTATAAAACCACAGCCCTCATATCTACTCCATCTTATGCCCTTTTAATCGCCAATACAATACTTGAAATAGACATAAATCCTAATTCTCTATCCCTTAAATTCGGACTTTTTGGAGCTGAACCCTGGTCAGAAAGAATGCGTAAGGAAATTGAAGAAAAACTTAAAATAACAGCGACAGATAATTATGGATTAAGTGAAGTTATGGGACCTGGTGTAGCTGGAGAATGTTTGGAAAAAAACGGATTACACATAAATGAAGACCATTTTCTATTTGAAATAATAGATCCTCATACTCTTGAACCATTGGAAGAAGGGCAAACAGGGGAACTTGTTATAACAACTCTTACAAAAGAAGCGTTTCCTGTATTGAGATTTAGAACTGGTGACTTAACAAGATTTTTACCAGGACAATGTCCCTGTGGAAGAACCTTTAGAAGGATTGATCGGATTATGGGAAGAACAGACGATATGATAATTATAAGAGGTTTAAAAATTTTTCCCTCTCAGATAGAAGCTATTTTATATGAAATAGAAGGTAAACAACCAAATTATCAGATTATACTTGAAAGACAATCAGGAGTTGACAACATCACAATTTTACTTGAAGTAACAGAAGATATATTTTCCGATGTAATGAAGGAACAAAGCCAATTAATAAATATACTTAAAGATAGGCTTTCATCGGAATTTGGTTTATCCTTTAATGTAAAGCTCGCAGAAAAACGTTCCTTAGAAAAAGTAGATGGAAAATTAAAAAGAGTAATTGACAAGAGAAATTAGTTAAAAGCGCAATGCTCAAAGAAATATTTATTTTTAAGAACATTAATCAAAAAGATATAGAAATTCTACAAAGGAATCTAATTTCTTTCAAAACCAAAAAAAGAGATTTTATCTTTCATGAAGGACAAAAACCCGATTGGCTTTACATCCTCTTGAAAGGAAAAATAAAAATCTCAAAAATTGCCACAGATGGCAGAGAAGTAGTCCTTGAAATAATTAATGCACCTGATGTTTTTGGTGCTCTTGCAGTTATAAAAAACTTTCCCTATCCAGCAAATGCTATTGCCATGGAAGATTGTGAAATAGGAAAAATAAAAAGTAATATTTTTTTGCAGGTTCTGAAAGAATATCCCGAACTACACTCTGAAATTCTTCATCACGTAACAATGAGACTTAAATCAGGAATTGAAAATCTTCAGAAGATTGCCTTAGAGAATGTTTCTGCAAGAATTGCCTATCAGTTGCTTAAACTCGCAAATAAATATGGAGAGAAAACAAATGATGGAATTTTAATAAATTTAAAAATTACAAAACAGGAACTTGCTGAGTTAAGTGGAACAACAACAGAAACAGCAATCAGAATTATAAGTAAACTTAAACGATTAGGCTATATAACTGAACAAAATCGCAAAATTTTAATCAAGGACATCAGAGCCCTATCATCTCTCTTTAGCTAATTCTTTAAAATAATTATCCCAAAATTATCAATTTCACTTTACAACTTTCTTAAAAATACTAAGTTATATGTTAATAATTTTAACTTTTGAAAACCCTTGAAAAATCTAATGGAGCTGAGGGGAGTCGAACCCCCGACCTCTTGAATGCCATTCAAGCGCTCTCCCAACTGAGCTACAGCCCCGACTTATAAAATTAACATATTTATATATTTATTTGTCAATTAATATTAATTTTTCTATCTCTTTTGAGTTATAATTTAGAAAATAAAGCTGAGGGGTTTTTTATGGCGAAATTGTATATTTTCTTAATACTTATTTTTATAACAATTATTGGTTTATTTGCGGTTGAAAATAAGGAATCTATTATTTTAAAAATACCTTTTAGCTCTTACTATGAAATGTCTAAAATAGCCCTAATTCTGATTTCCGTCAGTTTCGGTGCTTTTTTTATTTTTATTGTTTTTTTTATAAGGGATACAGTTGGACTTATCAATAAAATTCAAACACAAAAAAGGCAGAAAAGAGAAGAAAAAATCAAAGAATATTATGCAAAGGCACTTAATGCAATTATGCGTGATAAAACTTCAGAAGCAAAAGAAGCTTTACAGGAAATATTAAACGAAGAACCAGAACATATTGATGCACTTATTAGATTGGGAGATATCGCAATAAAAGAAGAAGATTTCAAAACAGCCCTTAAATATTATAAAAAGCCTATGAATTCGATCCCAAAAATATCATACCCCTTCTTTCACTTGAAGATATGATGGAAAAAATGAATGATAATGAGCTCGCATTAAAATATATAGATCAGATTTTAAGCATAGAGCCAGATAATTTATTAGCCCATTATAAAATGAGAAACATTCTTGAAAAAATGGAAAAATGGGAAGAGTTAATAAATATTCAGAAAAAAATTATTAAAATGGTATCTAATTCAAAAAAGTTGGAGGAAGAAAACAAATTAATTGGATATTCCTATGAATACGGAAGAGTAAACCTTGAACAAGGAAACTTAGAAAATGCTGAAAGAATTTTTTCAACTTTAATCAAATCCCATCCAAATTTTATTCCTTCCTATTTAGGCATGGTTGAAGTTTTAATCTCAAAGGGTGAATTAGAAGAGGCTATAAATTTAATTGAAAAAGCCTATTTTGAACATAAATCAAAAATTTTACTCATTAGACTTGAAGACTTACTTATAAGCATTGGCGATCCAAAAAGATTAATTCAGTCTTACATCAAAGCTATAAATGAATCTCCAAATGATAATGAACTTAAAATGCTACTTGGCAGATTATATTATCGTTTAGAAATGATTGATGATGCAATGGATATTTTAGACTCAATAGATACTGCTGTATATACAAACCCTAAACTTTATTGCATTAAAGGGTATCTTTATCTGAGAAGAAATCAAACTTTAAAAGCCCTCTCTTCATTTAAGGAATTATGCCCTGAAAACAGGATTTCCTCTATAAATTATAGTTGCAAAGTTTGCAAATCTCAATTTGAAGAATGGACAGGAAGATGTTCCAAATGTGGTGACTGGAATAGTTTTCAAGTAGATTTTAGAGGTTGTGAACTCATAAAATGATTTTTTCCTTTTTAAAAAAAGAAGAAAAATAGTATTAGATACAAGTATTTTTGTAAATCCAGACGTAAGAAGTCCTTTCGGAAAAACTCCTGAAGAAGCTATAAATGAATTCTTAAATCTGGCGAAAAAAAGTCCATCTTTTGACTTTTATATGCCTTCTTCTGTAGTTAAAGAATTGTTTTATTTTATCGATGAAAAAAAACTTTCGAGGGACTTTTATTATCTAATAAGAATTAAATCACCTGATAAACATAGGATTTTATGTCCTGCTATATTTTTTTATGAACTTGTAGAGGAAATGAGAATAAGAATAAACAAAGGATTAAGATCTGCAGAACACGCAGTAAAGACCGTATCCCAAAAGGGCATTGAGGATACTATTAAAGATTTAAGAAAAAAATACAGAGAAGCTTTAAGAGAAGGAATTATCGACAGTAAAGAAGATGTTGATTTGATATTTTTATCTTTAGAAATAAAAGCAACTTTGATAACAGGTGATCAGGGACTTATTAAATGGGCTGACAAACTTGGTATAGAATGGATTATTCCCGAAAAATTTAAAGAATTTTTAATTTCTTCAATTAGGTAAAGAACCTACAAAAATTTGACTTTTTATAAAAATTTTCTGCCAATATAAATTAATGGATATATTTGAAAAAATAGCTGAAGAAAAAATTCGTGAAGCAATGGAACAGGGACTTTTTGATGACCTTCCAAACAAGGGAAAACCTCTGAAACTTGAAGACCTTAGCTGGGTACCTGAAGATTTAAGACTTGCTTATAAAATTCTTAAAAATGCAGGATGTATTCCTCCTGAGATGGAAATAAGAAAAGAAATAATAGATTTAAAGGAGCTTTTAAAAACAATAGATGATGACGAAGTAAGAATCAGAAAAATAAGAGAACTTAATTTTAAAATACTTAAACTCAATATTGGCAGAAAAACTCCCTTTTATCTTGAAGATTTTCCTGAATATGAAGAAAAAATAATTAAAAAATTTATCGGATGACGGAGAGGGAGGGATTCGAACCCTCGGTGAGTGTAAACCCACAGCGGTTTTCGAGACCGCCCCAATCGTCCACTCTGGCACCTCTCCAATAAAATTATAATACCACATAGAAGGAATTTTCTTCGCTATAAGGAGAATGTCCATATTATTAAGTTCTTAATTCCTTCCGATGAAACCTTAAGAGAATTTTTCAATTTTACGAACTCTCTCTGATACAATAAAAAAATGGAAAAAGTAGTTGTGGCAATGAGCGGAGGAGTTGATTCAGCTACTGTAGCCTATTTGCTACTTAAAGATAAAAGGGCTGTTGAAGGAGTATATTTTGTTCTTTATGATGACCCTGCCAATATTGAGCTTGCAAAGGAATCGGCAAAATTTCTCAATATCAAAATTCACATTGAAGACTTAAGAGAATCCTTCAAAAGCTATGTTGTAAATCCATTTTTTGAAGGTTACAAAAGTGGTTTAACGCCAAACCCTTGTATTCTTTGTAACAAATACATAAAATTTCCTGCCCTAAAAAATATAGCTGACAGATTAAATGCAAAATATTTTGCTACAGGACATTATGCAAGGATTTTAAGAAAAAATAAAAATTGCTATCTTGCAAAAGGAATTGACAGAAAAAAAGACCAGTCCTATTTTCTTTATGGAATAAAAAGGGATTTTCTTAAACAATTAATTTTTCCTATCGGAGAATATACAAAAGAACAGGTAAAGGAAATTGCTGAAAAAGCCAATATTCCTTCAAAGTCAGCAGAGGAAAGCGCAGAAGTTTGTTTTCTTAAAGAAAAAAGATACTATGAAATGCTTAAAACCTCATCCTATGGACCGATTATTTCCCTCTCAACAGGTAAAATTATTGGTCAACATAGAGGCATTCATCTTTATACAATAGGTCAGAGAAAAAGAATCGGTATTGCCTCGCCATATCCATTATACGTTGTAAAAATAGACCCAAACATTAATGCTATTTATGTGGATGGGAAAGATAAGGTTTTTATAAGAGAATTTTATGTGGAAGAACTAAATTGGCTTTATGATATAGAAAGCGATTTCAGATGTGAAGTTAAAATTCGTTATGCCATGAATCCTGAAAAAGCTACCGTCACTGTAATGGATAAAAAAGCTAAGGTTGTTTTTGACGAGCCTCAATTTGCACCAACACCCGGTCAGAGTGCTGTATTTTACAAAGATGATATAGTTTTAGGAGGAGGAATTATTAAGGAGACAGTGCAAGATTTTTAAGGGCTTTGGTTTCATCAATTCCAAACATAATGTTCATATTTTGTACAGCCTGTCCTGAAGCTCCCTTTACAAGGTTGTCTATTGCAGAGATAAGAATTAATCTCTTAGTTCTTGGATTACATACTGCCCCAATATAACAATAATTTGTTCCCTTTACATACTTAATACTTGGGACTTCACCCTCTGGCATAATTTGAATAAAGGGTTCATTCCCGTATTGTTCTATAAGTATTTCTATAGCATTTGCTGTTTTTAACTCTTTGTTCAGATTAGCATATATTGTTGAAAGAATCCCTCTGTTAAGAGGCAATAAATGGGTTGTAAAATCTATGGTTAATGAACTACCAGCAGCATAACTTAACTCCTGTTCAATCTCGGGGGTGTGTCTGTGTTTTGCCACATTGTATGCTCTAAAATCCTCATTTACTTCGCAGTAACTGAGAGCAATTTCAGCTTTTCTACCTGCTCCCGAGACTCCTGAACAGGAATTAGCAATAATAGTATGGGTATCTATCAAATTTCCTTTTAAAAAAGGATAAAGAGGAAGAATAACACTTGTTGGATAACAGCCAGGATTGGCTATAAGTTTTGCCTCTTTTATTCTATCTCTGTATATTTCAGGTAAACCATAAACTGCTTCTTTTAAAAGAGAGGGATAAAGATGTTCAGTTTTATACCACAATGAGTAGGCTTTTGCATCTTTTATTCTAAAATCTGCAGAAAGGTCTATTACTTTTTTACCATATTGAACAAGTTCTGAAGCTACTTGTTGAGATTTACCATGAGGAAGAGCAAGAAAATAAACATCAGCCCTGTCTTTTATAGCATCTACATTCAGATTTTCAAATTTTAAATCTTTATAAATAAAAAAAGCAGGGAAAAGGCTATTAACTGCCATCCCTGCTGATTTTTCAGAAGTTACTCCAACTACATTTACTTCATTGTGTCCTGCAAGGATCCTTAAAAGTTCTGCCCCTGTATAACCGCTTCCACCGCATATAAAAACTTTGAGCATTTTATCTCTTAGAGAACTGGAATCTCTTTCTTGCCTTTGGCTGACCGTATTTCTTTCTTTCTACTTCTCTTGGATCTCTGGTAAGAAGTCCTTCTTTTTTTAGTTTTGGCTTCAGATCAGGGTTGATACTTACAAGAGCTCTTGCAATTCCATGCCTTATCGCTCCAGCCTGCCCGCTTAATCCTCCACCGGTAACATTTACAATCGCATCGTATTTACCTGTCACACCAGCTACTTGAAAGGGTTGCATAAGAATCATTCTTAATGTTTCTCTCGGGAAATACTCTTCAATTGGCTTATTATTTACTGTAATTTTACCTGAACCGGGCAATAAAATAACTCTTGCAATTGATCTTTTTCTTCTTCCTGTGGCTAAATTCTCAGACATTACTTTCACCTCAAACTTTAATTTATTTTAAGAGGTTCAGGTTTCTGTGCAATGTGAGGATGATCTGAACCTCTGTAAACTTTTAATTTTTTTATCATCTTTCTTCCTAATCTTGTCTTGGGAAGCATTCCCCACACAGCATCAACAATAACTTCCTCTGGTTTTTTTTCTAATCTTTCTTTAAGAGTTTCTGCCTTTAGATTGCCGATATAACCAGTGTGATGATAATAAACTTTTTGATTTAATTTTTTCCCTGTTACTCTAATTTTTTCAGCATTCACAACCACAACAAAATCTCCATTATCTACGTTTGGAGTATAGTTGGGTTTGTTTTTACCCATTAATATTTTTGCAATTCTTGAAGCAAACCTTCCAAGAGTCTGGCCCTTAGCATCTAAAATCCACCACTTTCTGTTTACATCTTCTTTTTTAACAAAGACTGTTTTCATTTTTATACCCCACCTCAAATTAATTTATCAGTTAGACTTAAAATTATAAATTACCTTAAAATCTCTTACTTTGTCAAATTTTAAATCACTAAAATTTGTCAATATTTTTCATCTTTTTAATCTAACAATTATATCAGCAAAATTAAAAGGGCAATATATTCTCTTATTGCCTTTGCTGAATTTACAAAGGGAACTAAAATTTAGGTAAAAAAACTGTATACTGTATAGTGTCCATCTCTTTTAAAATCAACTGGATATGGCACCACCTCAAATCCTTTATCATTAAAAAATATAACTGCCCTTTTCATATGATAGCCAGAAGTAACAAGTATAATTTTTCTGAAATCTTTTTCCTTACAAATTTTAGCTACATACTTAGCATTTTCTGATGTATCTCTGCTTTTGCTCTCTTCTATTATGAATTTTTCATTAACTCCCAATTCCTTTAAAATCCTTGCCATTATCTTAACTTCACCTGTTTTACCTTCTGTATTCCCTCCTGAAAGAATTATGGGAGTTTTTATTTTCTTATACAACATATACCCTTCTAACAGGCGATTAACAGTATCCTCTTTTAAAGAGCCAGAATTGTAAACACCTCCTCCAAGAATAATAATTACATCACCTTTTAATTCCGAAGGTTGAAAATAGAATTTTTCTAAAGGTGTAATTAAAAAATCTTTTACTGGTTCAATTGAAATTGAATAAATAAAAAAAGCCATAAAAATTGATATAAAACGCAATAATTTATGCTTTTTCACTAAAATAAAAATCATAAGAAATATAACTATAAAAAACCCAGGAGGCAAAATAAGTGAAGTGGCTAATTTTTTGAGAAAAAACATAAAATAAATATATCATAAAATAATTTCTTTCAAAAAACTAATTTATAGGGAGACGAAGGGATGGAAATAATAAGAGTACCTAAAATGATGAGAGAGATAACCAAAAATTTAAAAATAAAAAGCAAGACTATTGGTTTTGTTCCTACAATGGGAGCTCTCCATGAAGGACATTTGTCTTTAATAAAAAGGGCAAAGGAAGAAAATGATATTACTGTAGTAAGTATTTTTGTAAATCCTATCCAGTTTGCTCCTGGTGAAGATTATGAAAAATATCCTCGTGATATTGATAAAGACTGCGAAAAACTAAAAAATATAGAAATAGACTATTTATTTTTACCTGATGTTAATTCTTTATATCCTAATGGTTACAGTACCTATATTAATGTTGAAAATCTAAGTGATAAATTATGTGGGAAGTTCAGACCGGGTCATTTTCGTGGAGTTGCAACCATTGTTTGTAAACTTTTCAACATAGTAAATCCAAATAGAGCCTATTTCGGTCAAAAAGACTATCAACAAACTTTAATTATAAAAAAAATGGTAGAAGATTTAAACATTGATGTGGAAATCATAGTATGTCCTACTATAAGGGATCAGGATGGATTAGCAATGAGTTCAAGAAACAGTTATTTGAATGAAATTGAAAGAAAATCTGCCACAGTTATATATAAATGTCTAAAAGAGGGAGAAAAACTTTTAAAAGCAAAAATTAATCCATTAGAGGTTTCCGAGAGAATTCAAAATCTTTTGAAAAAAGAACCTCTTATAAAAGAAATTCAGTATGCTGGGGTTTTCGATCCCTTTACTCTTAATGAATTAAAAGAATTGAAAGATGTTTGTTTAATTGCTATTGCAGTTAAAATTGGAGACACAAGACTTATAGATAATTTATTAGTTAATCTTTAAATGTTTCCTTAATCTTTATGAAATCTGAAATATTATTTATGAAAAGATCAAAAATATCAGGATCAAAATGAGTACCTCTGCCATTTTTCATGATATTTAAAGTAGATTCAACACTGAAGGCAGGTCTATATACTCTATCTGAGGTCATTGCATCAAAAACATCACATATTGCAACAATTCTTGCATAAAGATGAATATCCTTTCCTTTAAGTCCATAAGGATATCCTGTCCCATCCCATTTTTCATGATGCTGTTCTGCTATTATTCTCCCAGCTTTTAAAGTTAAAAATCTTGGGTCGGATTCTAAAATTTTTGCTCCAATAGTTGTGTGAAGTTTTATTATTTCAAACTCTTCTGGTGTAAGAGGACCAGGTTTTTTTAAAATATTATCTGGTATCCCTATTTTACCTACATCATGTAAAGGAGCAGCATAAAGAAGAAGGGCTTGCTCTTCCTCAGACAATCCATATAACTTTCCTAATAGCTGAGCATAGAAACTTATTCTTTTAATATGGGCGCCTGTTTCTTCATCTCTAAATTCAGAAATCATACCAAACTTAATAACCATTTCATATTCAGCTTCCCTTGCAAGTTCTAAAGCTATTCTTAATTCCTGAGTCTTTTTCATTACCTCTTTTTGAAGGACCTCATTTATGTCTTTAATTAAATCATTGTATTTTTTTACTTTGAGATTATTCATAATTCTTAATTTAAGTTCTTCGGAATCAAAGGGTTTCCCAATAAAATCTGAAGCACCCATGTTCAAAGCTCTTTTTCTTTCATTTTCATCACCTGACAGAATAATTACAGGAATCAGAGAAGTCTGAGGGTCAGATTTTAAGTACTCTAAAACTTCCATACCTGACATTTTTGGCATTCTAATATCAAGCACAATAACATCAGGACTCTGTTTTTTAAGAATTTCCATTGCTTCTAATCCATCTGAGGCTGTAAGGACAATGATGTTGGGTACATTTGAAAAAATTGCACTGATTAATTCAAGATTAACCTCTTCATCGTCAACCACTAATATTGTAGAGACTTCCTCAAACATTGTATGATATATTAGCATAAATGATAGCATTAATCCAAAGAGTAAGTAAAGCAGATGTAAAAGTTAATGGCAAAATTATATCAGAAATTAAAAAAGGTATTGTTGTATTTTTAGGAATTGAGAGAGGAGATAATAAAAAGGACATAGATTATATTGTTAAAAAAATTATAAACTTGAGAATTTTTGAAGACTCCCGTGGAAAAATGAATCTTTCAGTTGTAGATGTAAATGGAGAAATACTAATTGTATCAGAATTTACTCTTGCGGGAGACTGTAGTCGAGGAAACAGACCTTCCTTTGATAAAGCAATGCCTCCAGAGGAAGCAGAAAAAATATATGTAGAATTTATTGAATCTTTAAAAGAAAAAGGAGTTCCAGTAAAAGAGGGAATATTCAGAAAATTTATGCATGTCTGCCTTATCAATGAAGGACCTGTAACTTTTATTATAAATTCGAGGTGAGACATGTTTGATAAATTTAAAGAAAATCCCTATTTCAAAGAAGTTTCAAATTTTTTAATATCAAAAAAACTCTTTCATAATTCCTATCTGGTCGGAGGGACGATTAGAGATTTACTTCTTAAAAAAGAAATAAAAGATTTAGATTTTGCAATTAATGCTGAGACTATTGAACTTGCAAGGGAGTTTTCAAAAACAGTTGGAGGAAGTTTTGTTTTACTTGATGAAAATTTTTCAATTGGTAGAGTTGTAAAAGACAATGTAACTATAGATTTTTCTCAATTAAGAGGAGATTCAATTGAAACTGATTTAAGTGAGAGAGACTTCACTATAAATGCAATGGCTGTTCCCTTATCTATGGATAAAATTATTGATCCCTTTGAGGGAATGAGAGATATAAAAAATAAAATAATAAGGATGGTAAATGAAGAAAATCTTAAGACAGACCCACTCAGAGTACTGAGAGCTTATAGATTTCATGCTACATTAGAATTCGAAATTGAAGAAAAAACAAGGGAGGCTTTAAAAAAATATGCCCCTTTAATGAAAATTACAGCAAAAGAAAGAGTAAAGGAAGAACTCTGGAAGATTTTTTCTGTTGAAAGAAGCTATAAAACCGTAAAATTAATCATAGAAGATGATATCTTTAGAAGTATATTCAAAACTTCAGATTATCTGCCGTTAAAACCTCATATAGAAGCTTTAAAGATAGCAGAAGAACTGTTAATTAATTCAAAAAGAGAGATAAAACATTTAAACTGTTTTAAATTTGTAACTTTGTTTGATTTTCATTCCTCAGATTTATTAAAAAATATTAAACCTTCGAGGAAAGAACAAAAATTTTGCGAAGCTTTAATTAAAGCTGGCACAAGAATAAAAAAAATTGAAACTTTGCTTGACAAAGTTAGATTTATCAAAGATTTTGAGCATATTCTACAACCTGCCCTGATATACGGAATGAGCAAAGATCCTCTTGGTACTTCAAGAAAATGGTTCTATGAAGAGATTGAGGACTTTTATAAAAAGGTTTATTTAAGAAACAAGAAAAAACTCCCGCTAATAAAGGGTGATGATCTTATTAATCTTGGATTTGAACCATCTCCTCTAATAGGGGAGATATTACAAAGAATAGAAATCCTTATATTAGCAGGTAAAATTTCTACAAAGGAACAGGCAGTAGAAGAAATAAAGAAACATTATTTCAAAAAAGATCTTTAAAAGTCTATAAATTAAAATATCAGAGGAAGGCTAAATCCTTCCTCTGATGTTTTTAGCAATCCGATATAAGAGTTAATTACTTACTATCTTGCTGCCCTCTTTAACTCATAACCCGGAGCATTTATAAATCTCATTCTTTCTGGCCACATGGGTCTTACGTCAAACTCTTCACGACATCTTTCGGTATGGTTTTTGAAATAAAAAATAATTTCATACTCTCCAGTATTAGGATTAATCGGAGAGGTAACAACTTCGTTCGGATTAGCATGACATTCAATAGCTATCAGATCAAATACTTCACCTGACTTACCACCAATCATTGCACCACTGGGAAGACGAGCAGGAGAACCATCTGGTGCAGTTATTTTTCCTTTAACATGAATATGACTTAATCCTGGATGATTAGTAAGTGAAGGGTCATGGGCTAATACAAAGCTTACTGAGAATACTACTAAGGCAATAATTACCAATAGGGTTAAAGAAATACTAAATTTTACTTTCATTTTTCCTCCTTGTTTTTGCTTTTCATTTTTTACTTTTTGTAGATCAAAAATTCTTACTTCTATAAATTCAATATCTCAAAACTTTTTGCTCTTCATCTAAAGGGGGTAACAATAAAATCAATGTTTCTGAATTCCCTGCTCTTTGAAATCTGGGTGGCTGTTAAGTTAATGTTTCTGAATTCCCTGCTCTTTGAAATCTGGATGGCTGTTAAGTTAATGTTTCTGAATTCTCTGCTCTTTGAAATCTGGGTGGCTGTTAAGTTAATGTTTCTGAATTCTCTGCTCTTTGAAATCTGGGTGGCTGTTAAGTTAATGTTTCTGAATTCCCTGCTCTTAACAGTTGGTTTAGGTTTTTCCTTTGGAATGTTTTCATTAACCTTAGGTGGTGCATTATTCAGTGGTGACTTGTTAATCGGTGTTTGCCCATAGATGTCTGCAGTAATAAAAACTGTGAAAAAGAACAGCATAATTAAAATAAAAAGTATCCTTTTCAATATTCACCTCCTCTTTTTTTATTTTTCACTTAATTGAAATATTAATTTTTTATTAAGTAATGCTTAGGCTCAAATTTGTTCAAAAAATTTTTATTCTGACAATTCTCTAATCAATCTTTGAAAACTGTCAAATTTTACCATTTTATTATTCATTTTTCATATAAGAATTTTTCTCTTATATTGACAAAAAAATTTCTTTCCAATATAATGTCTATATGGCAACCGTTAGCCGTTTAAAATTTCTTAAATCTATTGGAAAAGTTTTATAAAAATATGTTTAACTATTTTTGAAACTTAAAAACTTACGGAGTTTTATATAAAGAGGCTTTGCCTCAGTAAATATGAATGCAGGAGGATTTTATGACTTACTCAAAACCAAGGGATCAAAAGGATGTTATGCAACTTGTAAAGGATTACAATGTTAAATTTGTAAGACTCTGGTTTACTGATATTCTCGGACAGTTAAAAAGTTTTGCCGTGCCGGTGGAAGAACTTGAAGTAGCCTTTTCAGAAGGTATGGGTTTTGATGGTTCTTCAATTCATGGATTTGCAAGAATTGATGAATCAGATATGATTGCAAGACCTGACCCAACTACCTTTGCAATACTTCCTTGGAGGCCAAAAGAAAGCCCTGTTGCAAGAATGTTTTGTGATATCTATGAGCCTGATGGAACTCCATACAAAGGAGATCCAAGATACATACTCAAGCTAAATCTTGAAAAGGCTTCTAAAAAAGGGTATACCTTCTATCTCGGACCAGAACTTGAGTTTTTCTATTTCAAAAACGATAAAGGCACAGAGACTCTTGATGAAGGTGGATATTTTGATTATCCATTAGATGCTGCAGAAGACCTTAGAAGAGACACTATTTTAGCTTTAGAACAAATGGGCATTAAGGTAGAGTATTCCCATCATGAAGTTGCACCTTCTCAACATGAAATAGATTTAAGATATGCTGAAGCTCTTGAGATGGCTGATATTGTAATGACCTATAGAGTTGTAGTAAAAGAGATTGCAAAACAGCACGGAGTTTATGCTACCTTTATGCCAAAACCCCTTTTTGGGGAAAATGGAAGTGGAATGCATACCCATCAGTCATTATTTAAAGGTGATAAAAATGCATTCTTTGATCCAAAAGACAAGTACTATCTATCAGATGTTGCAAAAAGTTACATAGCAGGACTTTTAACTCATATAAAAGAGATTACCCTTGTTTTAAATCAATGGGTTAATTCCTATAAAAGATTAGTCCCTGGCTATGAAGCTCCTGTCTATATATGTTGGGCAAGAAGAAACAGATCTGCTCTTATAAGAGTGCCCCTCTATAAACCTGGGAAAGAAAAGGCAACAAGAATTGAACTAAGAAGTCCAGACCCTGCGTGTAATCCCTATCTTGCCTTTGCATGTATGCTTAATGCTGGATTAACTGGAGTTGAAAAGAATTATAAACTTCCTGAACCCATTGAAAAAGATGTCTATCATCTTGATCCAGAAGAAAGAAAAGCTTTGGGGATAGACAATCTTCCAGGAAGTTTAATTGAAGCCATTGAATATGCCGAAAAAAGTGAAATACTTAGAGAAACCTTAGGAGATCACATATACACAAATCTTATTGAAAGCAAGAAAAAGGAATGGGATGACTACCGTATAAGAATATTCCCCTATGAATTAGAAAGATATTTACCGATTCTTTAATCTAAGAGGGCGGAGGCTCCGCCCTCTATAAAAAATTTTTAAGGTTCATAAAGAATTTTGATTTCACTATCCTTAGGAATTCTGACTTTTTTGTCTGAAAGAAATATTACACCTTCAACTGAAAAATAGGTTCCCTTTTTTATTTTTAGCCAATTATCATCTTCATTCAAATCTCTTTTTAATTTTTCCATATCAATGAGTTTTCCATTCCAGCAAGCCCATAACCTAACCTTACCTTTTTCATTTAAAAGATGACTTGTATTTTTTATTATATGACCATCTGTATCGAATATATCACTAATGTTAGCTTTATCTCTTCTCAATACAACATAACTAAACTTTAGATAATTAATCTGTAATCCAACAGAACTTAAAAAAACCAGATATTCAGGAGGAGACCATTTTCTTTCCTCATAGCACCAGTTTTTTGCCTTAAGCGCTGAACAAGGCAAATTATTAAGACAGGGACTATAGGGATAAAAATTAAGTTTTTCTATTAAGTTATCTCTTATTCCATGAAGCCTCATTGATGCTTTTTTTGTACCTGGTTCAATTAAAATCAAAGTAAGATCAGGATTTTTATATGTAAAAGGTTTAATAAGATTTATAAATTCATCTATGTTAATCCCTCTTTTATCAAAAATTTCACCTAAGGAATTAGAAAAGATAATAATATCGGGCTTGATATCTCTTAAAGTTTTATAAAGAGAAAGATCAAGTAAATCACCTTTTATAAATTCAGCTTTAATAGATACTTTTTCAGGTTTAGTTTTTTGAACTATTTTTTCTCCTATTTTTAAAGCCTTTTCTTCTGAATCAATTCCTGCATATCTGATATGATTTATCCTTAATTTTCCCTCCTCTATTAAATCAAAAATGGGAACTACTGCAGGTGATGGTCCGCATCCTAAATCTATTATTCGTAATTCATTCTTTTTTAAAAACTTATTATGCATTGCTAATTCTTTAAAAATATTATAAATTTTCGATAAATTAACAGGTACAAAGTATATAAGATAACCTGTAAGCACTTCTTTAGAATTCATATAATCAGCGGGTCTTTCAGCTTCGAGATTGGTAAACAAATCAGAAACTTTTAATATAAGATTTTTTATTTGTTGTTTTGTTGGTACTTTATTTGGAAAGGCTAAATTAAAAAATAAATTGTAATGTTTTGTCACTTTAAAATCATTTTTCTAATACAAATTGGGGAGGCATAGACCTCCCCTCTTTTAATTAAAAAAATAAGAATTATTTCACAGAGTCTTTTAAAGATTTACCTGCTGTAAATTTAGGAACTTTTGTTGCAGGAATTTTAATCTCCTGACCTGTTCTTGGATTTCTTCCTTTTCTGGCTTTTCTCTTTGTTACATAAAAGCTTCCAAATCCAACAAGTGTAACCTTATCTCCTTTTTTAAGAGCTTCTTTAATTGCTTCAATTGTAGCATCAAGAGCTTTTGCTGCTTCAGCCTTTGTTAACTGCGCTTTACTTGCTACCTTGCTGATTAAATCTGCCTTTGTCATGATAATGACCTCCTTTTAAAGAATAATTTTTTACTTTGAAGTAAACAATACCAAATTTTACAAAGATTGTCAAGAGTTTTTTTTATTTTTAATTAAAAAAATTGAACTAAAATTTAGTTGACTGAAAATAAAAGATAATTTTAAAATAATATTTCTAAGCAAATATTGGGGGTTTTAATAAAAATATGGCAGAAAAGATTTTAAAATTAGGATTACCAAAGGGAAGTCTTCAAGAATCCACATTGAAACTTTTTAAAAAAGCAGGTTTTAATGTACATGTATCACACAGGTCTTACTATCCTGTAATCGATGATGAAGAAATATCTTGTATGCTTTTACGGGCACAGGAAATTCCCATATATGTAGAAGAAGGTTATCTTGACTGCGGGCTTACTGGATATGATTGGTTACTTGAACAAAATGTTGATGTTGTAGAAGTTGCTGAGTTGAAATATGCAAAAGAGGGGTTTAGACCCGTTAGATGGGTCATAGCTGTTCCAGAAGACTCTCCTATAAAGAAAATTGAAGACTTACAGGGCAAGAGAATTGCTACAGAATTAGTGGGATACACCAAGAGATATCTAAAAAATAAGGGAATAAAAGCAGAAGTTTACTTTTCATGGGGTGCTACAGAAGTCAAACCTCCTTATCTTGCCGATGCAATTGTAGATTTAACGGAGACAGGAACATCTTTAAGGGCTAACAAACTTCGTGTAATTGAAGTTATACTTGAGTCAACAACCCGTTTTATTTCAAACAGAAATTCATGGAGAGATCCCTGGAAAAAAAAGAAAATGGAAAACATCGCAATACTTCTTAAGGGTGCTCTTTTAGCAGAAGAAAAAGTGGGGCTTAAAATGAATGTTCCTAAAGAATCTCTAAAGAGAGTATTGAGCTTACTTAATTCTTTACATTCTCCAACAATATCCCAACTTTATGATGAAAATTGGTATGCCTTAGAGGTTATAATAGATGAGAAAAAAGTAAGAGAAATTCTACCAAAACTTAAAGATGCTGGAGCATCTGGTTTTGTAGAGTATCCACTTAATAAAGTAATTCCATAACGGAGGTGATTTATAATGTACGCAGTCATAGAAACAAAAGGAAAACAATTTAAAGTAAAAGAAGGAGACATATTAAAAATTGACAAACTAAATTTAAATCCAGGAGATGAAGTAATTTTTGAGAAAGTATTACTTTTTAAATCTTCAGAAAGCATCAAAGTAGGTAATCCCTATATTGAGGGGATGAAAGTTAAAGCTCAAGTAATTGAAACAAAAAAGGATGACAAAATTCTTGTTTACAGACCACCATCAAAAAAAGCTATTCACAAACTAAAGGGACACAGACAAATTTTTACTAAAGTAAAAATTAAGGAAATTGTTTAAAAAATTTAAGAAACAAGGAGGAATAAAATGGCACATAAAAAAGGAGTAGGAAGTTCTCGAAATGGTAGAGACAGTAAAGCAAAAAGATTGGGTGTTAAGAGATTTGGTGGGCAGTTTGTTAAAGCAGGTAACATATTGGTTAGACAAAGGGGAACAAAGTTTCATCCCGGAGCCAATGTAGGTGTAGGCTCTGATTACACACTTTTTGCATTAATTGACGGGGTTGTTAAATTTGAAAGAAAAGACAAAGAAAGACTTAAAGTAAGCGTTTATCCAGTTACTCAACCTACCCAATAAATAAAAATCAGCGGGGTGGAAAGTCCACCCCTTTCTTCTATATGAAATTCGTTGACTATGTAAAAATATATGTAAAAGCAGGCGATGGTGGAAGAGGCTGTATAAGCTTTCGCAGAGAAAAATATGTACCTAAGGGCGGACCTGATGGTGGTGACGGTGGAAAAGGCGGTGATGTTATAATAAGAGCTTCTTCAGAACTTCATACTCTCCTTGATCACAAGTATCAGAAGACATATAAAGCTAAGCGTGGTGAACACGGAAAAGGTAGTAACATGAAAGGTAAGGATGGTGAAGACCTTATAATTAAAGTTCCTATTGGTACAGTTGTTAAAGATGCTGATTCAGAAGAAATACTTATAGACCTTAATCAAGATGGCAAAGAGTTTATAGTAGCCAGAGGAGGCAAAGGAGGTCTTGGAAACGCCCATTTTGCAACTCCTACAAATCAAGCTCCAAGATATGCTCAACCAGGACAAAAAGGTGAAGAAAAATGGATAATTCTTGAACTTAAACTTCTTGCTGATGTTGGACTCATAGGTCTTCCAAATGCTGGAAAATCAACTTTAATATCAATAATAAGTTCTGCTCGTCCAAAAATTGCTGATTATCCTTTTACTACTCTTACTCCTGTTTTAGGTGTAGTAAAATATAAAGACTACCAAAGCTTTGTTGTTGCCGATATTCCTGGATTAATTGAAGGAGCCCATAAAGGTGCTGGATTAGGGCATCAATTTTTAAGACATGTAGAAAGAACCTCTTTAATTCTCCATCTCGTAGATGTATCAGATTATCTTCAATCAGACCCTGTAGAGGATTTTGAAAAGATCCAAAAGGAACTTGAACTTTATAACCCTAAACTTATAAATAAACCCTTTGCTGTTGTGGGAACAAAAATTGATATAGCCTACGAAGGGAAAAGGCTTAAGAGGCTGAAAGATTACTGTAAAGAAAAAAGGATTGATTTTTTCCCAATAAGTGCAGTAAAAAAAGAAGGAATCGATAAATTATTAGAATATCTTTCAGAGAAAGTGAGTAATAAAAAATGAGAGTAGTAGTAAAAATAGGGAGCAATCTTTTAACAGACAAAGCTGGTCGAATTAATCAGAGAAGAATTCATTTCCTTGCAAAAGAAATATCAGAGTTGACTGATCGTTCAATAGAAATTGTAATGGTTTCATCTGGGGCAATTGCGTCAGGGCTTCGAAAACTCGGACTAAAAAATAAGCCAAAGGAAATAAGAAAAAAACAAGCAACAGCCGCAGTAGGTCAACCTCTTTTAATGTGGATGTATGAAAAGTATTTTTTACAATATGGGAAACACATAGCTCAGATTCTTCTTACAAGAGATGATTTAAGTGACAGGATTAGATATATAAATGCAAAAAATACGATTCTAACACTCCTTGAGATGAAAGTGATTCCAATAATAAATGAAAATGATACTGTTGCCACTGATGAAATAAAATTTGGTGATAATGACCAGCTTGCAGCCTTGGTTTCCGGACTTATCGAGGCTAATCATTTAATAATTCTATCTGATGTTGAAGGACTCTACACATCAGATCCTAAAAAAGACCCAGATGCAAAGATAATCAGGCATGTCAAAGAATTTTCAAAGGAGATTGAAAATATTGCAAAACCAACTTCAACAGGATATGGAACAGGAGGAATGTACTCTAAAGTAATTGCTGCAAAAAAAGCAACTTCCTTTGGTGTACCTGTTCATATTGTAAGTGGAAGAAAATACGGAAATATAAAAGCAGTATTAGAAGGTAAGAGTATTGGTACCTACTTTGAAGCAATAAGTCACAGAGTAACCTCTCGCAAGGGCTGGATAGCCTATGCAACAAGGTCAAAGGGGAATTTATATATTGACAGCGGTGCTGTAAAGGCATTAATACAAAATGGAAAAAGTCTTTTACCTTCAGGAATAAAGAAAGTTGAAGGTGATTTTGATATAGGAGATGCAGTCTATTGCATTGATGAAAATGGTCAAAGAATTGCAAAAGGATTAGTTAATTACTCCTCCTGTGAAATCAGGTTAATAAAAGGGAAAAAATCCTCTGATATAAATAAAATTTTAGGTTACAAATATTCCGATGAAATTATTCACAGAGATAATCTTGTTATTTTAATATGATTTTTGATAGTATTAAAATAATTGGAGGAGCATTATGGAATGGGAAAAAATAGCAGAAAGAATAAGAGATTTAATTCTTGGAGAAATAAAGGAAGAATTTAAAGATTTTAAAAACACTGTTACAGGACAACTTGCAGGATTTCAGATAGCAATAGAATCAATGAATGCAAGAATGACAGCAATAGAAAACAGAATGACAGCGATGGAAAATCGTCAGATTAATATTGAAAATGAATTAAGACAAATAAGAAAATCTATTGATGATACTAACAAACGCATTGATGATACTAACAAACGCATTGATGATACTAATAAACGCATTGATGATTTAGATTGGAAACTAAGCACAAGAATTGATAATTTAAACTCTCAACTGAGTGCAAGAATTGACGAGACAAATCAAAGAATTGATCAACTCTATATCGAAATATCCTCAATCAAAACAGAACTAAAAAAAGCTCTTTCTCAAAAAGAAGTAATTGACGATGTTTTAATAAGAATTCAAAGACTTGAAGATAAAGTTCTTACGCCAGCTTAAAAAATTGATTCAATCTCCTTAATGCGAAAATTTTTTCAGTTCTGCCTATTTTAGATTCTTCAATTGTTTTTCTTAAAACATCAACGGTCTTATCGTAAAGCTTTCTATCGACAGGATAAGGTATTCTATCTTTACCACCATGGGCAAAACTATAACGGGCAGGGTCTTTAAAACTAATAGGTGTTCCATAAAGAAGTTCCGATGTCAAAGCTAAAGCTCTAAGGGTTTTTGCTCCTACCCCTTTAATTTCTAGTAATGACTCAAAATTACAAGGTTGTTTTTCATAGGTTTTGATTAAAATTTTGTAGATATTTTCTGGCGTTATATCTTCCAATGTTAAAAAATGTCTTTTCGGCATAATAAGTTCTTTAACCTTTTTAATCTCTTTTAAAGTTTTTTCAGGTTTCTCACAGGAAAGCGATACAGATTTTTCCCTTAAAGAAGATGATTCAATAGCTGTAAAATTCAAAGCCTCTGTTTTTAAATCACAACATACAGCAGTATGCGGTTCTTCAACAAAGCTTTTAAGATTATAACTTAACCAATGATATCTTCTTGCTACACAAAGATTACTATTCATTCCCTGCTGTATTACGCACCAATCTCCTTCATCGGTAAATATGATAGTATGATGATATAAATTAAATCCATCCTGAACTGCTACATTATCTACCTTTGCCGAAAGTCTACTTGCATAAATAAAGGGGGTTGGATCAAAACAAAAGGATTCGGCGTAATTTAGTATTTCCTGAGGAGTCTGTAAGGCAGTATTTGCCTTGCCCCCAGCAACAAAGACTCCGAATTCCTTTTTTTTATCCTTCAAAGCTTCTTTAATTGCTGCTGTGACAGTTGTGGTTAGTCCGCTACTATGCCAATCAAATCCAAGCAAACACCCAAAAGCCTGAAACCAGAATGGATCAGACATTCTTCGCAAAATTTCTTTTTTACCAAATTCAATAATCATGATTTCTACAAATGATTCTGCAAGGGCTTTCATTCTGCTGAAGAGCCATCTTGGAGCTTTACCATTATGGAGTGGAAGTTCAGCAATACCTGTCTTTTGCATGAAATATTTTAACCTGAAAGAATAAGAAGTATCAAAATGTTATAATTTAAAACTATGGGTAAAATTAAAATGACTATTGAATATGATGGAACAAATTACAACGGTTGGCAAAGACAAAAAAAAGGAAAAAGTATTCAGGCAACCATTGAAGAGGTTCTATCAAAAATCCTAAAATCAGATATCAAAATCCGAGGTTCAGGAAGAACAGATGCAGGAGTCCATGCCCTCGGACAGGTTGCTACATTCAGCTTTGATTTAAAATTTTCCCTTGATATTTTAAAAAAAGCTATAAATGTTAATCTTCCTCCAGATATTAGAATTGTTGATTTAGAAGAGGTGGATGAAAATTTTCATCCTCAATATGATGTTAAGAAAAAATCCTATATTTATTATCTTTGCATTGATGAGGATTGTTCATGTTTTCTTAAAAGATATGTATGGCATTATCCAATAAAACTTGATTTATCAATTATGAATCAGGCAAAGGAAATTTTGATTGGTACCATGAATTTTCAATCTTTTTCTGGGAGTACCGATGTTAAAGACAAGGTCAGAACTGTTTATCAAATAAATTTAGAATTTTTAAACAAATTCTCCTTTATGGATATGGATTTAAATGGTTCATTTATAAAATTTAGAATACAAGCAGATGGATTCTTAAAATATATGGCAAGAAATATTGTAGGATGTTTAATTGAAATAGGAAGAGGTGGTTTAACAATAGAGGCTGTTAAAAAAGCTATAAAAAAAGGGGAGAGGCCAAATCCATTAAGAACAGCCCCTCCCCAAGGACTTTTTTTAGAGAGAATTATTTATTAACCCTCTTCCCCTTCAAATTTTTCCATCATTTCTATTTTTTCCTGACAATCTCTACAATAAATTGCAAAGGGAAGAATTTTCAGTCTTTGCTCAGAAATCTCATCCCCGCACATCTCACATATTCCATATGTACCTTCTTCAAGTTTTCTCAATGCCTCTTCTATTTTTTTTAAAATGTCTCTGTGGGTACTTAATTGTTTCAAGCTAATGTCTTCTGATATATCAATGGCACTTAAATCTGCATCATCCATAACAGCTTCGACAATTTGTCTTTTCTCACCGGTTTGAAACTTTTTCATCTCTTCTCTGTCTTCTTGTATAATCTGTTCTTTCATTTTATTTAGCATTTTTTTTAGTCTATCTTTTCTTTCATCATCAATTTTCATTTATTTAGACCTCCATAATCTCTTTCTCTTTTTGCTCAAGGATTTTATCTATTTTTTCAATGAAAGAATTTGTTATCTTTTGAATTTCATCCTGAATTCTTCTTGAGTCATCCTCACTTAATTTTTTATCCTTTTCAGCTTTTTTTATTTCCTCAATAATATCTCTTCTTATATTTCTAACTGCAACTCTTGCTTCCTCAGCTCTTTTTCTTACTACTTTTACAAGCTGTTTTCTTCTTTCTTCTGTAAGGGGAGGAATATTAATTTTTATGGTTTTACCATCATTTATAGGTGTAAGTCCGAGATCTGATTTCATTATAGCCCTTTCTATTTCTCCTACCATCTTTTGTTCCCAAGGTTGGATTGTAATTGTTCTTGGTTCAGGAATTCCTAATGTAGCAACCTGATTTAGAGGGACAAGGCTTCCATAATAATCAACTCTTATATTATCAAGAATGGAAAGAGAAGCCCTACCAGTTCTAAAAGTAGCTAAATCTTTTTTAAAAACTTCAACTGCATTATTCATTTTTTCATTAGCTTTCTTCTTGAACTCCTGCATCATCTTTCACCTCTCTTAAAACAATGCTTCCTATTCTTTTACCTAACAAAATTTTCTTTAAATTATCTTCTTTACGAATGTTGAACACTATTATTGGAAGATTATTATCCATGCATAGCGTAATCGCTGTAGAATCCATAACTTTTAATGAATATCTTATCACATCCATATAAGTAAGTGTATCAAACTTTTTTGCCTTTGAATCTTTTATAGGATCTGAGGAATAAATTCCATCAACTTTAGTGCCTTTAAGTATAACATTAGCACCAATTTCAATTGCCCTTAAGGCAGCAGCTGTATCAGTTGTAAAATAAGGATTTCCTGTGCCCGCTGCAAAAATAACAACTCTACCCTTTTCAAGATGTCTAATTGCCTTTCTTCTTATATATGGCTCAGCGAGCTCTCTCATTTCAATAGCTGATTGTACTCTTGTGTTTACTCCTATTTTTTCAAGGGCATTCTGAAGAGCAAGAGCATTTATCACTGTAGCAAGCATTCCCATATAATCTGCTGTTGCTCTTTCTATGCCCTGTTCTGCTGCCTCAACTCCTCTAAATATATTACCTCCTCCTATTACTACCGCTATTTGCGTTCCTAATTCATAGGCTTTTTTAACTTCATTAGCCATATAACTAACTGTATCAGGGTCAATTCCATAACCCCTGTCACCCATAAGGGCTTCTCCACTTAGTTTCAGGAGAATCCTATCATAAAATTTTTTATTCACTCTGTCCTACCTGAAAACGAACAAATCTTCTTATAACTATGTTTTCACCAAATTTAGCAATTTTTTCAGTAATTAAATCCTGAATTTTTTTCTCAGGCTCTCTAATAAAGGGTTGGTTTAGTAAGCACATCTCTTCAAAGAATTTTTCTAGTTTTCCTTCTATAATTTTTTCAATAACCTGTGGAGGTTTGTTCCCTGTAATCTGAGCTTTATATATTTCTTTTTCTTTTTCAATTATTTCCTGAGGTATATCTTCTTTGCTTATATATTGAGGATTAGCTGCTGCTATATGCATAGCAATGTCCTTTGCAAGCTGACGAAACTCTTCATTTCTTGCTACAAAATCTGTTTCACAGTTTAGCTCTAAGAGTACACCTATTTTATCCATATGAATATAAGAAGTTATTATACCCTCTGTTGCAGTTCTTCCTGCTTTTTTCTGAGCTGTTGCAAGCCCTTTTTGTCTAAGATATTCTATTGCTTTATTAAAATCTCCCCCTGAGTCTTCAAGGGCTTTTTTACACTCCATCATTCCTGCACCTGTCTTTTCTCTAAGTTCTTTGACCATTTGAGCAGATATTGCCATATGATTTCCTCCTTTTTACTGTTCTATGTATTCATCCATTGATTTCTGATACTCCTCTTCCTGGAGTATTTTTTCTTTTATTGCTGCTTTTTCAGCCTCTTCCTCAAGTTTTTTAATCAGAATTTCTTTGCCCTCTAAAACAGCATCTGCCATCTTAGAAGTTATAAGCTTAATTGCTCTTATAGCATCATCATTACCAGGTATTACATAATCAACAAGGTCAGGATCACAGTTTGTATCAACAATTGCTACTATGGGAATTCCAAGTTTTATTGCCTCTGCAACAGCGATCCTTTCTTTCTTTATATCAACAATAAATATAGCCTTAGGCAGTTCCATCATATCTTTTATTCCTATTAGATTGACTTCAAGTTTCTGTCTTTCTTTTTCAAGTTTGGCAATTTCTTTTTTGGTGTGAAGATATAAAGTTCCGTCTTCTTTCATCTGTTCAATTCTCTGCCATTTTTCAACACTTTTTCTAACTGTGGAAAAATTAGTTAACATTCCTCCAAGCCAACGGTTGTTAATATAATATACTCCTGCTCTTTTTGCCTCCTCAGCTATTGCTTCTTGAGCTTGTTTTTTTGTTCCAACAAAAAGAATTCCATTTCCCTGAGATGCTACACTTTTAATAAATTCATAGGCTTCCTCAATTCCTTTAACTGTCTTTTGCAGGTCAATTATGTGAATCCCGTTTCTTTCAGCAAAAATATACTTTTTCATTTTGGGATTCCAGCGTTTGACTTGATGACCAAAGTGAGCACCTGCTTCAAGAAGTTCTTTCATTGTAACTACTGCCATAAAAAGCCTCCTTAATTGGTTTTTCCTCTGCCCTTTTCCCTAAACCTCAAAGAGGACCATCGGGAAATTTTTAGGGCATGTGTTTTAAAGAGTCAAAGACTCTAAGTTTAAAATTTAGCATAGATTATTTATCAATTTCAATTATTTTTACAGAATCCTTTATCTTTTTTGCTTTTAGGAGGGTTTTATCTACTTCTTTGAAAAATTCCTTATAGGATTTATAAAATTTAAAATACTCTCCTTTATTTAAACATCCAACACCTGCACAAAATGTTAGTTTTTCTTTTTTATAATTTTTATTTAAATCCTCCTTAATTCTTTCAGTAAATATTTTTGCTCCTTCAATATTAGAGCCCACTAAAATACAGGCAAACTCATCTCCTCCTATTCTTGCAACAACATCTTCTTTACGAGTTCTTTTAGCCAATATTTTAGCAAAAATCTTTAATATTCTATCACCCTCTAAGTGTCCATAGGTGTCATTTATATATTTCAATTTATCTAAATCAAGTATGACAAGACAGAAATTACTTCCGTATCTTAAAAATCTATTGAATTCCTCTTCTAATCTCTGGGAGAAAAATCTTCGATTATAAAGTCCTGTTAAGGGATCAGTTATGGAGGTTTTATATAGCTTTATATTCATCCGCTGAATTTCTATTGTTTTCTTATTAACTTCCTTTTTTAGCCGAGAATTAAAATGAAGGTTTTCCCTATAAAGTTTGAAAAGGGTCAATATGGAAGAAAATAGATTTGTAAAACTGACAAGCATATGAATTACCATTTCATTAAAGGCATTTTTTATAGCATGGGAAAAATTCATAACACCAATTACTTTATCTCCTTCTTTTAATGGCACAGATAGTAATGATTTAATAGGCAGGTTAGATAATTTTTTATTGAATCTGGGGTCAACCTCAGTGTCAGGGATATAAATATATTTTCCACTTTTGAATGCCTGCCCTGATAAAGAATCTTCAATAGGAAATTTTTTAATTCTGAAATCTTTTATTTTTATCTTACCTGATGCAAATTTTAAAATTAGATAATTCCTTTTAGAATCTTTTTCCATTAAAGAGATGTTTTCAATTGGTAATAATCGGGCAATTTCTTCTAAGGCAAAAGAAATAAAGCTTTTTATATTTCTATCCTTTTCTTGATAAATTCTGTTTATCAGTAAGTTTATAAGTGAAATTATTCTAATATTAATTTCACAATTTGAAGACATATCCTCAAAAATATCTAATAATTTATAGCTTACTTTATCTTTCTTATGCATAGATTGCAAAATTGCTTTTTTTAATTCTTCTGTTTGAAGTTTCTTATAATTTTCAATTTCTAAAAGATTCCCCAATTTTTCTAAAAAATCTCTCATATTATATTTATCTCCTCAAAGGGTAAATCATTTTTTATGTAGTTTATTAATTCATTGATTTCTGGTAAAGTAAATATGCTATATATTCCGTATTCATAAAAAGTAGATTCCTGAACTCCGTCAAATATTCCAAATCCTATTCTTTCAGAAATAAAATTGGAAAGATGCACCAATGCTATATTTTTTCGATATTTATTATCTAAAGTTGCTGGATTTTCATGATGATAAAGTATTACTTCTCCAATCTCCTCAGGTAAACCCCACCATTCAGAAAGCCACTTTCCTATTATTGAATGATCTAAATCAATAACTTCATTTTCTGCTTCGACAATTGTTTTCCCCTGTAATACAAGATTTTCTATTTTTACATAGGCTTCATAATTTAAATAATGAAGGGCAAATAAACCTATATCATGAAGCATTCCACAAGTAAAGGCTGTCTCATCATTATAATCAAGTATATTTTCTGATATGAATTTGCTTATTACTCCTGTTGCGATTGAATGTTTAAAAAGTTTTCTATAAGTTATTTCTTTTTGCCCTGAACTTTTAAAAAGACTGAAAATAGAAATTCCAAAGGCTATATTTCTTAAAGTATTAAATCCAATTTTAAAAAGAGCGTCCTTTACCGTAGTTATTTTATATCCATATCCTAAATAAAGTATATTTGCTACTCCAAGAACTTTTGACAAAATTGGCGGATCATTTTCTATAATTTTTACAAGTTCATCAAGATGGGTTGATTCATTTTCTGTTAAATTTAATATTTTCATTGCAGAATGCGATAGAGTAGGTAGCTTTTTTAGTGTTTGAATTTCTATTCTTATTTTTTCTATTTTTGTCATAGTTTCAAAAATTTATTGTTTAATAATACAATATAAACTATGGAGTTTTCAATGGAAAATATTTCAATTTTTTCAGATTTAATCGGAACAATAGCAGGTATTATAACAACTTCAGCTCTTATTCCACAGGCAATAAAAATCTATAAAACCAAATCTGCCAAGGATGTTTCTCTTGCCATGTTTGTTTTTTTAGGCATAGGAATTCTCCTTTGGTTTTTTTATGGAATTCTTATCAAAGAATTCCCTGTAATATTAGCAAATTTTGTTTCTTTAATATTAATCTCCGTAATAATTTTAATGAAAATTCGCTATGGTTAACATTCTTTTATAATTTCTGTCAGCTTCTTAATTTTTTCTGTTAATTTACCAAAGGCATCAAAGTTAAGAGACTGAGGACCGTCTGAAAAAGCTTTTTCAGGATTAGGATGAACCTCTATCATTAAACCATCAGCACCTGCAGCCACTGCAGCTAAAGCCATTGGTAAAACATACTTTGCATATCCTGTAGCATGGGATGGGTCAACTATAACAGGCAAATGAGTTTCTTCTTTAAGCACCACTATAGCTGAAAGGTCAAGGGTATTTCTTGTGGAAGTTTCAAAGGTTCTTATTCCTCTTTCGCATAATATCACATTCATATTTCCTTCACTTAAGATATATTCAGCACTCATAAGCCATTCCTTGATAGTCATTGACATCCCTCTTTTAAGAATTACAGGCTTGTCAGCCTGACCAACTCTTTTAAGAAGTTCGAAATTCTGAGCATTTCTTGTTCCTATTTGAAGAATATCAACATATTCACAGACTAAATCAACATGTTCTGGATTTATTACCTCTGTTACTACAGGCATCTTAGAGATTTCACTTGCTTTTTTGAGTAATTTTAAACCTTCCTCGCCAAGTCCCTGGAAAGCATAAGGAGAGGTTCTTGGCTTATAAGCACCGCCTCTTAAAATGTGAGCACCTAATGATTTCACAGTCATTGCTGTTTTTACAATTTGTTCTTGATTTTCCACTGCACAGGGTCCTGCAATAATAATGAGGTCGCTTCCACCTATAGAGATATCGCCAACATTAATAATAGTTTTTTCCTTTTTTACCTCCTTTGAGGCAAGTTTGTAGGGTTTTAAAATAGGAATAACAGCTTCAACGCCATCTAAAACTTCAAGGCTTTGTAAAATAAACTTTCCTCTTTCATCTCCAACAGCTCCTATTACATTTCTTGTAGCACCATAGATTACATGGGGTTTGTAACCGAGTTCCTCAATTTTTGCGATAACTTGCCTTAATTGCTCTTCTGTTGCTTCTGGCTTCATTACAATTACCATTTTTAAACCTCCTCCTTTAAAGTATTTTAAATAAATAAAAAAGCAGACAAATCAGGGGTAACTGTCTGCCCCTGACTTGTCTGCTTAAGTATTTTTTTACAGACTAAACTGCCAGAGGCAGATTAGTTAAAGTAAAAGCCAAACCAGAAATAATTTTTAGCAGAAATTTTCATACCTTCTCCCTTATCAATTCTATCGGGGTGAGAGGATTTGAACCTCCGACACCACGGTCCCGAACCGTGAGCGCTACCAAGCTGCGCTACACCCCGTTTGTTTATTATAACATTCCGATTATTCCGTATTGTCTACCAGCCTTTTTACCTTCATATCTGTAAGAAGCAAATCGCTCAGTATTACATCGGGTGCAGGATGAACAAATCCATATATTTTCTCTTTTTACACCTATTGATATTGCCTGAATTAAATTAGCAGTGGCAAGGTCAACATGACTTTTACCATTTACTCTTAAAACAAATTCATTTGAAGGAGTCTCTAATTTCAAAGCTTCTATTACTTCATCACCTACTTCATAACAACAACCTTTAATACTTGGTCCCATAGCAATAAGAATATTTGAAGGTTTACAACCATAAGTTGCTACCATTTTTAAGATTGTTTTTTTCAATATTGCCTTTGCTGTACTTCTCCATCCTCCATGTATAGCTCCGATTACTTTTTTTACTGGATCATAAAGAAGCACTGGTAGGCAATCTGCTACTTTTATCCCTATAAAAAGTTCTTTATTGTCAGTGAGCACAGAATCTGCTACTTGAGGTTTGGAGTATTTGTCGATAATTATAATATTGTCTGTGTGCCTTTGAATGGGTAGATAGAGTTGATATTTATTAGTAAAAAGCTCAATAGAAAAATTTTTTCTGTAAAAAAGGCTTGACAACCTGTATTTTTTAAATTATCGGGATATATAATTTGTTCCATCTTAATATTTTACATTAAATAGGCTTTTTTGAGATAATTAATTATGGCTGTAAACTTCAAATACCAGATCAAAGAGATTACCCCAACTGAAGGTTTAATAAAAGTTGAAACCAAAAGACTTCAAACAGGCATAGCCTTACCCTTTAATGTTTATGTAAAAGACAATGGTGTTGTAAAGAAAGTTTTTAACAGAGGTAACATTCTAAATAGGATTTTTCTTGAAATATTAGAAGAAAAAGGCTTTGATTATGTTTATCTCGACAAGACCGAAATAAAAAGTTTGGAATACTACTTATCAAAAAAGCCCGTCAAACCAAAAGTTCAGGATATTAAAGTTGCCTTCAGCAATTATTCTTTTTTCAAAGAAAAGCATTATCAAATTGAGAAAAAACTGCTTGTTCCAGGGACAGAAATAAATTTCCCCATCTATAATCTAAAAAATCTTGAATTTACCAAAATAATAAATGCCTCTGATAAAAATCCTGTAGTGATTACTGAAGATATATTTTCAGTTGAAGGAGAATTAGTTATTGAAGAAAAGGATATTCCCCTTTATGAGGAATATATTAAAGGGCTTCAAGACAAATTAGCTAATGTAGACATTTCAGAAGAAGATAAAAAAATAATTGCAAACATTATATTCAAAGAGAATTCCAAGGTGGTAATGAAAGAGCTGTTAAAAGATCCAAGAAGTGGCAAAAAAATTAAAGAAGTGCAAAATCTGGTAGATGACATTATAAAAAAAGTTATAGAGGAACCAGATTCAATATATGGGCTATTAACCCTAAAGGGATATGATTACTATACCTATACACACAGTATAAATGTAGGAGTTTTATCAATAGGTCTTGGTATTCATATTAAACTGGAAAAGGAAAAAATTCAAAAACTTGGTATTGGTGCTATGTTACACGATATTGGTAAAACAAAAATACCCCATGAAATTTTAAACAAACAGGGCAAATTAACAGATACAGAATACAAAATAATTCAACAACATGTAATTTCTGGTTATGAAATAATAAAAGAAAATAAAGAAGTTCCTAAGGAATCCTATCCTGCAATTTTACAACACCATGAAAAACTCTCAGGAAGAGGTTACCCCTATGGTTTAAAGGAAGAAGAAATCGAACTTTTTGGAAGAATTACAGCAATAGCTGACTGCTATGATGCTCTTACAACAAGAAGACCCTACAAGGCTCCTTTAACTCCTTTCTTTGCCTTATCAATTCTTACAAGAGAAAAAAAGGATTATGATAAATCGCTTCTTATAGAATTTATAAAAATGCTTGGGAATATAAAATGAGTAATCTCTTTAATGAAGTAATAGAGCCTCCGAAAGAAGAACCCCTTGCTTACAGAATGGCACCAAAGGATTTAAATGAATATGTGGGACAGGAACATATACTTTCTGAAGGAAAACTTTTAAAAAGATCAATTGACTCTGACAGGATTACATCCCTTATATTGTATGGTCCTCCTGGGGTTGGGAAAACAGCTTTAGCAAGAATTATTGCTTCAAAAACAAAGGCTCATTTTCATTGGTTAAACGCCACTACATTAAATATTGATGAAATAAGAAGACAACTTACCATTGCAAGAAATAGAAAAAGCAAGGGAGAAAAAACAATACTCTTTATTGATGAAATTCATAGACTCAATAGGGTTTCACAGGATGCTTTACTTCCTGACATTGAAGAGGGAAGTATAATTCTTATTGGTGCTACAATAGAAAATCCATTCTTTTATATAAATTCTGCTTTACTTTCAAGAAGTCATGTTTTTGAACTCAAACCCCTCTCAGAAGAAGAAATCATAAAAATTCTTAATAGGGCTCTTTTAGACAAAGAAAGAGGTCTTGGGCATTTAAATATTAAGATTACCGATGAAGCCTTATATCATATTGCGAAATTCTCTGATGGAGATGCAAGAAAAGCTCTTTCGGCTTTAGAAATTGCTGTTTTAACAACAAAGCCTGATGAAAGGGGTTTTATTAATATTGACATTAAAACAGCAGAAGAAAGTATTCAAAAAAAACATATTGTCTATGACAAAGCAGGAGATCAGCATTATAATACAATTTCTGCTTTTATAAAAAGCATGAGAGGAAGTGATCCCGATGCAACAGTCTATTGGCTTGCAAAGATGATTTATGCTGGAGAAGACCCTCGTTTTATTGCTCGTCGGATTATTATCGCAGCCAGTGAAGATGTAGGAAACGCAGACCCTATGGCACTGATTATTGCAACTCAAGCAGCACAGGCAGTTGAAATAATAGGAATGCCGGAAGCAAGAATAATACTTGCACAAGCAGCAATATATGTAGCAAAGGCTCCAAAAAGCAATGCCTGCTATAGGGCAATTGAAGAGGCTATGCAGGATATTCAAAAAGAGCCTACCTTACCTGTACCCGAACATTTAAAAGATGCCCATTATCAAGGAGCTAAAAAACTCGGACACGGTAAAGGATATAAATATCCCCATGATTATGGAAGATATGTTAAGCAAGATTACCTTCCCAAAAGGAAAAAATATTACAATCCCTAAGTTTGAACCTGAAATTGCCGATAGAGATAAAAGCAATCTTTCGTTTATGCAGTCATTCCGAGGGTTTATATACCCCGAGGAATCTCTCATTAAAGAATCTATCTGGTGAAAAAGGAGGAGATTCCTCAGTCGCTTACGCTCCTTCGGAATGACCTTCCTTTTTTATATAATCATTATGGAGCTTTATGTCCTCGAAGAATCTCCCATTAGACACCTCAAAGGTGAAAAAGATGAAATCCTTCCCCTTCGAATATGCTCAGGGTCAGGATGACTAAATCGTAAAAGATTGCACTTTTATATCGCCAAAATTAAGTGCATATTGAAAACTCTAATTTTTTTCTGTAACATTTAATTAATGAAAATTCTCATAATAGAAGATGATAAAGCTCTTGGTGAAAGCCTCGTAGAATATCTCAAACTTGAAAAAATAGAAACCTTCTGGCTCCATGACGAAAGGAAATTGTCTAATGTACTAAATGTTTACTCCTTTGATGTTATTGTACTTGATTTAATATTGAAATTTTCTCGTGGCGAAGATTTAATAACTTATATAAGAGAGAAAGGAATAGAAACACCAATCCTAATTTTGACAGCAAAAAAGGATTTCTCTAATAAAGAAGAATGTTTTCTCAGAGGAGCTGATGACTATCTAATAAAACCCTTTGAACCTAAAGAGCTGGTTCTAAGAATCTAAGCATTAAGCAAAAGAAAAAGATTGCCAAGTATAATGAATATAGGTGATATAATTATCAATATTGATGCGAAAACAATCAAGCGAGGCAATGAAGAATTAAAACTTTCAAAGACTGCATGGGATTTGCATACATTATTAATAATAAAGAAGAGGAGAGATTGTTGATAATGAGACAATACTTAATTATGTATGGGCAGGAAAAGCTGTAGGAGATGAAGTTATAAGGACATACATAAAAGAATTAAGAAAGATACTTCCAGAAGGAGCAATTGAAAACTACAAAGGGAGAGGATACAAATTAAGTTGAGCTTTCAGACAAAGCTGTTAATAATTTTTGCAATAATAGTAGTACTCATATTTTCTATTATTAATTTTGTCACTCTTTATTTTTTTAATGAAGAACAACAAAGACATTTTGAGGAGACCCTTGCATTGTATCAGAAAATTCTTGAAAAAGATAAAAATTATCCACTTCCGCTCCATATAAAAAGATATGACAAAGAGCTCATTATTGACCAGAATTACATTGATGATAGATTCAAAAAATATGCAAAAACAGTGCTTCTATGGGAGTCTTTACTTGTTTTGCTACTTATGTATCTATTTTATAGAGTATTAGTTGCAATAAGCAAAAAAGAAATAGAATATGAAGAATTTTTAAAACTTCTTATTTTTGTAATGTCTCATAAAATCGGAAATTTTCTTTCAGTCATGAAAACAAACTTAGAAATATTGAGAATAAAGCCTGAAAACAGAATAATTGAAAGACTTCATACAAGTTGTAACATTCTGAATGAAGAAATAACAAAAACAATCGAAACAGTAAAAAAATTGCCTGCTTTTAGAAAAGATATCAAGGAAATAAATCTCAAAGAAATATTGACGAAAATAATCTCAAAATTTGAAACAAGAAAAAAAATTATACTAAGTTTAAAGGATTCTTTGACAAAAGCAAACGAAGAGACCATTGAAATAATTCTATTTTTAATCATTGATAATGCCTTTAAATACTCAAACAGTAAAATTCATATAAAGATTTTTAAAAAATTTCTTGCTGTAAGAAATGATATTGCCGAGTCCGACAAAGGATCAGGAGTAGGATTACAAATTGTGGATTACCTTGCAAAAAAATCTGGCTATACTATCAAATATCGAGCAAAGGGGGAACATTTCTTATTGACTTTGAAATTCTAAAATTTATAAAAATTTATAAAATATTGGAAGTATACTTCTAAAAAAGTTTAATTTAAATGGAAATAAATTTACTAAAACATATCAGACTTAAGAAAAAGGATTCAGGTATCCTTTTGAAAAAAATGCCTTGTTGCAGGAAATTCAAACTTTCAGAGGCAAAAATTTTAATGAAAATATTTGAAAAACAAAAAGAAAGTATTAACAATCTTATTATTGAAAAGATTCCGATTTTTACAATGCATATTTAACTTTATGTTATAATTAATCATGCCAGTAACTGAAATAGAAATTTATGAAGCTTTGAAAGAGAAAATTGGAGAGAGTTCTGCAAAAATCCTTATTGAATTCATTGATTTAAAAGTAGAAAAAGAATTTGAAAGAAAAAAGGATATTCTTTCAACCAAGCAGGACATCGCTGAGTTAAGGTCTGCTACCATGCAAGAAATTTCCGAACTTGAAGCAAAAATAGAAAAAACAAAAACAGACCTTATAAGATGGATGTTTATTTTTTGGGTTGGTCAGATTGGAACCCTTGTAGCAATTTTAGCATTGTTTTTTAAGTGATAGCCTAACTCGAAATCCCACTTTTCCTCTCACACAATCCTCACGATTTTTAAGATTTCAGGCGTTATAATGTAATTACATAAAAAGGAGGGTAGAGGGTGAGAGAGATTTTAATTTTAGTTGTATTATTTTTAATACCTTCATTTGCTTTCTGTGTTGATGAATTGTTTCTTACTGGAAAAGTCCTACAACACTGCGAAGAAATTAGGGAGTTTTATAGGTATATGTCCTTCTCCATCAGAAAGTGGTAGTACTGTTAAGGGGCGAGGAGGTATAAAGAAAAGGGGAAGTGGATATGTAAGGAAAATACTTTATTTATGTGGACTTTCAGCTATAAGGGCGAATAAATATTGTAGGGAATTTTATCAAAGGTTGATAAGTAGGGGTAAAGCAAAGAAGTTAGCATTAATTGCAGTGGGATATAAGTTAATAAGGCAAGCCTTTGGGGTATTAAAAAGTGGTCAACCCTTTAGAGAAGATTTATTGACCACTTGACAAATGGATACGGAACATTCCGAGCAAAGTGAAGAATCTCAACGTTTTTATTTACAAAGAATTATGGAAAGAGTCTTCGGAGTATTGATCCCTTTATGATGACAAAAAAGCTTCCTTCAGCTTTGCCTCAGAGCCTGCCGAATGAATTATCCTGACCTTCTTACTTCATCAAAATTTAGAATATCCATGTACTGCCATTCTCTCCATGCAAGCACATAAACATTTCTTTTGCTTGCGTACTTTATTACATTCTCTGGAAAGGTAATGCTACCAAAGATTATAATTAATTCTTTATCCTTATGTTCAGGGAAAAATTCAAAAAATCTCTTACCTTTGTCCTTAATTTCCTTGACATCTTCAACTTTTGGAGTTGAACGAGCCTCTATCATGAAAATTTTATTCTCACAGCCTGCAATGGCATCTATTTCGTAATCTTCACCGTTTTTTCTTCTGAAAATTCTCTGACCTTCCATAGTAACTTCACAGCCAAAGTATTTGCTTAAAGTAGGTCTTAATGCAGGTGCTATAAGGTCTTCAACAATAGTTCCCATCTTTTTTGCAAGGGCACTCCATTCCTTGTTTTTTCTGATGTTTTCCTCTTCCTGCCTTCTTTTGAAATCTATCATTTCATCCTTGAACGCCTTCATTTCATCTTTGAACGCCTTCATTTCATCCTGAAAGGCTTTTCTATCCTTCTCCATCTCTTCAATTTGTCTTTGAAGTCTCTCTTCAGAGGCTTTTCTATCCTTCTGCATCTCTTCTATGTATCTATCTATTTTATTCTCAAGTCTTCTTAATGCAATATCGTGGTTTATGATAAACTGACCAAGAAGACTTTCAAGGGATTCAACTCTGTGTTCTAAGGTTTTCATCTTTTACTCCTTAAGATTTCTTAATTTACTATATCAATTTTTGCCCTGATTGTCAATTATATCCCTTAATTCATTTACAACTTGTCTGTCTATTTCATTCTTAGAAGGAAAATTTAGCATAATTTTTTCTTTCTGTAAAGGAAATAATAAACCCTAAATTTGCCGATAGAAAAGATAAGGAATCTCCTTCTCCATTGTCTTTCCGAGGGGTTCAATACCCCGAGGAATCTCTCATTAAAGAAACCTTTCAGGTGAAAAAGGATGAGATCCTTCGGCTTTGCCTCAGGATGACAAAAAAGGAGATAGGATGACAAAAAGGGGGCAGAATGATAAGAAAAGGTAAATTCATTTTTTTCCATCGGCAATTTTATGTAAACATAAAGCGATAATGGAAGAGTTGTTAAATGTTCAAACTCTGAATCTTAAAAGAGATTTCATTTAAATCGCACCAAAGAAACATGAGGAAATAAACATATTTGGTGAAGCTAAAAAAGATGGCAAGAGAGTCTGGATAATTGGTGATTGCAAAACTCAGTTAAAAGAAAAGAGATATTGATGAATTTCTTGAATTTGTAAAAAAATTGAAAGATTCATCAAAGGAAAAAAAATTCTCCTTTCAGTAACCTATCAAACATCACCTCCTGTAAGAGCCTATGCTCAAGAAAAGGGAGTGAAAATTTACTTTTCCTATGAAATGCCCTTGTGAATAACCTCATTTACCTTTTCAAAAAATTCTAAATCTCCATAATATCTCGGTAAACCAATTACTTTGTTATTCAAAACTTTATAGCCCCTCTGGATTAAATCCTCATAAAGGTACTTATGAAAAGTCTCTTTTAACATAACTATATCCCCGACTTTGACCAATTTTTTTGTCTAAGTAATTGATATTAAAGGATTTTATAAAATAGTTAAGCACTACACTTTTGAGTTTTCCCTTAGGTGCTTTATGTGTTATTTAATCTGAAATGGATCGGAAAGTTAGTAATGAATATACAAAGGCAAAGATACTGTACAGGAAATATGTAAATCTCTTGGCATTGTCTATTCTGAAGTTGCAATGTAGAGTAAAGCATTGAAGAATTAATCTCACAGCAACTACAGTATTTTAAAACAAGAAAAAAATTTACCTTCTTAGTTTTCTGCAGTTTTTATTGAGGCAATATTTACTGCAGTAGAATTAGATTTAAAAGAGTTACACATATACTGGGTAAGAGGGGTTTATGAAAATTTGGGTTTTGACAGTCTCTTTAAAATATCCAGAAGAAAGAAGTATTTTCATTCATATAAGATTTGAAGACGAATTTGTTTATTCAGTTATCTTATTTACATGATGAAGGCTATATTAATCAAACATTAAGTTGGCTGGAGCTTTTTATGAATTAAAGCAGAGTTTTATAATGCTTTACACAATTTTAAAAGAAAGCCTCGCAGTGCCCAAATGAAGGACAATCCTCTGCTTTACTTTATTAACCTCTCTGTACTTTTCTATAATTAGGCATTACAGGGGGAATTTTTCAATATGATATATTTACTTTAAAAATTTTATGGGTTGATTTGTGAATTAAATGTTCAAAGTCGGAAAAAATAAGAAAAATTAGAAAGTTACAAGTCTGTTGTATAAAAAATTTGTATTTTTAAAAAATAAAATTCAATATTTTCAATAAGTTACAAAATTAAGTTGATAAACTCAGGAAAATTGTACTCTTTATTTATGTCAATGAGATATTTTTGCAAACTAATTCATATTCAGTAATTAACCATACGAGTTTGAATCATCTGTGCTTTTGGTGTAAGGGGGTCACGGACGCATTCAACTTCCCTGAAAAATCTATACCTGTTTGTAATGGTATCTATTATAGCCTTATTGAATGATAGGGTAAATCCTGATCCAATATTTATTGTTAAGGTAAGATTTTCAGGAAAGTTTCTGATTAAAAAACCTCTTAAGTCTTGAGTGGCTGTGCCAACCCATCTAAGATAAGTAACATCTTCGCCATACCAAACACCCCAAATAAATGCTGTGCTAGAAGGATTGACTGTTCTTACTGTGGTATTATTTGAGATAAAAAGGACAGGCTGGGCATTTCCTGCACCATCTCTTCCGATATTTAAACTTATACCATCTCCAAACCACCCACACCAAAGGTTATTGCTATCACAAGCATCTAATGAAGATGTACTTGTATTTCTTGGGCAGTTAGGACAGGCATAGGCATATACATAGACCAGACTATTTAAGATTCTAACTGCGCTACCATTGGCAAATCTTAAACTTCTTGCAAATATATTTGAATTATTAATGGTTATGCCACCGCTTGAAACAAAGTTTTGTGGTGAAGTATTAGTGTTTAAAGCAGTTGCAGTAGTAGGACCAATTACTATTGTATTAAATATATTATCTTCTGAGGTTGTTATTATAGCGTTTGCAGCAGCAGTTACTGTGTTAGTGCTAATAAGTCGGAAATTTCTGATGGTGCCCTGTAAGGTTGTAGTGCCTGAAGTGTATAATTTGAAGTCTTGGGAATTATCAATAGTTGTAGTCCTGTTAGTAAATAACCTGAAGTTTCTTGCATTATTAAAAGTGATACTATTAATTCTTGCTGAATTGGCAAAGATTGCCACTCTCTGTCCACCTCTGTTTCCATCTCCTGTTATTGTAATAGTAATATTATTATCTTGAGGCTCTAAATAAATTTGCCGTGTACAGTTAATATAAGGAGAACTTCCTAAGTCAATATTTTGAATATCTCGTCTAAAGGTACAATCTGGGTCAACAGTAGGAGGTGTGGTAACAAAAGGATGAAGAGTAACTATAGGTATCCCTAATCTATTTACATTTTGTTGAAAATTAATATATTGGTGTGGAGGATTAAAGTCAGTATCCCTTCCATAATCATACTCTAAATAATCAAGGAGGCTTAAATTACAGGAAGAATCACCATACTTATTAAAACACTTTACCTTGAAAAATATTCTTGACAAATCACCTTGATTCAAATTAAGAATAGGCGGCTGTCCATAAACACCTGCACCTCCTGCATCAGCAGGGCAAGTTCGTGGAGTAATACCTGGTGTTGATATTGTGCCAGATGCTATAAAGGATGGCACCAGACAATCTGGTTCAGGAGCGCGATCACAACCAGTGAGCCTTACGCCGCTACCCAATGTAGCATTGACATTTCCTCTCACTGTATATAGCCCAACACCATAATAACCCTGAAAGATGGCTGTTTTAATAACTCTTGAATTTCCGATGAAACCCTCTGAACTTACAAACCAGATATTTTTACCACCAAACATAATTCTTGTATTATATGTTGCATTACCTACTGTTCCTGTAATTGTTCTATCATTACCACCTGTGCCTGTTTGGTTTATCTCATCAAAGGCTCTGAGTAATCCTACATTTGATGCCTTTTCTGCAATATTGTATCTTGTATCTGCCTGTGTAGTTTTTAAATTAGTTGTAGCAATGTAGGCTCCTGTACCACCAATTACGAAAATAATTAAAGATAAAATTAATACAGTTACTAAAGAAAATCCTCTATTATTCATTTCTACCTCCCATAGACTCTTTCAACAGTCATTCTATTTCCATTATTTCCTCTTATATCGATTGTTATTCTTATTCCCTGACCTTCAATGGAAGCCTGAAAGGAATTTACCGGAATTAAAGGTTGAGGAGATTCATTATCATTACAGTTTGTAGCCATATCTGTAGCCTGCATATAAAGCCATAATGTATTATTATCTTGAGAATTATTCTGGCAGTATAATCTTATTCTATGGGGCACTCTCAAAATTATTTCTCCACCTTCAAAACCATAGGTATAATCGCTTGGATTGTAAGTATATCCCTGATTTGAAGAGTAAGCAGTTGCTGTTGGATCTATTTGACCATTTGGGTCTAAGGTACCGTCAATACAAACAAGATTATTATCATTAAGCCCAGAAAGAGAGAAAATATATGGAATTCCATTATTGTCTCTTATAAATTTTGCACCTCTTTTTATGTGATAACAGTTATGTCTTGATACCGTTGAAAGGCGACAGCTTTTTATATTCATTTTAATAGGTGATTCTATTGTAGGTATATGAACAAAGCCATTTCCGTAAAGATTTGCATAAAAGTAAACTTCATCACAGGGATTGGCATCATTGATTGTTATACACATAGAACTTTGCGGTGGATATGTAAAAGTCCCGCCAGCATTACAGGCAAGGTCTACAAGAGTACATTGAGTCGGATCTGTATTGAGACAGGGAGTAGAAGCTCCCCATCTTTGAAAAAGCCATTCAAGTTGTGCCATTCCTCCTTTAGTAGTTTCTTTTACATCGGAAACATCTTTTGTTTTTTTAAAAACTTTATCAGTAGTTATGTAAAGAGAGGTTATTGCTGCCAGAACTATGGTACTAATTACAATCGCCATCATTAGTTCAACAAGTGTTAATCCTTTATTGTCCAAAATCTTATAAAAATTTACTTTCATTTTTATCCCTCTGGAAAATTACAAACTTGATCTCTTAATACCATAGTTCTATCCCCAATAGTTGCTGTTGCAACTACATCTGCGCAGGCAGACTGTCCAGAACCCATTGCAGGAGGATTTGTAGGAGGATTACCTGTAATATTAACCCTTATTGTGTATCCTCCGCATCTAACATCTACTGAAGTTAATGAGGGATTGGCTCTTTTAGCTTCAATACCAGAAGAAGCAGCTTGCACCAAGCACATTCCAACCAAGTCTTGCCTTGTAAATTTCCCAAAAGAAGTTATAAGCCCTACAACACCAATCACAAGAAGTGCTACAAGAAATACAGAAATTAATGCTTCAATCAATGTGAAACCTGCTTCTGATTTATAATTCATGTACATCCACCTGTGCCCTTTTCAATTCTTATTGCTCCGAATCTACTGATAACTGCCTTGTAATATTTTTCACCATCGGTTATGCAAACATTCCCTGTAAATATGGCAAAACCTCTTGGGTCAAAGGCAGCACCAGAGCCTGAAATAGAGACAAAGTCATGTTCAATTCTCAATGTTTGCAATACTTGTCCAACACAAATTCCTGTTCTAACTACTCCCATATTTACAATTGTAAAAGTTTTATTTGTTGAGTCAACACACAATCCTATGTTATTGCTTCTTTCCATTGCTGTCATCCTTGCCCATCTAACAAGATTTTCCATTGAGTAAATATAATCACCGTATTTATAGGTTTTGTAATACTTCATAACAGAAGGCACTGCAATTGAAGCAAGAATTGTAATCACTCCAATGACAACAAGTAATTCAACAAGAGTAAATCCCTTATTTCCCAAAATCTTTTTCATCATTAATCTAACTTTATCACATATTACAAATTTATGCAATAGAATTTATGCAAAATAAAGTCCACACAACCAAAGTAGAAAAAATACTAAATAAATCAATATGCCTGTTACTATATATCGGCGATTTTGATTTTTTGTAAATCCCTTCATAATCAAAAATATTATTGTAGAAATCCAGCCGATTAATGAAAACACTGTAACAGCACTCCATAATTGGGAAGGAGCATTGTTATAATTTAAAAGAGCAAGCTGGGCAGTATAAATTCTTTCAAAATCTTTCTTAGTTAAATTGTTATACTCCCATGAAATCATACTTTCTGCCCTTAACTCTGCAATCTTTGGATTTATTTTTTTTATTGTATCTTCATAGGGTTGATAAAAACTTTTGATTTGTATAAGACTGCTTCTTAATGTTTCATAGCAGTAAAGCTTTTCATCGGTCTTAATAAATCCCTCACATTCTATTAAAATTTTATCAACCGCATTTTTTGTATAGGGACTTAAAGGAAAGTGATTCAAAATTACTCTTTCAAAGGCTTTTATTTTTTCAATACCAGAGCTTGCATCTGCCTCATTCATATGTTTTAGCTGATAAAAAAACTGTCTTGTAAGCAAGGCAGTTACAGCAAAAATTAACAATAACAGAATTGGTTTAAGGTAATAGGAAAGCTTTTTCTCTGGCATTGTATCTCCTTATTTTTTCGTATAAATCCATATAGTATTCATTTTCTTTCCCAATGTTAATTTTAACTCTGAATGGTTCATGGGTATTGCCGTATCTTATAGTTGTATCAAGAGCAAAAGTGCCAAATTTCTTCTCTGGTTCAATACTGCTTGCAATGTTTAAATAGGCAATGCTTACAAATCGGCATACTGAAAAAGTTAAAGGGTCATCGGTGCCATGATTTAAACAGTAAGAAGGCGTTATGAATCTTTCATTATTTATGTTTAATCCATTTACAAATTTTCTCTCTTTTTCTGTTATTTTACCCTTTGGGAAATAAATATACACAAGACTGTATGGAAGGGTATCAAAGGATTCAAAGTAAGGATGAATCTCTGAAAGTCCTATAGTTGAGTAATATAGCCTTTTGTTTATTAATTCAACTATGTCATTTCTGTAAACTTCGGGATAAAAATTTTTATATATTGTCTCTGGCTTACATCCTTCCATATTCCATTGAGTTGCCTCATATCTGAATACTACAAGATGACAGACATCGTCTCTGTATCTGCCAACTAATTTTGTATACCATATTCCAAAGGATTTGTTATCTCCGTAGGTATTTAAAACTGATGATACAGGCAGAGTTGAAAGAACATCTTTGCTGTAGTAGTAAAGCGCCCAGTTGTTTGACTGCCCTGTTTGGGAAAATCTCATGGGAATAAAAATTAATGGAATAACAATGAAAAAAAGGGGAAGGGTTTTATAAAAAAGTTTCATTTTTTTTATTTTTTCTACAAAAAAGTATATCCCCGCTGTCATAAAAAATTACATAAAGACAAAAGGCAGGGATAAAATACTGATTTCCAACTATGTAAAGACTTCCTTCATTATCCCTGATTTCGCCGCTGAATGTAATTTTTGCCAATACCAAGGAAAACATTAAAAAAGAAACAAAAAGAAAGAGCAAAACCCGCCTGCTTTTTCTGTAAAGATAGAATAATCCCAAAATAAAAAAAACTGCTGTTACATAGCCAAAATTTGCATCTATCATGTATAGGAAATTTTTAATTGCATTATGGAATCCTTCAAAGGTTGAAAGAGTTGTAGTTACAGCCTGAAGGGATTCTCCTTCTTTGTAAAACTTTCTTAACAGAATATCTAAAAAAGAGGGGGTCTCACCTGCCTTTCTTACTGCCAAAAAGGCATCTTTCAGATTCCTTATATAAACATGAAGATTTACAGAAAAACCAATGAAGAAAAAAAGTAATGAAAGGGGAAGACTTCTTACAAAGGCTTTAAAATAAAACAACCCTAAAATAAATAATGGGATTGTCATAAATAAAGCCGTATGATGAAGTCCCGTTGATACTCCCAATAAAAATGAGGACAAATAGGCATATCTCTTTTCAAATCCGCTATCAATAACCTTTATTCCTATGAAAACAAGCAGTAAAACAATTAAAGCATTAATTGGATAGAATTTACCAATTATTGTCTGAAAATAAAAGGAATAGGATACTCCAAGGAAAAGTACTGCAATAATAGGGAAAATAGAGTTTTTTTCAGTCAGTTTTCTTACAATTAAATAAACCAAAAAAAGTGTTAAAACTGAAAAAAAACAGGGTAGTAATGAAACCCTGTAACCTATGTTGCCAAATGGTAAAAATGTAAATAATTTTCCTAATTCTGAATAAAGTGGATAACCTGGTGGATGGGCTGTTCCAAGAAGATATGAAGCAGTGATGAGTCCGCCAGCATCACCGGTTGGCAAAATTGGATTTAAAGAGAAAAGATAGAACAAAAAGAGAATTATAAAGGCAATTATACTAAAAGGGATTATTACAGGTGACTCTGCCTGTTGTTTCATTGTATTCACATTCAAAGGGTCCTACTGGTGAGGTTGCCTGAAGTTTTATTGGAGCTGTATTTACAAGAGTAATACTTTCAGTATTTGGTGATTTAGTACAGTTTGCTACTATAGAATTTAAATCTGTATTGCCTGTTTGAGTGCTTCTTGCAATATCGGCAATACAGTTTCTTAAATCAGAGAGAAGTTGAGATTTAACTGCATTGACTTGATACTTATTGTACTGAACAATTGCTATTGAAGCAAGAATACCAATTATTACAGTAACAATCAATAACTCTAAAAGTGTAAAGCCCTTTGAATTTATTTTACATTTTTTATTTTTCATAAAATTTTTAAAGGGGGCAAAAGCCCCCCCTTTTATATTTTATACTCCAGTACAACCTGCTACACCACCCTCTGTAGCAGTACAAGTCACACCCGATGCAATTCCTGTTCCTGTACAGGTAACTACCAAACTTTCTCCTACATTGCCAGAAGCTGAGCATGATGCTGTATATGCACCTGTTACGCAATTATCAGTACTAACAGTAGGATCTGTTGATCCTGCCTGAATAGATGCAGTATAATCAGCAATTGCCGTATTAAGACAGTTCTTTGCATCTGACTGAAGTGATGAGACAGCTGCATTTTTTCTGTACTTCTGATACTGTGGAATTGCAATTGCTGCAAGGATTGCAATAATTGCAACAACAATGAGTAACTCAACAAGGGTAAAACCTTTCTGGTCTCTGATAAATAGTTTTTTCATACTTAAACCTCCAAAATAATTTTTATGGTTTCCAAAGGAAACCACTGTTTAAACTAACTTTTCTCACCCCCTTTTCCTTTATTTTCATTAGTTATTCTCCTTTTCGTCATTCCGAGGGACTCGATGTCCCGAGGAATCTCTCCCTTTTTAATCCTAAGTGTTTTAATCCGCCTATGTGTCATCTTGAGTGTTTTAATCACCTTTGGTGTCATCATGGGCGTTTTAATCCCTTTAAATGTCATCCTGAGTGTTTTAATTTCTTTAAGTGTCATCCTGAGCCGAAGGCGAAGGATCTCATTCCTCTTTTTAATGAGGAGGGGATTCTTCGCTTCGCTATCGCTTCGCTCAGAATGACAAGAAAGAGATGCAGAATGACAATAAAAAGATGCAGAATGACGGAATAAATGGGAATTATAGTTTTTCATATTTAATATCATACACTATTTCCTACCTAATGTTGTGAAAATTATGTGAATTTTAAGATTAAAATAAAGCTATCTTCCTTTGCACGATATTTTATTTTAAAGCCCTCTTTTTTTGCAAGGGCTTGGGCTATTTTTAATCCTATGCCTGAGCCTCTTTCAGTTTCATAAATATCATTTCTAATGGCAAGATAGTTTTTGCAAACCTTTATGTGAATCCTTTCCTTTGAATATTTAAGGGCATTTTCAAGCAGAGAAAAAACAATGTTTTCAAAGTTTTGCCTGTTTGCATAAACATTAATATCCTTTGCAGTGATTAATATCCTTTTTTCTGTTTCAATGAGGCTTAAAAATTTATCAATTAACTCCTTTAAGTTTATTTTTTCCTTTTCAAAGGATGCTTCTTTAAAGCGATTTATGGTTTCTATTACTTTGTTTAAATCTTCCTGCATAAAGGTGCAACTCTTTTCAAGCCTCTGCAATGCCCTTTCATCATTTCTGAGTTTAAGAATTTCTATGTTACCTCTATGGGATGTCAAAAAATTACCAAATTTGTGAGATAATGTAAGAAGAATCAGTTCAAGAAGCTCTTTATAATCCCTTTCCTGTTTTGTAATTCTTTCTATGACCTTATACAAAATTAGCATCAAGCTTAAGACAAGCAGAAACTCCCAAAGTAAAACATTTTTTACATATTCCTGAAATTTATTCTCTATGAAATCTCTTTTTATGAAAGCCCTTTTATCCTGAAGCTGAAGCATTAAGTCTTCTTTCATGTAGTCTATAAAGTTTATTACCATTGTGTTTAAATAAAAAAGTATTACTGCAAGAGTTAATGAAAAGGCTATAATTATTTTTATCTGAAACTTCAACTTATTTTATATCCCCTTCCTAGATAGGTTTTAATACTTTCTGGTGGCAGAATCTTTCTTAACTCTTTTATGTAGGCTCTTACAATCTCCTCTCCTACATCTTTATCAGACCAAACATAATTGAGAATTGTATCGGTGTCAACGATTTCCCCTCTTTTTCTTAAAAGAATTTCAAGAACTTGCCATGCCTTTTTTGATATTTTTATTTCTTCAGTACCTCTATGAATTGTTTTTGCATCAAGATTTATTGTTATATCACCAATGTTTATTATGCTTTCTATGTGTCTTCTTTTGCCTAATGCTTTTATACGGAGTACAAGTTCTTTAAAATCAAAGGGTTTTGTAAGGTAATCATCAGCACCTTTAAGGAAACATTCTTCTTTGTTTTCTATTCCTCTCTTGGCAGTTATTACTAATATGGGAGTTTTTATGCCTGCTTTTCTTAGTACTGCTATTATATCCTCTCCTGAGGAAAATTTAAGAATTAGGTCAATTACTATTACATCAAATTCATGATTTCTGATTATCTTTGGAAGTTCCCTTTCATCCCATAACCAGATTGTCTCTATTTCATGGATGGAGAGGTAATCCTTTAAGGTTTCACCTAAAACTCTGTCATCCTCTATGAGGAGAATGCGCATTTAAATTTATCATTAGTTTCTTAAAATTCTTGGTGTGATAAATATTAAAACTTCGTAAATATCCTCATCCCTACCCCTGCTTGTAAATAATTCTCCAACAAGAGGAATATCACCAAGACCGGGTACCTTTGAATTTGACATTCTGTCTGTCTTTTTATATATTCCACCAAGAACAAGGGTTTCCCCGTCTAAAATTGTTGCTTCTGTAGCAGAGGAAAGCTTTATTGTTCTCGGTGCGAGAACGCCTCCTATATTAACAAATTCAACTAAGTCCTCTTTTAAAAAATTTACATAAAGATTAATCTTTTCATCTTCCGTTAATCTTGGTGTTACATCAAGTTGTATTGCTACATCTTTAAATTTAGTTGTTACATTGGTTACGCCACCTGATGTTGTAAGTTCACCGTAAGGAATTGTTTCACCTTGAACTATTAATGCCTTTTGATTATCTATGGTTACAATTTTTGGATTTGATATAACCTTTCCTTTACCTGTCTGCTGAAGTGCTGAAATTCTCAAATCAAGGGCAAAAGTACCGGCGGCATTTAGATAACCCACTGTTATTGCTGATGTTCCCTGAGCAACCCTTCCTGTGCCAGCGGGAAGATTAACTGCTACTGGAGTACTTCCACCTGGAACATTAGCGCCAGATTGGGAACCACCAATTGTTGTCCTTGAACCGGGTGGAGACCATCTAATTCCCCATTCAAAACCAAGGCTCTTTGAAAAGGAACTACTAATTTCTATGATTCTTGCCTCTATAAGAATTTGTTTTTGTGGAACATCAAGCTTGGCTATTACTTTTTCTATTTCTTTGTGAATTGAAAGAGGAGCATTGATAATAAGAGACCCCGTTAGCTCATCAACAGATATTCCTATTACTTTAGTTGTTGTTTCTTCTCTTGTTTCAGTTGCTGTTTGATATTTAATTGTTTTTTCTGTTTCTTTTTTCTCTGGAATGCTTGATACTTTGTATTCAATCATTCCTGTTTTCGGATCTTTTTCTACTTGAATAGTTTCAACTCCAAAAAATTGAAATATTTTTGAATCAGCAAGAGCTGTTCTTAAATCTGCTGTTCTCTGTAAAACATTTGATGGTCTTACATATTTTAATTTGTATACCCTTGTTTCCTTTTTTTCTAAAACAAGCTCGATCATGTATGATTCAATAGGTAAAACTCTTATAACATTGTTTTCTTCCTCGAGTTTGACAAGATTGGAATTTTTGCAGATTATATCAATAGCCTGCATTAAAGGAACATTTCTTAAGTTAAGTGTAATTTTTCCTCCTACTCGTGGGTGTAATACTAAGTTGTATCCACCTGTCTCAGCAAGAAGTCTCAATGCACCAACAATATCTGCATCCTGAAGGTCAAGGGATATGGTTTTCTCTGCAGAAGGGGTAATTACTGGAGCAGAAATATCTATTTTTTCTTTCTTGACTGTTTTCTTGGAATCTTCTTTTGCAGTTTTGGCAACCTTTAAATCCTCTGCTACCTTGGATTTTTTAATATCAAGAATTAATTCATCACCAAGATAAAGAGGTTCAATTTCTATATTTTTCCCTAAAGCAAAGCTCAATATTAAGGTTTCGCCTTCTCTTTTTACAGACAAGGGAATGTCTTTTGATGGTTCTGTATCAAATATTACACCGTAAAACTCCAAATTAACATAATCATCAGACTTTGTAATTTTAGGTTCAGGAAGTTCACCATCACCTTGAATGGATATCTCAAATCCATCTTCAGTTTTTTCCATTGAAAGCTCTATTATTTTTGAAACCTTAGATTCAACAGATTTTTTTGTTTCTGGATTAAAAGTAACAACCAAAATATTTGCATCATTTTTTATCTCCCATGAAGATGGTTCAGCCAGTAAAATTTCAACAATGCTTCCTCTTTTGGTAGGCTGAGCTGATATTTCACTTATTAGACCCTCATGATAAAGGATTTTTTTGCTAAGGATTCCGGGCTTTGCAGATAAAAGCTCTATTTTAAGCTTAAAGGGGTCCTCTGATGGAATTATTTTATAATCAGACTTATCAGAAAGCTGTATCCTAAGGTTATTGCCCTCAGAAACTACAGAATTAATCTCACCTGCCCATAAAGAAGAAGAAATTAATAAAAAACATATTGCTATTAAAATAATACCCCTATTTATCATTGCCCTTCCTCCGTTCTTAATTTCAATGTTTTTGTTACCTGTATAATTTCTCCTGTATAGGATTTAGCAGTCTCTTTAATCTCGATACTGTCCTTATTAATTTTAGATATTCTGCCGCCATGTAATCCTATCTTGTCATTTTGTTTAACAACAAAGTGCCTTCCATCAGGAGTTTTTATTAAAGCTTTAAAGCCTCCATTATCTTTAACTACTCCACTTAATCTGAGCTCTTCAATTTCATAGTTTTGAAGAATTGAAATTCCAGTACCCTTTTCTTTTCTAACTATTAAAGGAGTAAAGGGATCTCTAAAAGTTACAGCATCATAGGAAGATGCTAACTGAGAACTTTTATCGGATTTTTTATCCTCTATTGCTAATGTAGCGGGTTTTGGTTGAGCTTTTTGTAATTCAGGTTTTGGTACTATTGTAGTATATTGGAAAATTCCATATACAATTAGCACTAATAATAAAATCAACAATATAATTGTAAGAATTCTTTTTCTTTCCATAGCTATTTCTTTTGTTGTTCTTTTAATTTTTTCTTTTCTTCATCGGGAATAAGTGAATATGTAGTAATAACTAAGTTAGCATTGAGCATTGTAGGGTCAGCACCTAATTTAATCTCGCCTCTTTCATCAACATTTCCCGCTTTAAAATCAATAGTGTTTACATTTATTATTCTTTCAATTTTTGATATATCAGCAAAGAATAAACCAAATGTATGATATTTACCTTTTATTTTTACTTCTACAGGGATTTTATATATTTCTTTAGATTCGTGAACTTCTTTTCCTTTTGGTCTCCAGAGGGTAACAATTAAACCCTTTTGTATTCCCTGTTCAGACACTCTTTTTAAAACATCAGAAACCTCAGCTTCCTTTGGTAAAAGAGTTTTCAGGTATTCCATTTTCTTTGTAAGTTCCTCATTCATCTTTTTAAGCTCTTCATATTTTGCAGCTATTCTTTGTGCATTAGCTATTTCTTCTTTTAATGCCTGATTTTCCTTTTTTAATTTGTCCAGTTCTTCGAAACCGGAGGTAAAATATAGAGAATAAAATAATATAAGAATTGCTAATGGTAAAACTATCATTAACAAAATTCTGTTTCTTGGTGAAATATTTCCCCAATCCATTTTTCTATTCCTTTAATTTGAATTCTAAAATAAATTTATAAACTGGCACATTATCATATATGGTCTGTTGCGTTTCCACAAGATTAATATCGGAAAAATCAGGAGATTTCTTTAAGGCTTCTACAAAAGCAACTATGTTTAAATTTGAAAAACCAAAACCCTTTGTCACAATTGTTTTTTCTGCCATTTTTTCTTTTTCTTTGTCTGCTGTTTGACCACCTTCTTTTTTAACTGGCATTCCATAATTAACCTCTGTAAGCCATACACCCTCTGGTAGTGTTTTTGCAATTGAACTTAAAATTGTTACAGGTACTGACTGCTTCTTTTTTAATTCTTCTATTAATTTTGTCTTCGTCTCAATATCCTTATTTAAAGCTTCGAATTTTTTTACCTCTTCAATTTTTTGTTGAAGTTGGGCAAGTATTTTTTTCTGGTCTTCTATTTCCTTTTTAAGGCTTGATTTTGTAATTTCCATGTAAGCAAACACTGCCAGTACTAACAGAACAACTACTCCAACAGGCAGAGCAAGCTTAAGTAAAATATCCTTTGATACTCCCTCCCCTATTGGGCTTGCAGCCCTCTTTATCTCTCTTTTTGGTAAAAGATTTATCTTTATCATTTTATTTTCTCCGTACCCCTTAAAGATAAACCTATTGAGATTGATGATATAGCAGAGTATTTTTGCATTTTTAATGAGATATCCTTGTGAATCTTAATATTTTTAAAGGGATTGAAAAGGGAGATGTCAATATCAAGCCTTTCCTGTAAAGCCTGCAAGAATAGAGGAGATACCGTTGGTATTCCTGTAATATAAACCTTTTCAACAGGATTTTCAGGATTTATTGTTTTAAAGTACTCTACCTGTTTGTATATCTCTGCTGAAACTTCATCGGCATAATTTCTTATTTCATCTTCATTGGCATTTTCAATAGGTATATTGTAAGCATTGATGCTATCTCTAATATATAATGGTTGTCTGCCTTTCACAATATTAAAATTAATAACATTTTCACCAATATTTACAATAGCAGATACTGAAGGTTCTTGATAATTAACTTCATAAACATTATAAAGGGCAAGGCAACTAATATCAGCTACAAGAGGTATCATTCCAGCTTTTTCCAATATGTTGGCATAATCATTAACAAGTTCTTTTAATGCAACAGCCACAATTACCTTGCTTGTATTTTTATTTTTTGATTTTTCTATTATTTGATAATCATAGAAAACTTCTTTCACGCTAAAAGGTATATATTTGTCAAGTTCCATGGGAAGGTTGAGCTCTATTTCATTTTCATCAATATATGGAAGTTCAAGAATTCTAATTGCTGAATTAGTTGGTCCAGATATTGAAAAGGCAACCTGAGGATTTTTTAGCTCAAATTTTGCTGGAATTTTTATTAAATTTTTTAGAAGTGTATCAATATCAGCAATGCCTGTACTTTTTACAACTCCTTCTGGAAGTTCAAATATCTCCCAATTTAAAAGCTCATATCCACCCTTTTTTCTAACTAAAGCAGATTTAATAGCGGAGGGTTCTATTTCGATACCTATCATCATAAGTTATGTATAGTTGTATCAAATTTTTTAACTTTTGTCAATAGTTTTTTTTATTTTTTAAAAATTTTTTCATAACTTTTATTGGAGCGGGTTTAGATGTCCATATTTCAAAGGCTAAAGCTGCTTGCCAAAGTAACATACCAAGTCCACCAATAGTTTTGCATCCAAATTTTTTTGCTTCCCTCATTATGGGAGTTTCTGGATATACAATATCATAAAAGACATGTTCTTTTTTAAGTAAAGATGGATTAAGTGGCATAGGATCCTTTTCTTTTAAACCTAAGGAAGTAGCATTGATTATTATTTGAATTTTCTCCATCAATTCATTGTTTAACTCTTCAATTACTTCAATCTTACCAATTCCACTAAAAGAATCCTTAATTTTATATGCCTTTGATAGGGTTCTATTAAAAATGTATAGGTTCCCCCCTTCCTTCAAAATCCCGTATGCAATAGCTTTTGCAGCTCCTCCAGCACCTAAGATTAAAATGTTTTTATCTTTCACCAAAACTTTTTCTTTTTTTAAAGATATAATAAAACCTCTTGCATCTGTGTTAAATCCTATAAGTTTTCCATTTTCATTTAAAATGGTGTTCACTGCTTCAATGTATCTTGCCTCTTCTGATAATTCATCAAGATACTGAATTACAGCTTCTTTATGAGGAACTGTGATGTTTACACCAATTAAATTCAAAGCTTTTATTGCCTGCACAGCTTCTTTTAATTGTTCTCTTTTTACATTAAAGGGAACATAGCAGTAGTTAAGTTTAAGATGTTTAAAGGCTGCATTGTGCATGAGGGGAGAAAGGGTATGTTCTATGGGGTCTCCAAATATGCCTATAATCTTTGTCTTTCCACTAATCACAAGGTCTATTCTATCAGATAAAACTTCCTGCTTGCAAACATTCTTTTCTTTATTATATGATGTAAGATTATTCTAAAAATTTTTGGGAGGGGTTCCATGCAAGAATCTATGAAAGCCTATTATCAGGAAGTCAAAAACTTCAAACTCGAAGCACCAGAGACTTTTTCTTTCCCCCTTGATGTCTTTGATAAATGGGGTGATGCCACAGCTCTTATATGGACAAATGGAGAAAGCACAGTAAAATTCAGTTTTAAAGATTTAACAGTACTTTCAAGTAAATTAGCAGGTGGATTTAAAAAACTTGGAATAAACAAGGGAGACAAGGTTTTAGTATTATTACCAAATATACCTCAATGGTGGGTGATTATACTTGCTTTAATGAGAATTAATGCTGTTTCCATCCCTGGAACAACCCTTTTAACAACAAAAGATATTGAATATAGATTAAAGGCAGCACAAATTAAAGCAGTAATCTCAGATTCTGAAAATGCGTCAAAAATAGAAGCAGCAGTTAATAATTATGAAAAAGATATTATATTGATAAATGTTGACAACCAAGCAGGATGGAAAAAATACGATGATTTATTCAATAGTGAACCTTTTATTGGTGAAAGAACATTGTCAAGAGACCCTGCCTTTATATTTTTCACTTCAGGAACAACAGGTTTACCTAAAATGGTACTTCATACACAGGTAAGCTATCCCCTTGCTCATAAAATCACAGGCAAGTTCTGGCTTGATTTAAAACATGGAGATATTCATTGGAATTTATCAGATACTGGTTGGGCAAAGGCTGCATGGTCAAGTTTTTTCGGACCATGGAACATGGGAGCAACAGTTTTTACCTATTTTAGAAAGGGTAAATTTTCTCCAGCCCTTATTGTTGAAACTTTGAAAAAATACGAAATAAACACTCTATGTGCACCACCTACTGCATACAGGATGATTGTAAAAGAGTATCCCCTTAATGAATTGAAATTTAAAACTGTAAGACATTTTGTTGCAGCTGGAGAACCTCTTAATCCTGAAATTATAAATATATGGAAGGAAGCAACTGGTGAATGGATTTACAATGGCTATGGACAGACTGAAACAGTAAACACACTTGCGATGTTCAGATTTATCCCAATGAAAGCTGGTGCAACAGGGCTACCAACTCCGGGGTTTCATATTGATGTAATAGATGATGATGGTAATCCTCTTCCACCAAACACTGAAGGTAATATTGCCATAAAAATAAATCCTCAAAGACCTGTTGGTCTTTTCCAAGAATACATAGGGGATAAATTAGAAATGGCTTCCGCATTTAAGGGAGAATGGTATTACACAAGAGATCGCGGATATAAAGATGAGGAAGGATATTTCTGGTTTGTAGGTAGAGAGGACGATGTTATAATAAGTGCTGGCTATCGTATAGGACCCTTTGAAGTTGAAAGTGCATTGATTAAACATCCTGCAGTAAAAGAAGCAGCGGTTGTTGCAAGCCCCGATGAAGTTAGAGGAGAGGTTGTTAAAGCCTTTATTGTTCTTACACAAGATTATACTCCTTCTGAGGAACTAATAAAAGATATTCAGGATTTTGTTAAAAAAGAAACAGCGCCATATAAGTATCCAAGAAAAATTGAATTTGTTGATGAACTTCCTAAAACAATAAGCGGTAAGATAAAAAGAAAGGAACTAAAACTTAAAGAATTTGGTAAATTAAAATAAACATGTCTTATATTGCTGTCATAGGAGCAGGAAGCTGGGGTACAACCCTTGCTTCTCTGCTTTCAAAAAAGGGATTTGATGTAATAGTCTGGGCAAGGGAAAAGGAGATAGTTGATTCTATTAATAACAAAAGAGAAAATATTGTTTATTTACCTGGAATTTCTCTCCCAGAAAGTCTTATCTGCACTGACGATCTTTTTGAAGCAATAAAAAAAGCCCGATTTATTATAAATGTTGTTCCAACTCAGTTTATAAGAAATGTTTTTTCCCAACTTAAAAATAAAATTAATGACGAAAATATTATTGTAAGTGCATCAAAGGGTATAGAAAAAAATACTTTAAAAACCCCTTCACAAATTCTTGAGGAAATTCTTAACAAAAAAATATATGTTCTTTCTGGACCAAGTTTTGCGATAGAGGTTGCTAAAGAAAAGCCAACTGCTGTTACAATTTCAGGAGCAAATATAAAGGAAAGGCTTTTGCTACAGGAGATATTTAGCACTCATTATTTTAGAGTTTATGAACACGATGATCCTATTGGTGCAGAAATCGGAGGAGCAGTAAAAAATGTAATTGCTATTGCAAGTGGAATTTGTGATGCCCTTGAACTTGGCAACAATGCAAGGGCTGCACTAATTACAAGGGGATTACATGAGATAATGAGACTTGGTAAAAAAATGGGAGCAAAAGAAAGAACTTTTTCAGGATTAAGCGGACTTGGAGACCTCTTTCTTACCTGCACTTCTACTCTTTCAAGAAACTATACTGTTGGATATAGACTTGGAAAGGGCGAAACTTTTGAGGAAATTACAAAAAGTATGCGCTCAGTTGCAGAAGGAGTTGAGACAAGTCAATCAGCAATGGAACTTTCAAAAAAATTAGAAATTGAAATGCCCATAACAGAGCAAGTTTATCAGGTAATTTATGAAGGTAAAGATCCCAAAAAAGCTACTGATGACCTTATGAACAGGACTCTGAAACCAGAGTTTTATTAAATAATCCTTCCATTATCAATTCTTCTGTAAGCTCTTGCAATTTGATGAAAAATTTGTTTAATTTTCTATTCCTCCGATTATCATCAATTTTACTAAAAATTGCCGTGAGGTCAGTGCTGTCCAGACTGAGTAGGTTGCCATTCTGAACGAAGCGATAGCGTAGTGAAGAATCCCCTCCTTGTTAAAAAAAAGAGACCCTTCGGCTTTGCCTCAGGGTGACAATTTGAAGGTCATTCTGAGGGCGTTAGCCCGAAGAATCCCCTACTTTTTTCCATATCTAGAGAATAACGAGAAACTCCTCAGGACATTAAATCCCATTGGAATGACAGAAAAGGAGGGAACCTTTCCCCTTCACTTCGTTCAGACTAAGG
>NZ_MAVV01000002.1 GCF_001707915.1 Thermodesulfovibrio sp. N1 | reverse complement strand
AGCCTGGATGGTTGTTTTTTACAAAATGTAAGTAGCTGTTTTACAAATTCTTCAGCTTTTTCAACTGACGAAAATATGATTTTAAGATATTCATTGACAGGATCATGTTCACCTGTTTTTGCAATTGAAAGCTGGGTAAATCCTTTAATTGGTGTAAGTATATTATTTAAATCATGTATAATACCTGCTATAAATCTGCCAATTGATTCCATTTTATGAGACTGAATTAGCTGTTCCTGAAGTTTTTGATTTTCCTCTTCAGCTTTTTTAATTTCTGTAATGTCCCGTATAAAATTCAGCGTGGCTGTTCTTCCATGCCAATTTATTGGAACCGTTGTAGTTTCAATCCATACAGGATATCCCTCTTTATGAATAATTCTTAATTGATGTTTTTCAGGTAAGTCTTTTTCTCCTTTAATCATTCTTGTATATAAATCCATTGTTTCAGGAATGTCATCAGGATACAGAAATTCTAAAAAAGGTTTTGACAGTGCTTCTTCGAGTGTATATCCAGATATTTCAAGCATTTTAGGATTTACAAAAAGAATTTTGTCATCCTGGGCAATTACAATACCTTCTCCAGCATTTTCAACAATAATTCTGTATATTTCTATCGATTTATTTAAAATGTCTAACATATTTTTACCTTATTTTGGTTAATTTTAAATAATTTTTTTGTTATAAGATATTGATCTATAAGATTTTTTCGGGGGGGGGGGTAGAATATAATAAATTATCTCCTACGGAGAAGAAAATTTCTGTAGAAAGAATGCTAATATAAAAGAACATAAAATAAAATATCATAAGTAAAGTAAAATTTCAATGCTTTTTTGCATACGGTGGTTACAATATAAAAATGTCACATATATGTTAGCCTTTATTTTATAGAGACTAAAAATATAAGAGGGAGGCTTAATGGAAAAGTACATAATCTCCCCAAGCAGAATTTGTTCTTATGAATTCAGTATTTTCAATAAAAAATTTCAATTAAAATTCTAATTGTAATATAATATTATGATTATGAAACGAATTTTAGATCCTTTCGTAATTTTTGGTTTAATTGTTGGAATTAGCTCGATAATTGTAGGGAATATAGTAGAAGGGGGCACAACTGCTCATATCCTACAATTGGCAGCTGCACTTATTGTTTTTGGAGGTACCTTTGGAGCAACTGTTGTAAGTTTTCCTATGAAGGATTTGGTGAATGCTTTTAAAGTATTAAAAATTGCCTTTTTTAAATCTGTTAAATCAGATCGTCTCCTAATTGAAGAAATCATAAGTTTACTTGTAATAGCAAGAAAAAGAGGGATAATGGCTTTAGAAAATGAAATTCCCTCTATTTCTGACCCTTTGTTAGCAAAAGGGATTCAGTTAATCGTAGATGGATATGAAATCAATGTAATAAAAGAGGCTATTTATCGGGAAATAAAAAATTATGAAGACTCAATAAAAAATGCAGCAAAAGTTTTTGATGCAGCGGGTGGATTTGCTCCAACAATTGGGATAATAGGTGCTGTTTTGGGATTAATTCATGTACTACAAAATGTTACAGATCCATCAAAGGTTGGTCAAGGTATAGCAGTTGCTTTTGTAGCAACCATTTATGGCGTAGGCTCTGCAAATTTAGTTTTTATCCCCATTGGAAAAAGAATTCTTCAGAGGGCAAAAGATGAGATAAAAAGAAAACTTATAATTATGGAAGGGATTACAGGAATAGAAAAAGGAATAAATCCTCATTATTTAAGAGTAATTCTTGAAAGTTTTAAAGATGGAGGTAAAATTTGAAATTGGAAGTTGATGAAAAAGAATCTGAAGAAAAAGAAAATCATGACAGATGGTTAATTTCATGGGCTGACTTTTTAACACTACTATTTACTTTTTTTGTTGCTCTCTATGCTTTATCTACAGTTGATAAACAGAAAGCAGAGGATTTATCAGTATCCCTTAAAACAGTGTTCAAAATAATAGACCCACCGATTAAAAAAGATATTGAAAAGCCCGATGTCATAAAAGAACTTGAAAAAGCACTGAGTCAATATCCAGAAATTACAATAAGAGAAAATCATCGGGGTTATGTTATAACAGTTCAGGATACTGTACTTTTTAAATCAGGCGAATATGAACTTAATGAAAGTTCAAAGGAAGTTCTTAATAAAATTGTGGTAGCTTTGAAAATGTTACCAAACAAGATTTCAATAGAAGGACACACAGATAACATTCCAGTAAAGGGTATGACATTAAGGTCTAATTGGGATTTATCAGCATTAAGAGCACTTTCTGTTCTTTATTATTTTAAAGATTCAGGTATCTCACCTGACAGGCTATCTGCTACTGGCTATGGAGAATATCGTCCTATTTCAGACAATGAAACAGAAGAAGGAAGAGCCAAAAACAGAAGAGTAGAAATAGTATTACTGAGGTAAGAAATGGAAAAGAAAGAAATATATGAAAAACTTAGAGAACATGTTAGGCAGGATGTAAAAATTCCATTTTCTGTAAAATTAATTTCTTCACAGGAATTAGAGATGCTTTCAACAAAGATTTTTGGTTATATAAATCTTTACGAGGCAAAAACAGTAGAAGATACAAATTATAATATATCTGAAAGACTAAATCGTATTGAAGAAAAAATTGATGCTATATTAGATATGTTTTTATTGCAACAGCATGGGTTTTTCAATTTACCTGAATCAATTATTAATTTGAGTGGAGGAGGATTAAGTTTTATATCAGATAAACACTACAATAAAGGAGATTTTCTTGAGATAAAAATGCTTTTGCCTGAGCCAACACCTGTTGGAGTCATTACTTATGGAGAAGTTGTAAGAGCAGAAAAAAAAGAAGGAAAAACTGAAATTGGAGTTAAGTTTATTAAACTTAATGAAAAAGAAAGGGACTTCATTATAAGGTTTGTTATCTATAAGGAAAGACAAAAACTAAGGGGAAAAAATTTACAATAGAAAAATGTATCAAATCCATTTTGAAAAGGGAAGTTTAATTTCTTAAAAGTCTATCGGTGATTATGGGGCAATATCTTATTTAACCCGCTTATTATAATCTTCAATTAATTTCTGAGACTCTTTTTTAAGCTTCTCAACCAGTTCTAAGTACTTAGAAGTTTGTCCTTTCTTTGTAGCCTCCTCAATTTCTTTACAAATAAATGAGATGCTTTCAATTCCTAACAATGCTGAACTTCCCTTTAGAGAATGAGAAAGTATTAAAAGCAATTCCCTATCATTTTTAATAGCTGATTGAGAGATTTCCTCAATTTTTTTACCTAAGGTTTCAAAAAATTTCTTATAAAGATTAAAAAGAGTTTCATCAGGAAGCCTGATTTTTTCTTTAGCCCGTTCAATAAATGAATCAAGCTCAGTTTTTTCAACCTTAGAGGTTTTTTCAGCATAGATTATCTTTGCATATTTTTTTATAATTCTTTCAAATTCTTTAATTGGAACAGGTTTTGGAAGATAATCATCAAATCCTGATGATATTAGATTTTCCATCTCTCCCTTTAAAACATGATCTGTAAGAGCCACAACAGGCAATTCTGGATAATCTTTTTTGATAAGCTTTGCTGCCTCAACTCCATCCATAACAGGCATGCTTATATCCATAAAAACAACATCATATTTTTTCTCTCCTACTTTTTCCACTGCTTCTGCACCATTTAATGCAAAATCAACTTCAATACCGTATTTTTTAAGTAATTCTTCAAAAAACATTCTGTTAACCTCATTGTCCTCTGCAACAAGAACTTTAAGTGGAATTTTTATCTCCAAAGTGTCCTCTTTCTTTGGTGAAAGAAATGAAATTGTCTGCATAATTGCAATATAAAGCTGGGACGGAGTTCCTTTTATTGTGATAACTTTTTCATGTTCAATATAGTCTTCTTCAGAAACCAAAACAAGATGCTTACATTTTTCAAGACATCTTTCAAGGTCCTCTTTATCAAAAAATATTCCAATGTCAAAACTTTTCTCAGCCTTTGAAAGCTCAATATGAGAATAAGAAATATGCCATGAGCCAAGCATTAAGGCAATTTTTTCGCTTCTTTCATCAAAGGTTTTAAATACGCAAATTTTTAAATTATCAAACATCTTATAAAGACTTGATTCTGGGGTACATTTCTTCAAAGGAATTGTAAAATAAAAACTACTTCCTTCACCTACTTTGCTTTTAAATTCAAGGGTTCCACCTATCATCTTCACCAGAGAATAAGAAATTGAAAGACCAAGACCTGTTCCACCATATAAATATGAATGTGCCTGAACAAATTTTTCAAAGACTGTAGCTTGCTTATCTTCAGGAATTCCTATTCCTGTATCTTTTACCTCAAATCTTACAAACTGGCTGTCTTCAAAATCCTCAACAACATCAACAGCAATATTTATCTGTCCTGTTTCTGTAAATTTTATTGCATTGCTTATAAGATTGCTTAAAACCTGTTTTAAAGCTTCCTTAGGCATTGTAAGGCATTCATAGATTTTCGGGTCAATGCTGTAAAAGTATTTTAATCCTTTTTGCCGTGCTTTTGGTGCAAAAAGTGTTATTGCTCTGTCAAGCTCAACAAAGGGATTAACATTAAAATACTCAATCTCCATCTTTCCTGCTTCTATTTTTGCCATATCAAGTATGTCATTAATTATGCTCATAAGGGTTTCAATTGAATTCTGTATCACTGATATGTATCTTTTCTGGGTATCATCAAGTTTTGTCTTTGAAAGTAAATCAAAAAAACCAACAATGCCTGTAATAGGAGTTCTTATTTCATGGCTCATTCTTGAAAGAAATTCTGTTTTCGCCTTTTCTGCCTCAAGAGCTTTCTGCCTCTGTGTTTCAATTTCTGTTACATCTGTAAAAATCTTTACTAAAAAACTTTCTGTTTCAAGTTCAACCTTCCTTACATTAACAGAAAATATTCTTTCCTGACCAAATTTATCAATCATAACTGCAAGATGAATCTTATCAGCTTCACTTAAAATTTGCTCTGACCAGTGATGTTCAGGAGTTCCTTTTTTTAAGTATCCTTCTTTTTCAACAAAAAGCTCAGAAAGGAATTTATGCTTTGAAAGAAAATCATTAATGTTTTTATATGGAAAAATCTCAAAAAATCTCTTATTTAAATAGTTAACACCTTCAACGGGTCTTCCTATTGCCACAATGCTTTCCTGGGCATCAAGGATTGCTTCAATTTTTCTATTGAATTCATTTAACTTTAAAAAAAGATTTTCTATTTCTAAGAAGCTTTTATTGCAAATTTCAGAAGTTTTACCAATCTCATCCTTTGAATATACTGGAATCATGCTGTATTCATCTGTCTTGCCTTCAAGAAAGCATAAGAATTTATTTAATCCATCCTGAAGTGCTTTTATTGAAAAAATCATCCTTCTGTTTAGATAAAGGGGAATAATAATGACAAATAAAGCAAATAATAAAGAAAGTGAAGTGAGAAAATAAAATTTTCTAATAAAGCCTGCGTATTCTTTATCAATGCTAAAAATAATTCTGTCAATTACAGCTGTTTGTATTTCTTTTTGAGCCTCAATTAGATTTGAAACTGTTGCAAGCCATTCAGTAGATGAAAATTGAATTTCATTTCTGTTGATAATTCTATTAAGTATTTTATCTAAGACTTCTTTTTTAGGATTAAGAAGAATTTTTTGTATGTATAGAGTTTTAAAATCCTCATCAGCTATTTGGAAAAACTGTTTTTGATTATGTTCAAGCTCACCTTTAGTTGTTATGAGCTCGAAAAGACTATCTCTGTCAAGATAATTTTTTCTTAAAACTAATAAAACAGCATATTCAAGTTCAGACAGAGATTCTTTTATCTGCGTAATCCTTGTATGAGTTCGCACCAATTCCATCTCATAGCCTATATAACCTGCCAGCTTAAGCATTTCGTTTGTTAATGAACTTATTAGTTCTTTATAAGAATTTGAAATGGTTTGTAAGGAAAACCCTGAATCAACCTTTTGTCTTAAAATTTTTAAGTTTTGTTCATACTGAACATATTCAGGTATTAAAGCATCATCTGTATTTTTTCTTTGTTTATGAAGTTTATCTCTTTCAAGATTTGCAAGAGTTAAGGCACGCTCTTTCTGAATTTCATGGATTAGATTTTGAAGAGCTTTTACTTGCATTGCATTATATTTAGCTCTTTTTAACAAGTCAATCTCTCTTTTATAATTGATGGAATTGAAAAATGCAAAGACTAAAAAACCAAATAAAGGCAATGATATTATTAATAGAAACTTTGCTTTTATGTTTAAATTATCAAAAATTTTCATTGTTTTAAAGGAATATATATCTCAAACTTTGTTCCTTTATTAGGTTCACTTTCAACAAAGATAAATCCTTTCAAAAGCTGAACAATGTGATAAATCGTTGTTAAGCCCATGCCTGAGCCTTTTTCTCCCTTTGTTGTAAAAAATGGTTCAAATATTTTCTCTTTTGTTTCTTTATCCATTCCAATGCCTGTATCTGTTACAGATAAACATATGTAATATCCCGCAAGTTCTTTCTTTCCTATAAGAGTTAAAAATTTGTCTGGTATTTGTTTTAACTTTGCCTCAATTGTAATTTCACCTCCCTCTGGCATTGCATCCTGTGAATTTAATACAAGATTTGTAATAATCTTTTCTATATCTGTTTTATCTGCAAAAACAGTTAATGGCTTTTCATCGATTTCTAAAATTAGATTTATATTTTCTTTTAAAGAAGCTTTAAGAAATGTAGTTATGTTTTTTATTACATCCCTTAAATCTATTAGTTCTGGATTTCTTCCTATTTCTCTTCCAACTCCCAATATTTCTCTTATGTTCATTGATACAGAATCAACTATTGAAAGAATTTTCTCAATGTATGAATTTTTCTGTTCATTGTTTTCTGATTGTAAAGCAAGCTGGACAAAACCTCTTATCCCTGTAAGCATGTTTTTTATTTCATGAGCATAGATTGATGTGAGTTTCCTTACAGATTCCATCTTATGTGAAATTATTATCTGTTCTTCATATTTTCTTAGCTCTGTTATGTCAGTTAAAAAAAGTGCATATCCATTTTCCTTTTCAAGTCTTATACCTCTTAAACGAAAGATTTTCCCACCAGATTTAATTTCTTTTAAATAACTGTTATGAATTTCATAAAGTGATATCTGAGGAAATATGTCAAATATGTTTTCGCCTAATGCCTTATGAAATCCTGTATATTTCAAAAAAGCTTCATTACAGTAAGTAATTTTACCTGAGAATTCTAAGATTGCAACACCTACAGGAGAATGCTCAATAACATTGAATAATTTTCTCAGTTCTTGCTCAGCAGTTTTCCTCACTGTAATGTCCCTTACTATCTGGACAGCTCCAATTAAATCACAGGCTTCATCATAAAGAAGATGGGCAGACATTCTTACCCATGCACCTTTTCCATTATAAAGATTTGGGGCAAAGGTTTCTGTTTCAACAGTCTCTCCTTTTATTTTTAAATCATCTGGATAGCTAATCTCAGGATTTAAAATATAATCAACTAGCATAGGTCTCCGAAATCCGTAAAAGGGAATGGAATACTCAAAATTATTTTTTCCAATTATTTCTGTTTCCTTAACTCCTGTAATCTCCTCCATTACCTTATTCCAGATTGTAACTTTTCCAGCTAAATCAATAGCAAAAACACCATCTGGAAGTAGTCTTATAACTCTTTTTAAAATGTTTTCTTTCATACCTTGACTCCCTTTATAGCCTCAGTAAGCTTTGTTATTACATTATTTAAATTTTCAACTTCTTTTATTACTTCCTCTGTTGTATTTTTGACATCCTGTGAAAACTCACTTGAACGCTCTGCAGAATGAGCAACCTCATCAGAGGCTGAGGATTGTTCCTCAGTTGCAGTTGCTATCTGTGTTATTGCATCTTTTACCCTTTGAGAAAAATCTACAATTCTGCCAAGTGATTCCTTAACCTCACTTAAAGCCTTTAAAGCCTGTAAAACTTGCTCTACTGCTTCATCCATATTTTTAATTGATTCGCGAGATTCTGCCTGAACACGGGTTATTTTCTGTGCTATTTCATCTGTTGCTTTAATTGTCCTTTCAGCCAATTTACGAACTTCATCGGCAACTACGGCAAATCCTCTGCCCTGCTCACCTGCACGAGCTGCCTCAATTGCTGCATTCAAAGCAAGAAGATTTGTCTGATCTGCTATGTCTTTGATTACTGTTACTATATCTCCTATTTCTTCAATACTGCTGTTTAATGAATCAATGGTCTTCTTTAATTTTTCTGTTGATTGATTTGCTTTATTTACAATATTTGTAGCTTTATCAGAAAGTAAAACTCCTTCCTGAGCAACTTTCATGCTTTCAGTTGCTAAATCACTGGCTTGAGCAGCATTTTTGGCAATATCTGTTATTGTTTGGCTCATCTCCTCAGCAGCTGTTGCAATCTGATGGGACTGAGAAGTCTGTTCCTTTGATTTTGTTTTAAGTGTTTCAACATTCATTTGAAGAGAGTTGGCAGTTTTCTGAATCATAGTAGTTGCATCCATTATTTTTTTAACAAGGCTGTGTGTGAACTCCTCAACACTTCTTATGGATCTTGCAATAACCCCAATTTCATCCTTTCTTAATCTGTAACCTTTTCCAAATCCTATCTGAGAAAAATCTCCTTTTGCAACTTCTTCAAGCTTCTGTGCCATGTCTGGAATAGCTTTTAATGCTTTATTTGTTAAGAATAAAAGCATGTTTATTGCTAAAGCAGAAAAAATAAACAATGTTGAAAATATATAAAAATTCCTTTTCATTAAATTTATTGAAGCCTCTTCTGATTTTTTAAAACTTGCCTGCTCTTCATTTATAATTTTAGAGAGAACATTATCCCTTATATTTCGCCAGATTTCTGTAAACTCTTCTGATTTTCTTTGAGCTTCCTCTTTTTTACCTTGTTCTACAAGAACAATTATTTCCTTTAATTTTATGTTAATATCTTGCCATTGTTTTGACAATTTTTTAAGCTCTTCCTGAGAAGCTTCTTTACTTAAAGTAGTTGCTTCATTTATGTTTTTCAGTGCTTCATCAAAATATTTAACTGCATTCTGTTTTGATTTTTCGTCCTTTGGATTCAAAATTACATTTCTTATTGATGCTACCATCTGTGTCGCATTCGTTTTTAATTCCTGAAGAGAAAAAAGAATCTTCATTTCTCTGTCAACAAGTTCCTTGATAGTGTTTTCAGAGTTTTTTTCTGTAAAATAAAAAAGCAGAAACAAACCAAGCAAAGTTATGATGCTTACTGCATTGGTTAAATGAAGCAGTCTTTTAATTGTCATGATCCCCTCCCTTTAAAGGAATGAAAATTTATAAACAGATTCTTTGAAAATTATAAAGCTTAATAAGATTGATTTTTTGGAGGGGGGCGGTAATCTGAAAGAAAGTGCTGTCTTGCTCTATTTTAGAGATTGTATGCATGGGCAAAGCCTCACATAAATACTTCGAATTTGTGGGATAACAGTTTTTGGAAATTTGAGTTTTTGTGCTACTCTGTAGGAGCGTAAGCGACCGAATCTCATTCTTATTGATTTTGATCTCATTCTGAACGAAGCATTAGCGAAGTGAAGAATCCCTTCCCTTTTTATAATCGGAATGAGTTCCTTCGGCTTACGCCTCAAAATGATGCCTCGCGTTGTATTGAACTCCTCGGAATGGCAAAAAAAGAGTTCCTTCTTCGGCTTTGCTTAAGGACAGCGCCTCGTGGGGTATTGAGTCTCTCGGAATAAACAATATAAGCGAAAGACAGCTTTTCCTCAATCAGTAATTTTGGAGGTAAAAAGACTATTTGACCATTTTTTAATAACAATAAAATATTTAAGAGGAGATTCTTCGCTTCCCATAATGAAATCTTTATTATTCTGAGAGAAAACAAAGAATCTCCTCTTTTTAAATTACTTTTTCTTTACAACCATTACTGGTCTGGCTGATGTACCTATTACTCTTTCGGTTACGCTTCCCATGAAAAATTTTTCAATACCTGTTCTTCCATAGGTTCCCATAACTATCAAACCAGCAGTATTTTTGTTTGCTACATCAACAATTTGTTCAAAGGGTTCTCCCTTTGCAATAACTGTTTGAACTTTTACTCCTTCACGTTCAGCAGTATCTTTAACTACCTTTACAGCTTCTTCTGAATAGGCAACATCCGTATCTCTCTTTGCAACAGAAACTGCAATGAGTTCACTGTTAAATCTTTTTGCTATACCAATTGCTTCAGAAACAGCTACCTGACTATATACTGAACCATCGGTGGCTATCAAAATTTTTTCAAAATTCAAAGTAGTTCCTGTTGGAACAACAAGAACTTTGCATGGTGCATTACCAATTACTTTCTTACCTACTGCACCAAGCATCACTCCCTTTTTGCCAAGTATAATCAAGTCCACGCTGTTTTTAATTGCTTCATCAATTATGTATTTGTATGGCTCTGGTCCTGTATAACTTATTGTTTCACACTTTACACCTGCCTTATCTGCAATTGCCTTAACATCATCAAGTGCCTGTTTTGCTCTTTTTTCAAGAGAATCTATAAGTTGAGGAAGAGTTTCTACAAATTCTGCGGCAAACATCGGAACTTCTGCTACGCATATTGCATAAATTGTGCTTCCACAGGGTTTTGCAAGTTCAACAGCAGCTTGTGCAGCAAATTTTGCAGACTCTGATCCATCGGTTGCTAAAAGTATTTTATCTACTTTGGTTAATGGACATGCTCCAATTGCCATTTTAGACCTCCTTCTTTACTTTTGCTTTCTTTGTGGAAAGCCCTAAACCTTCAAAGAGATAGAGAACTCCAAAGCCATACCAAATTGTATATAAAACATAGAAACCAAGCAATCCTGCTGCTAAACCTGCTTTTTCAGATATCTTAACAGCATCAATTCCGTAGAAATTGTAAGCAGGCTCAATTGCTGCTGTCATAATCTTTTTAACAAAGTTTGCGTCTTCAGCCTTTTTGTCAAGAGTGAGCCTCTTGTTGATAAGTGAAAGTGCATTATGCCACTGCCTGAACATCTGCTTCATTTTTTCATCGTCGGTAACATCATATTTTTTCTTGATGTAATCTCCATTGTTTTTATACATCTGATCAGCATCTTCAAGAGCTGCTGCCATAAGAGCTCCAAAATCTGCAGTTATATGAACCTTCGAACCATCAACTTCAGCCTTAGCACCATTAATTGTCATAACCTTCGCAATCCTTTCTGCTCTCTTTTCAGCATCACCTGGTTTATCCCCAGATTTTTTAACATCAATTACTACATCAAGAGGTTTACCTTTGTATTTTTCTACATCTTTCTTTAGTTTAGGAATCTGATAGGCTGAGCCCTTCGAGAGTTTGTTAAATAATTCGTCACTGTATTCCAAACCATTCATTCCCTCTCCATAAATTGGTGCAAAGATAAGTATTAATACACCAACAAAGCTTACAAGTAAAATCAATCCCCAAGTTAGATGTTTTTTATCAGCTGCCATCTTATCCCTCCTCTCTTAACGCCTTTAAATTCTTAAAGAAACTTCCAATTACCCATACTGCGAAACCACCTACTGCTGCCCAGAATACAACATTTCCAATAAGAATTATTATGTCACAGGCTGCTTTTGATATTGACCAAAGTTCAAGACTTCTTAATTTATCAGGAATAACACTGGCTCTGTTCGCAAAACCTGCAAGTATTGTCAAAACCCAGAATCCTCTGATTACCATACCAGGAACAACCTTTGTTGTAAGAGCACCAATCTGAATTCCTATAAGTGAACCCAAAAGAAGTCCCATTGCAAGTGTGTAAAATACATATCCGTATATTGCATACTGAGTTATTGAAGAGTAGCCAGCAGTGAAAATAATCTGTAAAATATCAGTTCCAACTGTTGTAGGAGTTGATACACCAAGAACATAGACAAAGAGAGGAAATGTAATAAATCCACCACCAACTCCCATGACTGCTGCAAGAATCCCCACTAAAAATCCGCAGGCAGCAACAAAAAGCCAAGAGATTCTTCTTCCACCAAAATCTTCATCAAAATAAATCATCGGAGGGATTTTAATTTTCTGAATATTAAGTGCAAGTTGAGTAGTTGTCATAGGACCACCATGAGCATCTCCATGAGCATCTCCTCCTGCTTGCCCCCCTTTTTTACGAGCTTTGCTTAGTTTTATGTAGTCTCTTAATCCGTAAAACCCGAGGAAGCCAAGTATTATAGCGTAAATTACGCTAATAAAAGCTTCACTTGCTACAGGATCCCAATTATATATTGTTCTTTGAATATAACCGCCTGTTGTAGCTCCCAATACAGAGCCAATAACAAAGGCAACTGCTAATCCAACGCATACATTACCAAGTTTCTTATGAATTACTGTTCCCATTATTGCTTTTGCAAAAATATGAAACTGGTCTGTTCCTACTGCCAAAATTCCCTTAACACCTGCTGCCATTAAGGCTGGTGCAATAATAAATCCACCCCCTGCACCTATACATCCTGTGATAAGACCTGCTGCTAAACCAACTGCAATTGATGCAATAAAGACAGTTGTGGTGTAATGAGATGGTGCATAGGCTGATTTACCACCTAAAAAATCTGCTGCTCCAAGAAAGGATACAAGAAGAATTGGAGAAATCAGTGCAATTAAAATCAGTAACCTCTTTTTGTTTTTCAGAATGTTATCGGACATCTGCTTTTCCCACTTTGCCTGGTAAATAGCACCAGCCATCATAAGTTCATAAAGTTTTCTTAACTTACTCATTCCACAGCCTCCTCCTTTTTAATTTTTGTTTCTAACAAAAAATCATAACATTAAACAAAACCCCTTAACCCCTTTTTCTTCTCACCCCCCTTCTTTTTTTATTTTGTTGCAAATTTTCATTTACTCTCTTAATTTCTCCTAAGTAAAATTTTGGTCGTCCTTTTATCATCTTACTTCTCTATTCTGTCATTCTGCGCAAACTAAGAATCCTCTCTTTTTTTGAGATTCCTCGAGATATCAAACTCCTCAGAATGACATTTTGTTTTTTTACTTGTTGAAGATTCCTTTTTGCTTTTTTTCTTCTCACAAAGCCTATCAAACTCCTTAGGTTTTGAAAATGTTATTGATACAAGCAAATTTTTCATCTTCTTCCAAAGTTTTTTCATTATAATGTTCTTATGCAATAAATTTGCCAGATACAAAATAAAGAATAGTAAAGCTTTTAAGCTATTGAGATTTTTTTTGTTGCAACATATTATTGCATTTTACTGCTTTTTAAAAATTTTTTAGCTTTAAAACGGGATATTGAATGCAATAAAATATTGCATGAAAAAATTATGTGGCAATTTTGAATTGTTTCAGTTTTCTTTGAAGTTGCTGTCTGTGAATTCCCAGAAACTCTGCTGCCTTTGAAATATTGCCTCTGCTTTTCTGCAAAGCTGACCAAATGAGTTCCTTTTCAAAGTTATCAACAGCTTCTCGTAAGCTTCCCTGCATTGTTTTTTTAGTAGTAGATGTTTTTATTAAGTAGGAAGGCAAGTCTTTAACTGTTATTTCCGCTGAGTTGGTAAAGGCTATTGCTCTTTCTATAATATTTTCAAGTTCACGGACATTTCCGGGAAAAGAGTAATTCATCAATAAATTAAGGGCTTCTTCTGTAATGCCTTTAATATAAATATCTTTTCTTTTAGATGAATGTTTTTTGATAAAGAAATCTACTAAGGATGGTATGTCTTCCTTTCTATTTCTTAAAGGTGGAAGTTCTATATGAATTACATTTAATCTATAAAAAAGGTCTTCTCTGAAAGAGCCCTCTTTACATGCCTTTAAGAGATCTTTATTTGTAGCTGCGATAAATCTAACATCTACTTTTATTGGTTGAGCTCCACCAATTCTTATAAACTCTCCTTCCTGAATAACCCTTAAAATTTTTGTCTGAAAAAGAGGAGATACATCACCTATTTCATCAAAAAAGAGAGTTCCATGATGAGCCCATTCAATAAGTCCTTTTTTTGTATAATTTGCTCCAGTAAAGGCTCCCTTTTCAAATCCAAAAAGCTCTGATTCAAGAAGAGTATCTGGTATAGCTGAACAGTTTATAACTATGAATGGATTATCTTTTCTTTCACTTAAATTATGAATTGCTCTCGCAACAAGTTCTTTCCCCGTACCAGACTCTCCTGTAATTAGTACATTGCTATCTGTAAGAGCCGCTTTCCTGATACCACAATAAACATCTTCCATAATTCTACTTATTCCTATAAGTCCAGGTACTTCAACTTTGGGTTTGTCTTTGAATTTTTCAAAAATTTCAAAAACTGCATCATTTTTTAAGGGTTTTTGTAAAAAATCAATAGCACCAAGCTTCATTGCTTCAACTGCTTTTTTAATATCTTGCTTACCAAAAGCAATCACGGGCATGTATTGTTTAAGTTCATTCAGTCTCTTTTCCCATCCTTCTGAATCAATGTCAAGAAAGGCTATGTCATAGTTAGAAAAATCCTTCGAAGAAGATTTAGCTTTATTTGACTTTCTAAATGTGATACCAATGGAGTCGAAAATCCTGTAAAGTTTATCTGCTTCTTCAGATATAACAAGGACATTAAATGACCGTAAGAAAGCCATGTAAGTTAAAATAGAACATTTATCTTTACTATGTCAACTATTTAAAAATAACCCTGAAATTGCCGATAGAAATTTCAGTGATAAAATTAAAATTTGACTTATTATCAATGAAATGATTAAAATTGTTTTTATGCAAACAAAGGTTAAAAAGGGTATTATAGAAATAGATATAGAAAGATGCAAAGGTTGCAAATATTGTATTTTGACATGCCCTAAAGGTTGTATAGAGCTTTCTTCAAATTTTAATTCGTCAGGCTATTACCCAGCCCAATTTTCCAATTCTGAAAAATGCATAGGCTGTACTATGTGTGCAGTTGTCTGCCCTGAAATAGCAATAGAGGTTTTTGTAGAAGAATAACTCCTTCTGTGTTAAAATATCTTCAAAAAATTTCTCATTTAAGGGGTATTTTGTTTGAGTATTGGAGTTATTTTCTGCAGTTGTGCAGGGCAAATAACTGAAAAAATTTCCTTTGAAAAATTAAAGGAATTAATTAATAATCAAGTTGAATGGATTGAAAATTTTAATCTTGCTTGTTCAGAGGAGTCTCAGAAGGACCTTATTGAATTCCTCATTCAAAGAAAACCCAATGGTTTAATTATTATTGGTTGCTCTTCCAATAATAAAGGTTCATTTTTTAATACCATCGCCCAACGGTCTGGTGTTAATAAATATATGATAAATTTTGTCAATATAAGAGAGCAGGTTGCATGGGTTACAGAAGATAAAAATCGAGCAACTAAAAAAGCCTATGCTCTTTTTAAAGGAGCCTTAGAGAGATTAAAAAAACAAAAGCCTCTTTCAGATTTAGAATTTCCTGTTTTAAGTGATATTTTAGTTGTTGGTGGAGGTATTGCAGGTATTACAGCTTCGATTAATCTTTCAAAGGCTGGATACAGGGTTCATTTAATTGAGAAAGATTATTCATTAGGTGGCAAAATAGTAAGATATGAAAAACTTTTCCCTGATTTAACATGTGCTCCTTGTTTTGTTAATCCAATGATTGAAGATATTTTAAATAGTGAAGTTGAAGTTAGATTAAATGGAGAATTAAAAGAATTAAAAGGTTTTTTTGGTAATTTATTTGCAAATATTATTTCAAAGCCAACTTATGTGAATCCTAAAAAATGCATTGGCTGTTCAGCCTGTGAGGATGTCTGTCCAGCCAAAGCAATTAAAGTAGAACCTATGAGATTACCAGCAATTGCAAAAATTGACACTGAAAAATGTTTAAGAATAAAGGGACAGGAGTGTGATTCTTGTATAACAGCATGTCCTGTTTCAGGAACAATAAATTTTAATGATAGAGAGAGAGAAGAAAATTTAAATATTGGAGCAGTATTATTATCAACAGGATTCAGTTTAATTGATTGCAGAAAATTTCCAAATCTTGGCTACGGAATCTTTAAAAATGTATACAATGCTTTAGATTTCGAAGAAATCTTAAACAGTGAAGGACCGACAAAGGGAGAGATTATTACAGAGTTTGGAGAAACTCCAAAAAAAATTGGGATAATTCATTGTGTAGGAAGCCTTGATGAAGAATATTACCCCTACTGTAGTAAAATCTGCTGTCAATATGCCTTTAAGTTTAATTGCATGATTAGACAAACTATACCAGATGTAGAAATTTTACATTTTGTTAGAGAGATAGTTTTACCAGGGAAAAATGCCTATAATCTTTACTTGAATGCTAAAAAAGATAAAAATGTAAAAATAATCCGTTATGAATCAATTAAAGATTTGACTGTCAATAAGGAAGAATCTCTAAGTATTTTATATAAAAATGAAAAAATTCCCTGTGATATTATCATTCTCTGTCCAGCAATAATTCAGCAAAGTTCAAAATTTGAAGAAATTAATGGAGTATTTTTAACTGGTTCAGCCAAAGAAGCAATGACTGTTGAAGAAGCTGTAACAGATTCTCTGTCTATATGTAGTAGGTTAATGACAGAACTTAAAGTTAACAAAAAAATAATAAAATCTCCTACAATTGCAAGAATAGATTATAATATATGTACAAATTGCGGAATTTGTGTACTTCAATGTCCTTACAAAGCAATAGAATTAAATATTAATGAAATAAAAATCATTGATAGTATTTGCGAAGGATGTGGAACATGTGTACCATCATGTCCTTCAAAGGCAATTGAATTAGAGGGCTTTACTTATGATCAGATAGTATCGGAAATGGAAGGAATCCTAAGTTCATTAAGGAGGTTAGACAATGGCAGTTATTGTATTTGATGCTTGTGGTTTAAAATGTCCCCAACCAACAATTCAGATGACGATCAAGGCATTAAAGATGAAAAAGGGTGATATACTTGAAGTTGTAGCTGATTGTCCTACCTTTGAAAATGATGTTAAAAACTGGTGTCGCAGAAACAACAAGACTCTTTTATGGATAAGAGATGAAGGTAATGGTATAAAGAGATGTCAGGTACAATTTTAAAATTTTTATTATTTTGTTTTCTTCTTTTGCTCCCCTTTACGATTTTTGCTCAATCAGAAGATACAATTGTTTTGGGTATGTCGGCAGCTTTTAAAGGTCCTACAGGAGGATTAGGTTCGGAGCTTTACAGGGGAGCTATGGCTTACTTTGAGCACATAAACAGAAATGGTGGGATTAATGGTAAGAAAATTTTAATAAAAGCTTATGACGATGGCTATAACCCCATACCTACGATAAAGAATACAATAAAATTTATAGAAGAAGATAAGGTTTTTGCTCTTTTTAATTATGTAGGAACTCCAACTGTAACAAGGATACTACCAATTCTGAAAAGTAACAGCGACAGAAACATTTATCTTTTCTTCCCCTTTACTGGTGCAATGCCTCATAGAAAACCACCTTACGATGAATATGTTTTCAACTTAAGAGCATCCTATGAACAAGAAACTGGAGGATTAGTTGAAAATTTTTTAAAGATTGGAAGAAAAAAAATTGGATATTTTTATCAAGTTGATGCCTATGGAAGAAGCGGATGGGAGGGTGTAAGAAAAACTCTTGCAAAACACGGACTTAAAATAGTTGGTGAAGCTACATACAAAAGGGGAGCTAAGTACTCTGACAGTTTCGTAAGACAAGTTGAAATTTTAAAGAACTCTGGAGCAGAGGCAATAATTTCTGTAGGTGCCTATGCTGCCTGTGCTGGTTTCATAAGGGATGCTCGAAATTTAGGATGGGATGTTCCTATTGCCAATGTATCCTTTGTAGGTAGTGAATTTATGATAAATCTTCTTTTAGAAGAAGAAAGAAAAACAGGTAATGTATATACAAAAAATTTAATAAATGCTCAGGTTGTTCCAAGTTACGAAGATATGGGACTTAAAGCAGTAAGACAATACAGGGAATTAATGGATAAATATAATCCACAGATTCCCGCAGATTTAACTGATAAAGATTATAAGCCTTTGAGATACAGTTTTGTAAGTTTCGAAGGGTTTTTAAATGCAAAGGTTATGGTAGAAATAATTAAAAGATTAGGAAAAGAACCAAAGAGAGAAAAAATAAAAGAAACTGTGGAAAGCATAAAAGACTTGGATATAGGAATTGACGAAAAAATAAGTTTTTCTAAGACAAGGCATCAGGCTTTGCAAAAAGTTTACTATACAACATACAAGAACGGCAAATTTGTTCCTTTGAATGACTGGAGTGAGTGGAAAAAATGAAAATGTCCAAACTTTTCCAGAAAACTTTAATTAGTATAATTTTTCTTTTTCTAATAATATTCATAACTATAAGCATTTTTTCTGGATGGCATTTATACGACAACTTAAAAGAAGAATATAAATCAAAAGGTACTGCTATAGCAAGCAGTATAGCATCATCTTCTGTTGAGACAATCCTAAATCTTGACTCTGCAACTGTCCAAGCAATGATAGACCAATTTCTTGAGATAGAAGGGGTTTCCTATGTTTTTGTAAGAGATTCCTCAGGGCAGATAATTTCCCATACCTTTACGCCAACTATTCCCATTGAAATATTAGAAATAGCAGATACTCATAAAAGTGAAATAAAAGACATATCAATACATGGGATGGGTGAATTTTTAGATGTTGTTGCACCAATTACAGAAGGAGCCATTGGTTTTGTCCATGTTGGGATGAATAAAAACATAATAAACAAGAAAATGTGGGCTGTCATAGGAAGACAGATTGCCTTGTTATCAGCTATTTTTGTTCTTAGTGTATTTCTTGCATATTTTATGGTCAATAAAATATCGCAACCGTTGAATGAACTTACTGAGTATGCTAAAAAACTTCTTAACCATGATTTCAGTGCAAAGGTGGATATTAAATCTAAAGATGAAATAGGACTTTTAGCAAATACAATGCAATCCATGGCAAACAATATCAATGAAGTATTTGATCGCTATGAATATGCTCTTAAAGATGCTGTCTTAGAACTTCAGGATACTTTGGCTTACTTAACTACAATTATAGATAATATGGCAGATGGACTCATTGTTGTTGATAAAGATGGTATTATAAATCATATAAACCCAGCAGCATCAGAAATGTTTGGGCTTGCAGAGCATGAGATGATGGGTAAAAATATTGAAATATTAGGGAAAAATTTTATTGAGTTATCAAGAAAATCTTTAAATACTGAAGAGATAGTCACAACAGAGATAAATCTTACAAGAAACAGATTTGGTAAGGCAGTTGCAAAAAGCATAAAAAAGGAGTACTTTGCTGAAGATTCTGAAGCAAAAGGAATTCTTGGCTCGGTTATTCTGATAAGAGATATAACACAGGAAAAACAAGTAGACAAGCTGAAAACAGAGTTCATAACAATTGTAAGTCATGAATTACGAACACCCCTGACTTCAATACTTGGATTTGTTGAAATGATTGAAAGAAAGTTTAAAGATACTATTATTCCCAATATTGATTTGAACAATCAAAAAATTACAAAAGTTATAAATAAAATTGAACGAAATTTCGATATAATTCTTTCGGAAGGAGAAAGAATAACATCTCTTATAAATGATATTCTTGACATTTCAAAACTTGAATCAGGAACAGTCAAATGGAACTTTGAAGAAATATCTATTGAAGATGTAATTGAAAATGCCTATAAAGCTCTTTCATCTTTATTTGAGCAAAAAGGAATTCTTTTTAATTTAGAAATTCAACCTAATCTCCCTAAAATTAACGCTGACAGAGAAAGGCTTATTCAGGTAATGATCAACTTATTTTCAAATGCTTTAAAATTTACTGAAAAAGGATTTATTAAATGCTCAGCAGAACTATCAAATAATGAATTATTAGTAAAAGTTCAAGATACAGGCGTTGGTATTCCAGAAGAGGAAATAGATACTATATTTGAAAAATTCAAACAGGTAGGAGATATTATGAGAAATAAACCTAAAGGCACAGGATTGGGCCTTCCTATTTCAAAACAGATTATTGAAGCTCATGGCGGAAAAATATGGGTAAAAAGTGAATATGGAAGGGGAAGCATTTTTTACTTTACTATTCCTTTAACGAAAAGGAGGGAATAAATAATGAAAATATTAATAGTTGATGATGAGGCAATTATAAGGGAACTCATTTTACAGGTCATTGATGAGATAGAGGATATGGAGATTCAAACTTTTGAGGCAGCTGACGGATTAGAGGCTTTAGAACTCATAAAAAAAGAAAAGCCCGATATAGTATTTCTTGATATAATGATGCCAAAACTAAATGGATTTGAAATATGCAGAATATTTAAAGCTGAACCTCCCACATGGGATATGAATATAATTATGCTTACAGCAAAGGGACAGGAGATTGACAGACAGACTGCAAAAGAACTTGGAGTAAAATGGTATATTACCAAACCATTTAAGATAGATGATATAATAAAACTTTTAAGGGAAATTGCTTAGAGGTGAGTTTAATGGTTATTGAAAAATTTTTAATTGAACCACAGAAAGCTTTATTAGTAGTAATTGATTTTCAAGAAAAACTTGCAAATGCGATGAAAAGGGATGTATTAGAATCTACATTAAAAAACACTCTAAAACTTATACATTTGTTTAAAATACACGGTATTCCAATTTTATTGACAGAGCAGTATCCAAAGGGTTTAGGTCAAACATTAAATGAAATTAAAAATCTGATAGACGAACCAGCTATTGAAAAAATTCATTTTAGCTGTCTTAATGAAGAAAAATTTATAGAAAAAATAAGACAGTTAAATAGAAATCAAGTTGTTCTTGTAGGTATGGAAGCGCATGTTTGTGTATTTCAGACTGCTCTTGATTTTCTTATGAGAGATTACAGGGTCTTTTTGCCAAAAGATGCAGTTTGTAGCAGAAGGAAGGATGACTGGAAGGTAGGTATTGACCTTATAAAGGAAGCAGGCGGAATTATTACCTGCACTGAAACAATTATATTTCAAATTTTAAAGAAAGCAGGTACACCTCAATTTAAAGCAATGCTGGAGTTTGTAAAATGATAGATTTTCATATTCACAGTGTTTTTAGCGATGGAGAGCTTATTCCAGCAGAAATTATTAGAAGAGCTGAATCATTGGGATATAGGGCATTATCAATTACTGATCATGCTGACCATTCAAACATTGATTTTATTATTCCTCGAATTGTAAAGATTATAAAAGAAATTCAACCATATACTTCAGTGGTTTTAATTCCTGGTATTGAGTTAACCCATGTACCGCCTAAACTTATTCCAGATTTAGCAAAGGAAGCAAGGTCTTTAGGAGCAAAAATTATTATTGTTCATGGAGAAACTCTTGTTGAACCAGTCAAAGAGGGGACAAATGCTATGGCAGTTCAGTCTGATATAGATATCCTTGCTCACCCTGGACTTATCTCAGAAGATGAAGTAAAAGTTGCAAAAGAAAAAGATATCTTTCTTGAAATAACATCAAGAAGGGGGCATTCTTTAAGCAATGGTCATGTTGCTAAACTTGCTTTGCTTTATGGTGCAAAATTAGTAATAAACACAGATTCACACTCACCTAATGATCTGATTTCCAAGAATTTTGCTTTTAAAATATTAAAAGGTTCTGGACTTAATGAAAGTCAGATAGAAGAGGTTTTCAAAAACATGGAAGAAATTGTAAGGAGGAAAGTAGTATGAAAAAACAAGAAGAACACATAGAGAGTTTCAAGGAAAAGCTCATGTCTCAGAGAAAAAAACTTTTAACCATAGCTATAATTTTTATTTCTACAGTTGTGATAATCATGGGTAGTTACATATACAATGTAAAACAAGAAAGTGATGCAAAAGAACTTGAGGCAGAGGCATACAGATATTACTTTGGATTAATAAAGAACACAGATCTCTCACAGGAACAAAGATTTTTAAAGTCCGCAGAATTTTTTCTTAAAGCTTACGAAAAGAAAAAAAATCTCTCTTATCTTTTAAATGCAGGATATGCCTATGATATGGCTCAACAAAAAGAAAAATCTCTTGAAATTTTAAATAAAGTAGTTAAATCTGGTGACCCTAATTTTTCCAATCTCGCAAAGGTAAAAATCGCAATGATTCATCTAAAATATAATGAACAGGATTTAACGGAAAAATATCTAATGGATATCATAAATGGCAATTCAGATACTTTAAAGGATTTTGCAATGTTTCAACTTGCTAAAATTTATGAAAAAGACAAAAGACAGGAGGCAATGAAATATTACAAAATGATTATAGATAAGTATCCTAATTCGCCCTTTGCATCTATTGCAAAGAAGTTTTTAGAAAGTGAACAGAGAAATAAAGCAAACTAATAAAATATTCTAAGAAAGTCGTGGAATACCCCATTTTTTTCTTTTTTCCCATAAAGCTTTTCTTGTAATTCCAAGCATATCTGCAAGTTCTTGTTCCGTATACATTGATTGATATTTTAAGATAAATTCTTTGGTAAATTCCTCAATTGACAATATGGGAATTTCCTTATGTTTTTCAGAAGTTATTTCAGGTTCTCTTAAGTATTCAGGAAGGTCTTCTAAAGTTATTGTGTCAGATTCTGTAAAAACAACTGCCTGTTCTATTACATTCTGAAGCTCTCTGATATTACCAGGCCAAGGGTATTTAAGTAAAATTTGTATTGCTTGGGGTTCAATTTTTTTAATATTTTTCCCCATTTTTATTGCAAATTTTCTCATAAAATGATAGGCAAGGATTTCAATATCTTTCCCTCGTTGCCTTAATGGTGGGATTTGAAGGGTAATAACATTGAGTCTGAAATATAAATCTTCTCTAAAATTACCCTCTTTCACTGCTTCTATCAAATTTTTATTAGTAGCTGAAATAAACCTCAAGTCTACTTTTTTACTTATAACACTACCAAGAGGACGAATTTCCTTGTCCTCAATAACTCGCAGAAGTTTTGCCTGTAGACTTAAGGGTAAGTCTCCAATCTCATCAAGAAATACTGTACCTCCATCAGCTATTTCAAGAAGTCCCTTTTTATCTGATGTAGCACCTGTGAATGCTCCTTTTACAAAACCAAAAAGTTCTGATTCAAGAAGATTCTCTGGTAAACTTGCACAATTTATTGCTACAAAGGGTTTTTTCTTTCTGTAACTTGACTCATGAATTGCTCTTGCAAAAAGCTCCTTACCAGTACCTGTTTCTCCAAGAAGTAAAATGTTTGTCGGAGTGTTTGCTATTTTTTTAATTTTTTCAAGCAAAAGTTTAATTTCTAATGACTCACCAATTATTAAAAAAAAGTTCTCCTTAGTGGCTTGTGTAATTTTTTCAGTTTCCTTTAAAATTGTTTTCTTTGTAAGTTCCCTACAAGATGTCAATACTTCATCATAAACAAAGGGTTTTGTAAGATAATCATCTACTTTAAGTTTCAAAGCTTTCAAAGCAGAACTTAAAGAAGGATAGGAAGTAGTCACAATAACTTTTACATCGGTGTTTAAAGATTTAATTTTGCTTACAAATTCTAATCCATCACCATCTGGAAGTTCTATTTCAACAATTACAAAGTCATGAATATAGGATGCATAAGTATTTATTGCTTCTTGAAAGGTTGCTACTGAATCTACAATAAAACCCTGTTTTTTTAGATAATTACTTAAATTTTCCCTTAAAGAGTCATCTCCATCTACTATAAGAATTCTTTCACTCATGAAGTATTGTCAAGGTTTAATAATACTTTAATACTATCTTCTTCTACATGATGTTTTTTAAATCCTAATCTTTCTGAGAGACCAAGCATGTAAGTATTGATTCTTAATATGTCCATCCATATTCTTTTTACACCTAAGTCCTTTGCTACCTCAATGGCATAACTGCAAAGGACTTTTCCTACTCCTTTACCTTGCCAGGCATCTTCAACTAATATTGCCATTTCAGCATCCAAACCATCTGGATCCTTTGATAATCTTACATCTCCAACAATTTTTTCTTCATCTCCATCCTTAATAACACATATAAATGCTAATTCTCTATCATAGTCAACCTGACAGAATTTAACAAGATTTTCATGCCTTAAATCTATTGCTCTCTGGAAAAATCTTAAACTTATTGTTCTTTCTGAACATCTTCCAAGCAAATCTGCTATAAGGGCTTCATCTTCAGCTTTAATTGGTCTTACAATTGCTTTTGTTCCATCCTTCAACTCCATTTCTTTGTAAAGATGAATAGGATAAGGACATATACTTAAATGAGGTGGACAAAACTCTCCTTTTATAACTGCTTTTTTCTTTGGTGCTGTTTTATCAAAAATTATACTACAGTCTAAGGCGAATATTTCTGAATCAGTAATAAATACTGGATTAATGTCAAACTCTTTAATCTGTGGAAAATCAGAAATTAAATAAGAGAATTTTACAACAGTCTCTTCAAGTCTGCGTAAAATATCTTCATAATAGGGATATTTACTAAGATATCTATAGATTTTTGTTTCTTCCATTAATCTTTTTGCAAGGGTCTGATTTAATGGAGGAAGACCTATTGAATAGTCTTCCAATGCCTCAAGAAGATTCCCACCTGTCCCAAATAGGATAACTGAGCCAAAGGTTGGGTCTTTTTTAGCTCCTAATGCAATTTCATATCCGTATGTTATAACCATCGGTTGAACTATAATAGAGGCTTCGGGGTCTCCATGTTCTGTAGCGAGTTTTTTAAGCCATTTAAATCCCTCTACTGCTTCTAATTCATCTCTTACATCAAGGATTACTCCTCCTTTTTTAAATTTGTGAATTATTTTAGGTGTATCTATTTTTAGAACAACTGGATATCCTATTTCAGCGATTGCTTTTTTTAGTTCCTCTATTGTATTTGCTCTTTTTGTAAGAATAACAGGAATCCCGTAGGCAGAAAGAATTTCAGAGGCTTCAAAGAAAGTTGGAATAGATCTTCCTTCTGATATTGCTTTTTCTATTATTGTTTGTACCTTTTCAGTATCAAACTTAACATCCTTAAGAATTGTTTGAGGTGTCTCCAGAAGAAGCTTGAGGTTAAAATCATAACGATACATATACATAAATGATCTTACTGCCTGTTCTGGTGTTACAAAGGTAGGAATTCCATTTGAATTTAATAATTCTCTTGCTTCCTCTACCAATGTTGCCCCCATCCAGTTTGTAAGAACAGGTTTATAGGGATTTTCTTTTGCTATTTTTATAACTCTTTGAGCTGTAATGGCAGGATCTGCTCCTAAGGAAGGTGTTAGCATAACTAAAACAGCATCTACATTTTTATCTTTAATTATTACGCTTAAAGCCTTTTCATAATAATCAGGTTTTGCATCTGAAACTAAATCAAGGGGATTTCTAATAAATCGAGTTGGTACATTCCCTTCGAGTTCCCTTAATGTTTCTTCTGAAAATTCAGCAAGTTCTCCTCCTAATTTAAGAAGGCTGTCAACAGCAGTAACAGCTGGAGCACCAGCATTTGTAATTATTGCAAGCCTTTTACCTCTCGGTCTTCTCTGCTTTGAAAGAGTTTCTGTAATGTAAAACATATCAAGGGTTTCATCAACCCTTACAGCACCAGCTCTTTTAAAGGCAGCATCATAAACTTTATCTTCACCTGCAAGTAATCCTGAGTGAGTTAAAGCAACTTCAAGAGATTCTACAAATTTACCTGATTTTACTATGACTATAGGTTTTGAAAAAGCAAAGGAACGAGCAGATGTCATAAATTTTCTTCCATTTTTAATAGATTGCATGTATATGACAATTGCTCTTGTAGAGGGATCAACACCAAAAAAATCTATAAGATCAGCGAAATCTATATCTATGTCTGAACCAAGAGAGACAAAATAACTGAATCCGATATTTTTATCAGAGGCTCTATCTAAAAGGGCAACAGAAAGAGTAGCACTCTGGGCTATTAATGCAATATTACCTTTATTAAGTCTTCTTCTAAAAAGGCTTACATTCAAATTAATTCCTGGTCTGATAAATCCAAGAGTATTCGGACCTAAGAGCCTGAAGCCGTATTTTCTATGAATTTTCTCTATTTCTTCTTCAAGGTGAATTGCTTCTCTGACCTTTGTTCTAAAGTCAGGACAAAGCAGGATAACTCCCTTTACTGCCTTCTGCCCACATTCTTCTAAAACAGTCAAAACATCTGAACCACATTCTTCTGCTAAGACAACAAGGTCAATCTCTTTTGAAATATCACTTAAGTTTTTGTATGCTTCAACTCCTTGAACAGAATCTGTCCTTGGATTAACAGGATAAACAATCCCCCTGTATCCTTCACCAATAAGATTTCTAAAAACAGTATAGCCAATGCTTCCTGGCTTGTCATCGGCTCCTATTACCGCAATTCTTCTTGGGTTGAAAAAATATTCAAGATTATAAATTGACATTTTCCTCTCCTTCTAAAATTCTACCAACACTTACTACTTTATCATCTTGAGTGAGGTCAATTAATCTAACACCTGTTGTAGCTCTTCCCTGTGGACGAATTTGAGAAACTTTAAGTCTAATCATTTTGCTACTACTACATATAATAATTTCATCATCATCTTTAACCTGTAAAGATGCTACAACATTACCTGTTTTTGGGGAAAGCTTAATGTTTTTTACTCCTGTTCCTCCTCTATGTTGAAGTCGATACTCTTCAATCGGTGTTTTCTTTCCAATTCCTTTTTCTGTAATTGTAAGAACATAGGAGCCTTCAGATACAACATCTGCAGAGACTACTTCATCACCTGATTCGGAAAATCTTATTCCAATAACTCCTCTGGCTGTTCTTCCCATAGCTCTTACATTAGATTCATCAAATCTTATTGACATTCCTTTTTTAGTTGCAATTATAAGATGGTTTTTCCCATTGGTTTTTACTACTGATATCAATTCATCTCCTTCATCAATATCTATTGCAATAACTCCTTTACTTCGGATATTTTTAAACTCTTCAAGGGATGTTTTCTTTACAAATCCTTTTTTTGTAAACATTGTAAGAAAACCTTCTTCAAGATCTTTACATACCAAAGCGGTAGTAATCTTTTCCCCTTCATTTAATGGTAGTAGATTTACAATTGCCTTTCCACGAGAGAGCCTTCCTGCCTCTGGTATTTGGTAAATTTTAAGGCAGTAAACTCTCCCAAAATTGCTGAAAAATAGAATATGATCGTGAGTTGAACCAACTAAAACATCGGTAAGATAATCTTCTGAAACAGTTTCCATAGGAGTAAGCCCCTTACCACCCCTTTTCTGACTGCGATAATCGGAAAGAGACGTTCTCTTAATATAACCAAGATTGGTAAGGGTAATTACCATGTCTTCTTCAGTAATAAGGTCTTCTATTCTTATTTCTTTTGTTTCAGTAACTATTTGAGTTCTTCTTTCATCTCCATATTTTTGTTTTATCTCAATCAACTCCTCTTTAATAATATTTTTAACAAGTTCTTCACTTTCAAGGATTGCTTTTAGTCTTTCAATTTCTTTGAGCATTTCTTCATAATCATGAATTATTTTTTCTCTTTCAAGTCCTGTAAGTCTCTGTAGTCTCATATCAAGTATTGCCTGTGCTTGAATCTCTGTTAAAGGAAATCTATTCATAAGTCGTGTTTTTGCTTCTTCTGGATTTTGAGATTTTCTGATAATTGAAATTACTTCATCAAGATTTTCAACGGCGATTTTAAGTCCAAGTAATATGTGTGCCTGATGTTCAGCCTTTTTTAAATCAAAGGCTGTTCTTTTTAGGACAACATCTTTTCTGTGTTTAAGAAACTCCCATAAGGTTTCTTTAAGGTTTAGTATTCTTGGTTGTCCATCAACAATTGCAAGCATTATTGCTCCAAAAGTAGTTTCCATTTGAGTATGTTTATAAAGATTATTAAGGATAACTTCGGGCATTTCACCTTTTTTAAGTTCAAGAACTACTCTTATGCCTTCTCTGTTTGATTCATCTCTTATTTCAGTGATTCCTTCGATCTTCTTTTCCCTTACAAGTTCAGCAATTTTCTCTATTAATCTTGCTTTGTTAACCTGATAAGGAATTTCTGTTATTACAATTCTTTCTTTAAAAGACTTACCTTCTGAATCTGTCTCAAAAAGATATGGCTCTTTTGCTTTTTTACCCTTTGCTTCTTTTTCTACCTTTGCCTTAGCTCGGACTTTTATAAGTCCTCTACCTGTTAAGTAGAGGTCCTTTATACCATCAATACCATAAATTGTTCCACCCGTTGGGAAATCAGGTCCTTTGACAATATTTGTGAGTTCTTCAATTGAAATCTCAGGTTTTTCAAGAAGATTAATCAGGGCATTTACAATTTCGTTAAGATTATGAGGTGGAATATTTGTTGCCATTCCAACAGCTATTCCTGAGGAACCGTTTATTAAAAGATTAGGAATTCTTGTCGGTAAAACAAGGGGTTCTTCAGTTGTTCCGTCAAAATTAGGAACAAAAGGAACTGTTTCCTTATCTATGTCCTGAAGAAGTTCTTCAGCTATTTTTGTAAGCCTTGCTTCAGTATAACGATATGCTGCTGGAGGATCACCATCAATAGAACCAAAATTACCCTGTCCATCAATAAGAGGATAACGCATATTGAAATCCTGAGCCAGTCTTACTAAAGCATCATAAACAGCTTGGTCTCCATGGGGATGATATTTCTTTAAAACTTCACCAACAACACCAGCGCATTTTGAATACTTTTTACCAGCAAGAAGTCCTTCTCTAAACATGGCATATAGAATTCTTCTTTGTACTGGTTTAAGTCCATCTCTTATATCTGGAAGTGCTCTACCTATGATTACGCTCATGGCGTAATCAAGGTAACTAACCTTCATTTCCTCTTCAATATTGACTTTCAGAATATTTGACATGCCTTACCTCTTTTATTTTTCATAGGATTTATTAAAATTTTGGAGCAAAAAATTCATTTACAAGAACTACATGACGAAGATTTACAGGATGTACAGGCAGAATTACCCTTTTGAACCCCTTTCATTGAAAAAGAAGACATTTTTTTAAATATTTCATGGGAGTTACACTTTGGACAGGTTACTGTTTTGTTGCCAAAAAGGAGGACTTCAAAATTTTCTCCACACTTTTTGCATAAATATTCATATATAGGCATTCTATCACCTCTTTAAGAGAGTAATTTAAGCATTTTTATTATATCATAGCTTGCCTTATACCTAAAAATTCTTTTAAAGTAAATATGATAAAAATTTTTCGTAGGAGGATAATGTGCTAAAAACACTTAGGGAAAAGGCTAAATATTTCTATTTTCTATTTTTTTTAGTGATAATTACTTTTGTATTTTGGGGAGTTGGAACTGTTGACAAACCTAAAATAGAATATGTAGCAGAAGTTGATGGACAGAAGATTTATGCTGAAAAATTTTGGAGAAATTATGAAGAACTAAGAAGAGCTTATCGTGAAGTATTTGGAGAGAAAGCTTCAGAAATGGATAAGGATTTAAAGGAGAGAGTTTTAGAGGATTTAATTAATGAAGAAGTTCTTTTGTGGATTGCAAAAAAATATGACATAGAAGCAACTGACAAAGAAGTTCAAAATGCAATAATAAATGATCCAAGATTTATGCGAAATGGTGTTTTTCAAAAAGATATATATTTTCAAATCTTAAAATTGAATAGAATGACGCCTGCTCAATATGAAGCCTATCTTAAAAGAGAAATAACAATAGGTAAAACTCTTCAGTTAATTGCTTCTGCTAAGGGTAAAAATGAAATATCTGATGAAGTTTTTATTAAAGCCTTTTTAAAATCAGTTAAAGAGAATATTCCCATAAAGATAAATAAAGAGGCAATTTCATAGAATGGAAAAATTTTTCAGTCAACTGAGATGGCAGGATTTAATAGATATTGCGGTTGTTTCTTTTATTATTTACAAAATTTTTATTCTCGTTAAAGGCACCCGTGCTGCAAGAATGCTCATTGGTGTAGGTGTATTACTTGCTTTATCTCTTTTTTCAAGATTTCTTGAATTATACACCCTTGACTGGCTTATCCAGAGTTTCTGGACACAGATTATTATTGTTTTAATAATTCTTTTTCAACCTGAAATTAGAAAGGCTCTTGCTCAGATGGGGGAAACTCCTCTTTTCCATAGGTTTAGTTCTGCTGGAGAGATGAAAACTATTGAAGAAATAGTCAAAGCTGCACAGTCACTTGCTAACAAAAAAATAGGTGCTTTAATTGTTTTTGAGAGAGATGTAAGCCTTGGTGAATACATTGAAATTGGTGTACCCCTTGATGCAAAAGTTACAAAGGAACTTTTAATAAGCATATTTCATCCCACAAGCCCTATTCATGATGGTGCTGTAATAATTAAGGGAAATAAAATTTTAGCTGCAGGCTGTTTTCTTCCCATAAAGCTTGGAGCAGATTTAAAAAAAACCTATGGCACAAGACATAGAGCTGCATTAGGTATTACAGAGGAAACCGATGCTGTTGCTGTAATTGTATCAGAAGAGACAGGAGCAATTTCTTTGGCAGTTAATGGTCAACTTGAGATAAATCTTGACATAGGAAAATTAAGACAGTCCCTTACAAATCTCTTTACAACAGAGAGGCAAAAAAGATGAAAAAATTTTTTAAAAATCTTATAGCAGAAAATCTTACATTTAAATTAATTTCTATTGCATTAGCTGTTTTTCTTTGGTTTTTTGTAACCTTTAAAGGTCAGACAGAGACCTATGTGGAGATTCCCATTGAGTTTAAAGGAGTTCCAGCGGGAATGGAAATTTTGAAACAGAATGTAAAAAAAATAAACATATCAATTTCTGCGCGAGAAAGAATAATTAGAGAGATTGCACAAAATAACATAAGAGTAATTATTGACTTATCTAATGCAAAGCTTGGAGAAAATTCAATACCAATCACTAAATCATCTATAAAGATTCCAAGAGGAGTTGAAATTCTTAGGATTGAACCTTCAATAGTTAAAGTTCACTTAGATAAAAAATCTCAGAAAATGGTTCCTGTTAAAGCAGTAATTGTTGGAAATCCCGAAAAAGGATTTATCATTCGTTCAGTTGAGTTAGAGCCATCACAAATAAATATTGAAGGAGCCAAAAAGGAGCTTGACAGAATCCAAATTATTAAAACAGAACCAATTGATATTGAAGGAATTAAAGAAAATATATCCATTCAAACTAAAATAGACCCTGAAGGCAAGATTTTTAGAAGTGATAAAGATATAATTAATGTAAAAATTGAGGTAAGGAGGAGGAATTAGTGGAATTTATAGCTAATTCATCTATGAAGGAGAGTCAAAATTTACTTTTTGGAACAGATGGAATAAGAGGAACAATAAACCTTTATCCTATGTTACCAGAAATATGTTTAAAAGTCGGAATGGCATTATGTTTTCTCTTAAAAGAAAGACTTTCCCATAAACCAAAAATTTTAATAGGAAAGGATACAAGAATATCTGGTTATGCTATAGAATCAGCTTTGACTGCTGGTATAACTTCAATGGGTGGAGATGTATATCTTGTAGGACCTATTCCAACTCCAGCAGTTGCTTTTCTTGTAAAAAGCATGCGTGTTGATGCAGGAGTAGTAATATCAGCATCCCATAATCCTTTTTATGATAACGGAATAAAAATATTTTCAAACAATGGTTTTAAACTTTCTGAAGAAATTGAAAGAAATATCGAGATTTTAATTAATAAATCTAATTTTCCAGAAAATAGACCTTCTGCCCATTTTTTAGGTAAGGCATACAGAATTGAGGATGCTCAGGGTAGATATATAGAGTTTGTGAAGTCAACTTTACCAAAGGATTCAAATCTTGAAGGATTGAGGGTTGTAATTGATCCTGCTAATGGAGCAGCCTATAAAATTACTCCCACCCTTTTCCATGAATTAGGCGCAGAAGTTATAACAATTAATGACAAACCCGATGGACTCAATATTAACAAAGAATGTGGTGCTCTTTATCCTCAATCATTAGCAAAAAAAGTTGTTGAATTTGGAGCTCATCTTGGTATTGCCCATGACGGAGATGCTGACAGAACTATCTTTGTAGATGAAAGGGGACAAATAATAGATGGTGATTTTATTATTACAGTATGGGCAAAGGAACTTAAAGAACATAAGAGATTGAAAAAAAATACTGTTGTTACAACAATAATGACAAACATGGGAGTTGAAAACTATTTAAAAAACTGTGGAATAAAAATAATAAGAACAAAGGTTGGAGATAAATATGTTGTTGAAGAAATGCTCAAAGGTGGATACACTCTTGGAGGAGAACAGTCAGGACACATAGTTTGTCTTGACTATACAAATACAGGTGATGGTCCTATTACAGCAGTTCAGATAGCATATATAATGAAAAGAAAAGAAAAAAATTTGAGTGAACTTATAAAAAATATTCCCCGATATCCTCAAGTTCTAAGAAACATCAAAATTCCAGATTCTTTCCCAAAGGACAAAATAAATGATGTAGTTGAAAGTATAAAAGAGATTGCAAAAAAACTTGAAAAACAAATGAAAGGAAGAATAGTGATAAGACCCTCTGGAACAGAACCGAAGATAAGAATAATGGTAGAAGAAGAAGATTCAGAAAAAGTATTAAAAATTTCTGAAGAACTTGAGAATATAACAAAAAAGTTGCTTGCCATGTAATGCCATATTTATTTGCCCTTTTATCTGGTATTTTTTCAGGTTCATTTTTCATCTATTTCCCTGTCTTTTCAATTCTTTTTGCCCTCACTCCTTCCTTGTATCTCTTTTTAAAGAATAAATATTTATCAAGTATTGTCTGTCTTATTCTTGCATTAACGAGTATTTTTTATGTAAATATGCATCAAAGTAAGACTTTATCAGATGAAAACAATAAAACTATAATTTTCGAAGGTTACATAATCGCTCAAAGCAACAATTTTTACTGGTTTAAAACAACTGAAGGAAAAACAATAAAAATTTACTTTGAAAAACCTTTAAGGGAACAAAAAGTTTATGAAGTTGAATGTAAAAGGATTGAAGAACATAAAAATCCTTTTTCAATGATTAGTAAAAATCCTTTTTGTTTTCCCCAAAAAATAGAAGAAAAGGGTCATTTAAAATTTACATTTTTTGATAGTCTCAGAAATAAGATTAATAAAGAGTTAAAAGAAAAACTTAGCGGTGATACTGCAAATGTTTTGATTGCTATGACAGTTGGATATCGCCATGAAATATCAAATCAAATTAGAGAGGATTTTCAGAAAACAGGGCTTATTCATCTTTTAAGTATCTCAGGAGCACATTTTAGTCTTATTTTTACTTTCTTTTTTCTAATTTTTAGATTTTTTCTTAAGAATCTACCATATCGGGCTTTAGTTTATCTTACCCAATATATGAAACCTTCTCAATTAGCTATTATTTTGTGTTTTCCAATTGTAATAGGATATTTCTTTTTAGTTGAGCCAAACTATCCTTCCTCAAGGGCATTTATTATGGCTACATTTTTTATGATAGGAGTTCTTACAGAAAGAAAATCATTATGGTTTATTACTGTCAGCATCGCATGTCTTATAATCCTAATTATTGAACCAGATGCTATCTTTGATATTTCCTTTCAGCTTAGCTTCCTTGCTACAGCAGGGATAGGATTTGCAACTGACATTTTCAAGGAGTTCAAAGATAAAATTAGTAATAGGCTTGTTTCTTATATTTTTTTAAGTCTTCTTGTTAGTATTTCAGCGGTATTATTCACAGCACCAATTATAGCCTATAAATTTCACTATTTATCTTTAATCAGTCCCTTTGCAAACATTTCAGCAGGATTACTTATAGGGATGATTCTTTTTCCTTTGAATTTAATTTTTATTATTCTATTTCTTATAACAGGCTTTTATCCCTTCCCAGAACTTATTGAATATATTGCTAAATTTTCATTTTATGTGATGCATCTGCTTGCCTCATTTAAATATTCCGCATTCGATGTACCTGCTTTTCCGCTATTTACAGTTTTTTTGTCTTATTTTTCTTTATTTATAATGGTCTTAAGCTTTTACATGGCTAAGAGATGGAAGAGAAGGATTTTGTTATCTTTTTCATTTTTGTTAATTTTTTTTGCTCTGTTAATAGGTTATCTCAAAATAAAAGAAGAACAAAATTTTCTTAAAATAACTTTTCTTGATGTTGGTCAGGCAGACTCTTCGATCATTGAAACTCCATCGGGTGTCTTTATTGTTGATACTGGCAAAACAGGATTTGAATCTGAACAGTTTTTAAAAGCTAAGGGATATAAAGATTTAGTTGCTTTAATCATTAGTCATGAACAAAGAGATCATGCAGGAGGATTTTTGAGAATTTTAAATAGATTTAATGTAAATGAAATATGGGATAATGGACATACAATCTACAATATAAAAGCACCTTTGAATTTAAGACATCTTGAAAGGGGTGATGTTTTAAAGGTTGGCAATTGCGAGTTTACTGTGCTTCATCCATATAGGGGATTTTATGTCAGTTCACTAACAAAAGATAGTAATGAATTAAGTTTAATTTTCAAATTTAAGTGTTTCAAGAGAGAATATCTTTTTTTATCAGATGCTGGGAAATCTGCTATAGAGAATCTTCCACTTGAATATTTAAAAACAGATTTAGTGAAAATCCCCCATCATGGCAGTAAGCATTCCTTTTATGAAGATTTTTACAAATCAGTTATGCCTGATATTTGCATAATCAGCGCAGGAAAGAGTAATCCCTATGGACATCCCCACAGGGAAGTTATTGAGTATTTAAGTAAAATATGCAGAATTTACAGAACAGATATTGAAGGTGCCATTCAGATTAAAGAAGACAATTTTGGCAACATCAATATACAAAGCTTTGAAGAAAGTCGTTTTAAACCTTACAGAGATATTGAGAATTTAAAAAAAATGTTTATTTTATGGTAGAATTAAGCCATGATAGCTTTAATTGACTATGGAATGGGAAATATTAGAAGTGTATGTAAAGCCCTTGAAACAGTCGGTGCTCAGGTTTTAATTACTCAGAATGCTGAAGATATTCAAAAAGCAAAAGCAATAGTACTTCCAGGCGTAGGAGCTTTTAAAGATTGTATGACAAATCTTTCACAACTTGAACTGCTTTCTGTTATCAAAGATGAAATACTAAAAGGTAAGCCCTATTTTGGAATATGTCTTGGAATGCAAATTCTTTTTACTGAATCTGAAGAATTTGGGATATGTAAAGGTATGGATTTACTAAAAGGCAGGGTTGTGAGATTCAATTTACCAAAGGAATATAAAATACCTCACATGGGATGGAATATGGTTAGAATAAAGAAAAAAAATAAAATTTTAGATCCCCTTTTAGATAACTCATATTTTTATTTTGTTCATTCCTATTATGTAATACCGGATGAACCGAAGGTTATAGCGGGTGTTACTGATTACGGCATTGAATTTACATCAATAATACAATATGAAAATATTTTCGCCACCCAGTTTCATCCTGAAAAATCTCAGAAGATGGGTCTAAAACTTTTAAGTAATTTTGTTCAGCAAATTCGATGAAAAAAGTTATTTTAGGAACTGCCGGTCACATTGATCACGGAAAAAGTTCTGTTGTAAAAGCCCTCACAGGTATAGACCCAGATAGACTTAAAGAAGAAAAGGAAAGAGGAATTACAATAGACCTCGGGTTTGCAAATATTTTTTATCCTGACCTTATCGTTGGAATTATTGATGTTCCAGGACATGAAAGATTAATAAGAAACATGCTTGCAGGTGTAGGTGGAATTGATATGGTTATGCTTGTTGTTGCTGCTGATGAAGGAGTGATGCCTCAGACAAAGGAACATCTTGCAATATGTGATCTTCTCAAAATAAAAGCAGGAATTATTGTTTTAAATAAAGTAGATTTGATTGATGAAGAAACTTTAGAACTTGCAAAAGAAGATGTAAAGGAAGCTGTAAAGGATACATTTCTTGAGAATGCAGAAATAATTCCCGTTTCAGCAAAAACAGGATATAATATTGAGTTATTAAAAGAAAAAATAAGAGAAATTGCAGATAAAATTCAAGAAAAATCATCTGGTGGTTTATTTAGAATGCCTATTGATAGGGTATTCACCCTTAAAGGTTTTGGAACTGTTGTAACAGGAACGGTTTTAAGCGGGAGTATCTCTGTGGATACTCCTGTTGAGGTTCTTCCAACAGGAGTTAATTCAAAGGTAAGAGGACTTCAAAGTCATGGACAATCAATTAAAGAAGCCTTTGCTGGACAAAGGGTCGGTATAAATCTGCAAGGACTATCAAAGGAAGACTTAAAAAGAGGTGATATTGTCACAATTCCGAATAAACTAAAGCCTACATATTTTATTGAGGCAAGAATAAAACTTCTTAAAGATGCTACAACGCTAAAAAATAATGCACCCATCCATTTTTATTTAACTACCTCTGAGACAGTAGGTAAGGTTAAACTAATTGATAAAAATGAAGTTTTACCTGGGCAGGAAGCTTTTGCTCATATAAAATTAAAAGACCCTATAATTGCCATGGCTAAAGATAGATTTGTTATAAGACGTTTTTCTCCTCTTGAGACTTTAGGGGGAGGTGTAGTTCTTGACCCTCAACCACCAATAAAAAAGAAGGATATAGAACCTGAACATCTCCATATTCTTTACAGTGGTGACCTTTCTGAATGTCTTGAAGTTAAGATTAAAAGAAAGGGGATGAAAGGCATGTCAGTGGAAGAAATCGAAGGATGGATAAATACTGATATCAGTCAGATTCACACTGCTGTTGAAAAACTTTTAGGGAAGAAGAAAGTTATAAAAGTTGAAAATAGACTTTTTCATATAGACATTTTTGAAAATTTTAAACAGATTCTTCTAAATTTACTTAAAGATTTTCATGCCAATAATCCCTTTAAAGAAGGCTTACCTAAGGAAGAGTTAAAGAATAAACTCTCTCTTGAGAGATTCCCTGAGATTTTAATGCTACTGCCAAAGATTGATGAAATTCTTATTGAGGGGAGTTTAGTAAAATTAAAATCTCAAACTAAACAGGATATTGACCCAGTTATAGAAGAAAGAATACTAAAAGAGTTGACCCTTAGAGAGTTTCAGCCACCTTTCAAAGATGAGCTTTCAAGTATTCTTAACATTAAGGAAACCAGATTGGATGACCTATTGAAAATAATTGCTAAAAAAGGCAAGATAGTTAGAATAAATGATAGCCTATATCTTACAAAGGAAAACTATGAAAAAATGCTAAATCTTTTAAAAGATTTTTTTTCAAAAAAAACAGAGATAACTGTTTCAGAGTTCAGAACTATGCTTAATACTACAAGAAGATATGCTATTTTATATCTTGAATATCTTGATTCAAATAAAATAACCTTGAGAGTTGGTGAGGTTAGAAAGTTAGTTAAAAGAGGATAGAAGTGACAAAGAAAAAGATTACATTTTTTATTTTATTTTTTGTTTTGGGTATTATCTCAGGGATTATAATTTTTAATTTTGTTAAAACTCCTAAACAGTCAATTCCTATTTATAGAGACTTTACAGAACCAGTTAAAAGTTTTTCTGAAATAGTAAAGGCTGTATCTCCCTCTGTTGCTAATATTTCAACGATGAGAACATTACAGGTTCCTCCAACTCTTGAAGATTTATTTGAATCTCTACCTCCCTATGGTAATTCACAGGGTAAAAAATGGAAAGAAATGAGTATGGGTTCTGGTGTTGTGGTTTCATCTGATGGATACATTCTTACAAATTATCATGTTATTGAACAGGCAGAGGATATTAAAGTAACATTATATGATAGAAGAACTTTCAAAGCAAAAATCGTTGGTGTTGATCCTAAAACCGACCTTGCAGTAATTAAAATAGATGCAAAGGATTTACCAATTGCTTCATGGGGAGATTCAGATAAGCTTCAAGTGGGAGATTTTGTCCTTGCTATTGGGAATCCTTATGGTTTAACTCATACTGTTACAATGGGAATAATAAGTGCAACAGGAAGAGCAGATGTTGGAATAGCTGATTATGAAGATTTTATTCAAACAGATGCGGCAATAAATCCGGGAAACTCTGGTGGACCTCTTGTTAATATCAAAGGAGAAATTATTGGAATCAATACCGCTATATTTTCCCGAACAGGAGGATATCAGGGAATTGGTTTTGCAGTGCCAAGCAATATGGCGCGGATTATAAAAGACAGTCTCATAAAGGATGGGAAAGTAGTTAGAGGATGGATTGGAGTTATGGTTCAGGACTTAACAGCAGAACTTGCAGAAAAGTTTAACCATAAAGAACCTTACGGAATCATAATCACAGATGTAACTAAACAAAGCCCTGCCTATAAAGCAGGTTTAAAAAGAGGTGATATAATACTTGAATTTGACGGAAAAAAAATTACAGAGAGTGCTATCTTGCGGAATCTTGTTGCACAGAGTAAAATAGGTACTATAGCAAATTTAAAAATTTCGAGGGATGGTAGAGTCTACATTATACCTATTACAATTGAACAACTTCCTTCAGATCAGTTTATTGAATCAAAAATCTATCGAAAAAATTATACAGAATCAGAAAATCCCTTCAAGGGTCTTTCAGTAATTGACCTTGACCCATCAATGGCAAAACAGATTGGAGTTGAGCCTGAGGACAGAGGAGTAGTGGTTTACAGGATTGAACCAGGCTCACCTGCTGAAAATTCAGGATTTCGAAAGGGAGATCTTATAATGGAAATAGAAAGACAGAGAATTGTAAATTCTTCTGATTTTCAAAGGGTTATGCAGAAAATTTCAAAAGGTGATATTTTGGTTCTCATAAACAGAGGCGGTAAAAAATTTTATACAATACTTTCAACATCATGAATCTTTTAATATTACTTTTTATAATAAGTCTTGTTTTTGGTATATATGTAGAAGAAAAATATGTTACTGATTTTCAACCTTTTGTAAAGGGCTCTATAATATTCTTAGGTGCTCTTATATTAAGTTTTTTTGTATACTTTAAACTCAAAAAATTAAATAACTCGCAAATTTTATTTACCCTGATAGGTCTTTTTTTAGGTATTTTCACGGGCTTTCTTTTGAGTTTACCTTTATTAATTCTGTCATCGGAGCTGAAATTTATCGCCTTCATAGTAATGATTAGTTTTGGATATGGTGGTGCCATTTTTGGTTTACAAAGTGGAAGTAGAATAAAAATTTCAGACCTTTTGCTTTTCATAAAAAAAGAATCTCTTTGGGAGGAGCCGAAAATTTTAGATACAAATGTATTAATTGATGGAAGAATAGCAGACCTTGTAGAACTTGGATTTATAAAAGGAACAATTTTAATACCAAGATTTATACTACGAGAAATTCAGTATATTGCTGATTCTCCTGATCCTTTAAGAAGAGCAAAGGGTAAGCGAGCACTGGATATACTTCAAAGAATTCAAAGTTCAGACAAATTAAAATTAGAGATAATTGAAAAAGATATTCCAGAAATAAAAGAAGTTGATATAAAGCTTATTGAGTTTACTCGAGGCATAAAGGGAACAATTATTACAAATGATTTAAACCTAATAAAAATTGCTCAACTTAGAGGAGTTCCTGTTTTGAATTTAAATGAATTAGCTCAGGCTATGAGACCTCCTGTGCTACCAGGGGAAGCCTTAAGTCTATTTATAGTCAAAGAGGGTAAGGAGCATGATCAAGGAGTTGCTTATCTTGATGACGGGACAATGGTAGTAGTTGAGGGTGGAAGAAATTATATTGGTAAGACAATTGATGTAGTAATTCACAGTGTACTTCAGACTTCAACAGGCAGAATGATATTTGGTAAACCGAAATTAGATTTTACTAATAAAGACGAATCAGAGGATGAATAAAAAGTTATCTAAGATTAGAGCCATAATCCTTTCAGCTGGAATAGGCAGAAGATTTGGTTCACCAGATAAGGTTTTCATAGAGTTAGAGGGAAAACCTCTTTTTATTTGGTCTGCTGAAATTTTTGAAAAATTAGAAGAAGTTGATTATTTATGGATTGTTACAAGAAAAGAGATGATTGAAAAAGTTAATTACTATCTAAATAAATTTAATTTTAAAAAAGTTGAAGGAATTGTTGAAGGTGGTTTAGAAAGACAAGACTCTGTATATAATGCATTGAAATCTTTACCTGAGGATACTAATATTGTATTAATCCATGATGCAGCAAGACCTTTATTAAGTAAAGAATTGGTAATAAGATTATTGAATGCGATTAATTCTCATATCGATGGCGTTATCCCTGTAATTTCTATAAATGATACCATTAAGTGGATTAAAAGAAGAAATGTTATTGGTGGGACTCTCAACAGAGATATTTTAAAGGCGGTTCAGACCCCTCAGATATTTTGGTTTGAAAGAATCATGGAAGTCTATAAAAAAGCCTATGAAGAAGGTTTTTATGGAACAGATGATGCTTCTCTAATTGAAAGATATGGAGGAACAATAATAGCAGTGCAAGGAGAAGAAAGTAACATTAAAATTACAACAAAGGATGATTTTAAAAAAATTCAGTTGTTTTTTAAAAGCCATCAAGAAAAAATGAATAGTTTTTTTAATTCAATAAGAATTGGAATAGGCTATGATAGTCACAGACTTGTTGAAGGAAGAAAACTAATAATAGGAGGAGTTGAAATCCCTTATCAAAAAGGTCTTTATGGACATTCAGATGGTGATGTTTTAATCCATGCAATAATTGATGCAATTTTAGGTTCAGCAGGATTAGGTGATATAGGAAAACATTTTCCAGACACAGACCCAAAATATAAAAATATTTCAAGCATTCTTTTACTTGAGGAAACTTTAAAAATAGCGAAATCCAATCAAATAAAGCCAGTATGGATTGATTGCACAATTTTTGCAGAAAAGCCAAAAATGGCTCCATTCATTCCAGCAATGACAGAAAAACTTAAATCCTTAGGATTGACAATAAACATAAAAGCAAAAACTAATGAAGGTATGGGATTCATTGGAAGACAAGAAGGTATTGCTTCCCATGCAATCTGTTTAAGTAGAGTTATCTTTTAATTTAATACCCATCTTTATGAATTTTTTCCCTCTCTTTTTCAGTGCCCTTGGTAGAATCAAAATGTTCGGAATGATAGGTTCATCCTATATTCTCTGATATTTACTGCTTTTATGTCCGTCATAGAATTATTCATGAAGTACGGATATTTACTATTGAATCTGTTGTTCTTGCCACTTGGTATAGATTTTGATTCTGAAACAGTTGATTTCCTTAACAAACAGTGGCTAAAGGTTAGTGCAGGATTTTATGCTTTGCCCTTGGTTTGGAGTGGACCTTTATGAAATTACTGTCCCATATTAGATGAAAATCATTCGGGCTGGCGTTATCGGATTTGAAATAATTTTTATCGATTCTTTTTGTCCTTACTGGATCTGTTTAACAAAGCAGTGAGCAAGCCAAGAGCGAATCCTCCTGCTGCAGTAAATAGTAACAAAAGAATATGTGGCATCTCTATAGTGATGAAAAGAAAATGAATTTTTATTGGCTCAAGATTTTGAATGAAAACTATTCCGAGAAGAATTACTAAAACCAGTATACATATTAATTTGGCTGTATTCATAATAACCTCCTCCTTATACAGGATTGATTATGTATTTTAACATAAGGTTACAATATAGAATGGTCATTTCCATAGAAAATACCAATAACATAGAAGAGGAATATCTAATAATTAAGGGAGCAAGACAGAATAATTTACAAAATATTGATTTATTAATTCCCCATAATAGGCTAACTGTTATAACAGGTATCTCTGGTTCTGGAAAGTCTTCCCTTGCCTTTGACACAATTTATGCAGAGGGACAATGGAGATTTATAGAGTGTATGTCAAGTTATGCAAGGGTTTTTATAGAAAAACTTCCAAGACCTGATGTAGACCTAATTGATAATCTCAAACCCTCAATTGCCCTTGAACAGAGAAATCCTGTAAAAGGTTCTCGGGCAACAGTGGGAACACATACGGAAATTTATGATTATCTGAGAATAATTTTTTCAAAGATATCAAAACTCTTTTGTCTAAATTGTCAAGTCGAAATAAAAAAATGGAATCCCTCTGCAGTTTCAGTGGAACTTTTAAATAAATACTATGGTAAAAGAGTATTCATAATGTTTGAAACAAAGGAAAATCCAGAAAAACTTATTTCAAAGGGATTTACAAGACTTTTTGTAATTGAAGATAACAATCACTATGTAAAGGATTTACAAGATTACATTAAGCAAACTGAAACTATAGAGTCTTTCTTAATTATTACTGACCGATTAAAAATTAATGATAAATCAAGACTCGTTGATTCCCTTGAAATAGCTTTCAAAATGGGGGATGTAAAAGTTTATATTGTTGATGATAATATTTTAATAAACTTTCCGAAGGAGCTTAAATGTCCAAATTGTAATACAAAATTTGAAGAACCAAATCCTGCTACATTTTCTTTTAATCATCCCCAGGGAGCATGTCCTGAGTGCAAAGGTTTTGGTTACATTCTCACTTATGATGAAAATTTAATAATTCCCGATAAAGAGTTATCTATCAATGAAGGAGCTATTGAGATATTTGAAAAACCCGCACTTAGATGGTGGAAAAAACAATTAATTAAAGGAGCCATTCTTTCAGGAATAAATATTTATTCTCCTTATAAATCATTACCAAAAGAACATAAAGAATTAATTTTTTCAGGAAACCAGTATTTTTATGGAATAAAAGATTTTTTTGAGGAACTTGAAAGAAAAAGATACAAAATTCATGTAAGGGTCTTTCTATCAAAAATAAGAAAGCCCTTTTTATGCCCCCTTTGTAAAGGCAAAAGACTTAAAGGGACTTCTCTAACTTACAAATTAAATGGAAAAGATATAGGAGATCTAAACTTTATGACAGTAAAACAGTTAAAACAGTGGATTCAATCTTTAGATTTATCCTCTGAAGAAAATAAAGTGGTTCAAGAAGCAATAGAACAGATATTACAAAAACTTAATTTTTTAGAAACAGTTGGACTAAGTTATTTAACCCTTGACAGACAAATTAAAACTCTCTCTGGCGGTGAATATCAAAGATTAAATATTTCAAATCAACTTGCCAACAGACTTACCTCAACCCTTTATGTTTTAGATGAACCAACAGTGGGATTACATCCTCGAGATACAGATAAAATTATTAAAGTTTTAAAAGAAATTACCAATTATGGCAATACAGTTGTAGTTGTCGAACATGATAGAGATGTTATATCTCAAGCAGACTGGATTGTTGAGTTAGGTCCTGGAGGTGGAAGAGAAGGTGGAAGAGTAATATACTCAGGAACAATTGAAAATTTTTTGAATACAATCTCACCTACTGCAAATTATATTAAATCAAAGGAATATATAAATTTTCATAAAAAACTATGTCTTAACAAAGAAATTCAAAAAAAATACAATTTTATAACCCTTAAAGGAGCAAAGGGACATAATCTTAAAAATATAACTGTCTCCTTTCCTTTAAATGCTCTTACTGTAGTTACAGGAGTCTCTGGCTCAGGGAAAAGCTCATTAATAGTTGATACACTATATAGAGGACTTTCAAAAAAACTCGGTCTTGATACTCAAGAACCTCTATATTTTGAAAACATTGAAGGAATACAAAGCATAAAAACAGTGAAACTTATCGATCAATCTCCAATTGGAAGAACTCCTAAATCAATTCCTGTTACCTACCTGGGGATTTACAACAAAATTAGAGAAGTATTTGCATCCCAAAAGGAGGCGAAACAAAGGAAATTTTCTTCAGGACATTTCTCTTTAAATAGTCCCTTAGGACAATGTCCTGTATGTAAAGGCGAAGGATTTGTAAGAGTAGAAATGTATTTTTTTGAAGATTTATTTTTACCCTGTGATGAATGTGAAGGTAAAAGATTTAAAAAAGAAGTATTAGAGATCAAATATAGAGATAAAAATATCCATGAAGTTTTATCTATGAGTTTTGACGAAGCCTATGATTTCTTTGAGGAAGAAAACTTACTAAGAGAAAAAATAGATATTATAAGGGAACTTGGACTTGGGTATCTTAGATTAGGACAACCTGCAACGACCCTATCAGGAGGAGAAGCTCAAAGATTAAAAATCTGTGCAGAAATTTTGAATTCACTTACATCAAAAACTAAATCTTCTCTAAAAGGCTTCCTTTATATTCTTGATGAACCAACAGTAGGATTACATCATGAAGATGTAAAAAAATTTCTCAATGTTATAAGAAGGCTCATTGATAGATCCGCTACAGTCATAATAATTGAACACAATCTTGATGTAATTTACCATGCAGACTGGATTATTGACCTTGGACCTGAGGGAGGAGATGAAGGAGGCTACCTTATTTATGAAGGAAGCCTCCCTGACTTCCTTAAAGTTAACAAATCCTATACTGCCAAATATTTAAGAGAATATCTAAAACCTTAAAAAAGCACCAATACCACCATACTGAAGAAGTCGTTGCCTGTCTTTTTCCTCCTTTACAACTTCAACAAGGGCAGACTGCTCAATTGCCATTTCTGTGGCTTTTTCTATTAAGTTATCAGTTTTAATTACACAGTTGCCACATTCCATACAGCATTCAATATGTTGAGTTGTTGCAAATCCGCAATTTTCACAAATAAAACCTTCTACAGCATAATCCTTAGCTATAACAAGTTTCATTACCCTTCTGTCTCTTAAATATTTCAAAGTATCATCAATGCCTGTTACAGCACTTTGATTTTTTAATGTTTTTATAATGAGCTCAGAAACAGTCTCTTTTTCCTTAGATTTTTCATATTCCTCAATTATTGGAAGAACCTTTTGTAAAACTTCTTCTTTTGAGGCATACTTTTCTATATTTGCCCTTCCTACTATTTTTTGTTTTATTTCATCAGGAATAATGTTCATTAATTCAGAAATTGCCTCATCAGGTCCTGCAACAATAAGTCTTCGGATGTTTTTATCCTTAAGAAAATCACCAAATCTTTCAATAACATCTTTAAGATGGTTTTTTACATGATAGTCAATGTGTCTTTCATATCTTTTCTCTGCAAGGGCAAACCATCCACCTTTTTTATGTTTTCCTGGGACATCTTCATGCTCAACCATTCCATACTCTTCAATATCACCTAAGAAAACTTGAAATACTCTTGCAGCTCGTTTGTCAACAAGAAGCACCCCATATTTCTGATAATTATCAAGTAAATCAAAAAGAGGGCTTGTAAATGGTGTTTTATCGATAATTAAATTATCCTTAACTTCAACATTTAGATCATATCGAACCCAAAAATCTTTTTTAGTACAACTATAAATAACAATTGATTTTTTGAAAGATTCTCTATCACTCTGTAAAAAGGATTCTATTTTTTCAATATCTTCCTTGCAAGTATTATAATTTTCTTCTGTTATAGATTTTACGAGATTTTTAAATTTTGAAATATAAGCCTGCTTTTTTCTTTCCTGTGGCGAAACATTAAGAAAAAGGCTTACTACAAGGGTATCATTCCATTTAATTTTCTCAAGCTCCTCCAAATCTTTTCTGTCAAACATTTTCCCCACCTCCTATAAAATTTTTAAGAATCTCAAGAAATGAAACAAAAAGACTAAATATAAGAGGACCAAGTATAAAACCAATTAGTCCGAAAACTTTGATACCTCCCAGAACAGAAAGAAAAATAAATATGAGTGGTAAATTAACTCTACCCTTTATTATGAGAGGTTTCAAAACATTGTCAATGGAACTTATAATTAATGCTCCCACTAAAGCAAGAACAATTCCTTTGATAATATATCCATTAACTAAAAGATATATTGCTCCAGGTCCCCATACAGCAAAAGCACCTAATACAGGAATAAAAGAAGCAACTGCTGTAGCAAATCCCCACAATGTAGCTGATGGAATTTCAAGAAAATAAAAGGTTATACCAAGTATTGTTCCTTGAAGTATGGCAATTAAAATTCCACCGTAAAAGGTTGTATAGATGATATTTTTAATCTGATTTATTATTGAAACTTTGTCTGTATCTGCAAAGGGTAAAAATTCAGAAATTTTTCTTACGAAATTATCACCATCCTTTAAAAAGAAAAAGGCAATAAAAAAAGTCAAAACAAGATTTATTGTTAATGTCAAAACATCACCAAAACCATGGGCAATTTTAAGTGCGCCCTCTTTCAATAAATTCCCAAATTCATTTTTGATAAGAGTTTCAAGGGCTGATATATCACCTCCTGTAACAAAACTAAGTTTTTCAAGTATTTTTGAGAGTATAGGATTAGTTGTTATCTTATTTAAAAGTTCTGTTATGTTGATTTTCTTTATAAGTTCACCTGTTTCTAAAATTATTTGATAAGAAATAAAAACAAAGGGGAAAAGAAAGAGGATTATAACTAGAACAATTGTTACAAGAGCAGACAATCCTTTATATTTTAAAAATTTTTGAGTAAAATCAAAAACAGGATGAAATACTAAAGCAATAACTATTGCCCATCCCGCAGAGGCAAAAAAGGATTTTAAAATCTGATAATTAAGATATCCAAGTATTCCTATAAACAATAACAAAATCCACATATAAAAATTTCTTTCAAGGGAGATTCTATATTTCCGTGACGGGCCCATAATTTATTTTATCTTTTTTAAAAAGATTTGCCAAAGGTATTTTGAGGCTATACCATTGTCTCTTTCAGGGTGCCATTGGACACCAACAAAAAATTTATGCCCTTTTAGATAAAAACCCTCTATAATGTCGTCTTTTGCTTTGCAAAAAACTTTTAGACCCTCTCCAATTTTATTTACTGCCTGATGATGAGAGCTATTTACTGTATAAGTATCCTTTTTAAAAAGAAAACTATCAAAAACTTCTATTTCGTGTTCCCCTGTTTTATGATTTATTGATGTATTTATATCTTGATAGAGAGTTCCACCAAAAAATATATTCATAATCTGCATTCCATAACAAATGCCTAATAATGGCTTATTTGAGACTAAAAAAGACTCAATTAGAGCCAATTCAGCTTTTATTCTATCATCAGGAACAATTTCTCTACATGAGATATTTTGTTCTCCATAAAATTGAGGGTTTATATCTCCTCCACCAGAAATTATTAATCCTGAGATTTTTTTTGTTAAATTTTTTATTAAATCATGACGAACAGTATCCTCTGAAATGACCATTTCTGGTGAGATTATAAAGGGTATAAACCCTGATTTTACAATAACTTGTATATAATCTCTGTTTAAGTAAAGTTTTTTTTCATCAACACTACAGGTAATCCCAATGAGTTTCATAAAAGTATTCTTCCATTTCTGATATCAGTAATTAAACCATTTTCAACGGCAATTTTACCATTTATGATAACGTATTTTATCCCCTTTGAGATGCCGAAGGGATTTTCAAAGGTTGCGGTATCTTCGATTTCTGAAGGATCAAAAAGCACAATATCAGCATAATAACCTTCCTTTATTAAACCTCTTTTATGGATTTTAAAAATTTTAGCCGGTAAATATGTTATTTTTCTTATAGCTTCTTCAAGGCTTAATATTTCTTTTTCTAAAACATATTTTCTTATAAACCTTGGAAAACTACCAAATCCTCGTGGATGAGGTTTGCCTCTTGCAGTAATTCCCTTTGTACTTCTTGAAGAACTATCAGTACCAATCACTACATAGGGTTTTGACAAAATCTTTATAAGATTTTCCTCACTCATACCAAAATATATTACCGCTACATATAAATCTGACCGAATCAGAAGGTCACATATAAAATTGTGAGCATTTTCAAATTTTGTTATATCTCCTAATTTTTTACCTTCAAAGTCTCTATCTTTTTCAAAGGCAACTTCAGATATTAAAAGACTATCTAAAAAATTTTTCCCTCTTGTTTTGATATATTTTGCTATCTCTTTTCTTATAGATTCCCTTTTTAATCTACTTACAATGTCTTCTCTACTGCCTTCAATTATCCATTGGGGAAGAAAGACATCAAGATCTGTTGCAGATGCAGTATAAGGGTAGCTATCAGCAGTAATTTTTATACCTTCCCTTTGAGCAGACTCTATGAGAGACAAAACAGTATCAATTTTCCACCAGTTTTCTCTACCCGATGTTTTAAGATGTGATATATGAATAGGTATTTTTGCCTTTTTACCAATCAAAATTGCTTCTTCCAAAGCTGAAATTAATCTTTCTCCTTCACTTCTTAAATGGGTTGCATAAACACCTTTATTAGGATGTAAAACTTTTGCAAATTCTATTAATTCTTCAGTGTTTGCAAAGATTCCTGGAGGATAAATAAGTCCTGTTGATAGTCCTTTAACTTTATAGAAAAACTGTTTTTTAAGAAGATTCCTCATTTTAGATAATTTTGCTTTGTCTGCAATAACATTTTTATATCCAATGACTGAGCCTCTTATATTACCGTGTCCACATAAAGTTGCAAAATTAATCGATGGGTTGACATTTTTAAGTAAAGAGATGTATTCATCAATGCTATTCCATTTTGGTAAGCCTAATGCTTTAAGTTCAGGAAGTCTTCTTTCTAAGGTTTCTTCAAGCATTGGGAAAGCTGATAATCCACAGTTACCGTTTATTTCAGTAGTTATTCCCTGAGTAATTTTGCCTTCAGCCTGAGGGTCTGCAATAATGGTGAAATCTGAATGGGAATGGGTATCAATAAACCCGGGCGTAAGAATTAATTCATTGGCGTTTATTGTTATTTTAGAAGAAAAATTTTCTTGCCCAATATAAATAATTTTATCCTCTTTTATTCCAACATTGGCCTTGAAAATACTTTTACCTATGCCATTAACAATAGAGGCGTTTTTAATGAATAGGTCCATCTTATAATTTATTTATCTTATTTTTTTTATTGTTTGTTTTTTTACTGTTTTCTCTTACAATGAAATGATTTGTATATTTCACTTCTCTGATCTGGTAAGATTTTGAAAAATAATTTTTTATTCCATCAACAATTGCTTGGGCTATTTGCATTCTGTAGGTTTCCTGAGAAAGAAGGATTTCTTCTTCAGGATTACTAATATAAGAAATTTCTAGTAAACAAGAAGGCATCTGAGCACCAAATAAAACATAAAAAAGTGCCTGTTTTACACCATTGTCATGCCTATAAAATTCCTTGTTTAATTTTTCAACCATAGAATTATGAATATATCCAGCTAATTTTACTGAATCATCTCTCTTTGCCTCTCTTTCAAGGGATGCAAGCATAAAGCCAAGCTCACCTTTTAACTCTTTCATTCTTTTAAGAGAGATAGCATTTTCCCTTGCTGCAACCCTTATTGCTTCTTCGTCATCAGTCCAGTTAAGAATATATGTCTCAATTCCCTTTGCATAATTATTTGTTGATGCATTGGTGTGAATTGAAAGGAAAAGATCTGCTCCAACTCTGTTAGCAATCTCTGTTCTTTCATTTAAAGGGATGAAAACATCCTTTTCCCTTGTAAGAATAATCTCATAATTAGGTTCTTTTTTAAAGAGTTCCTTTACTTTCAGTGCAATGTCTAAAACCACATCTTTTTCCATTAAACCTCTCGGACCAATTGCACCGGGATCCTTTCCTCCATGTCCCGGATCAATAACAATTTTTCTTTTTATATTACTTTTATTATTTTGAGATTTTTCAATTTGACTTTCTGTTTGTTTTTTTGTTTCGTCTGAATATATATCTATTACTAACCTGAAAGGATCTTCTATTTGAATAACTTTAAATTCGTAATTGGATTTAATTAATTCAAAAACAATTCTTACTGTGGCGCTGTCAAATTGTCCAATTCTAATTTTATTAACAATATTGCTATTTAAAATGTATTCCCTTTTTAGTTCTTTATTTAACGAAGCGTTTTTAATATCAAAGAAAAGTCTTTCTGGATTTTTTAATTGTCCTTTAGTAAACTCAACAATCCCATTTGTTTCAATTACTGTTCTGAAGCCCTTTGAAAGTTCGTAATACCTTATTTCCCTTACCTGAATTCTTTCATCTGCCCAGATACCAGATAGGGGAAGAAAAATTAATAAAATTATGAAAAATCTTATCATTTCATCATTAGATTATACTGCTACAACTTCTTTTACTTCTGGAATCTCGCTTTTTAAAGTTTTTTCTACCCAGTTTTTTAAGGTAAGAGTTGCCATTGGACAGGTTCCACAGGCCCCTTTAAGTTTTACATAAATTACATTATCTTTAATATCTACAAGGTCAATATTCCCTCCATCAGCCATAAGTCCTACTCTAATTTTACCTAAAACCTTTTCTACTTTAGCCCTATCAATCATAAAAAGCCTCCTAAAATTTTATAAGTTATAATACTATATCATATCAAAATATTCAATTTCATTAATACATTTAGGCTTACATTTTATTCTTTGAATATTTTCTTACCCGGAAAAATAAAACTGTAAGAAGCATTGAAATCATGGCAACGCTTAAGATCCAAAAAGCTTCATTAAAGGCAATTGCCTGGGACTGTCTTATTAATTCTCTGTAAATTACTCCTTCTGAAGGAACAGGAGCTTTTAAAAAGAGATATTCGTTTAATTTTTCAATTGCCATCTGGTATGAAAAATCATAGGGCGTAAGATTTTCAACTAATCTATGCTGGTGAAGTTGAGATCTTTGAGATACAATTGTAGTAACTATTGCCGTGCCAACAGAACCTCCTATATTTCTTATAACAGCACTGATTGGCGTGGCATCCTGCATTTTTTCCTTTGGAATAAAAGCCATGGTCATAACAGCAAGGGGAGTTATTACAAAAGCCATTCCTATAGCCAGGACTCCTCTTGGATAAACAAGACTCCAGAAATCTACTTGAAGATTGAATAAGCTCATAAGGTAAGTTGAATAGGCACAAAAAATAATACCAAAAGTTAATGGTATTTTTGGATTAATTCGGTCGGTTATTTTCCCGCTAAGTGGAAAAGCAATTAATTGAAGTACACCAGCAGGACCTAAAACAAGTCCTGCAAGAAAAGCTGTATATCCCATCAAGTTTTGGACATAAATTGGAAGTAGAATTATGCTACCAAAGAGATTAACAAAGGTAAAAAACATGACAATATTGCCAAATAGAAAATTTCTGTCCTTAAAAAGTCTTAAATCAACAATAGGATTTTTAGCTTTTTTAAGTTCCCACCAAACAAGTAAAATTAAACTTATAAAACTTATAATAGATAAGGTAACAATAAAATTCGATTCAAACCAATCCTCCCTTTCGCCTTTATCAAGAACAATCTGAAGACATCCTATCCCTAAAGAGAGAAAAATTAAACCAGGATAATTAATTTTTAGTTTTTCTCGTTTCAAATATGGTGGATCTTCAATTACTAAATACGTCATTAATATAGAAATAATGCCAATAGGAATGTTTATGTAATAAATCCAGCGCCATGAAAAATTATCTGCAATCCATCCACCAAACATAGGACCTAAAATAGGAGCTAAAATTATACCCGTTCCATAGATTGCCATTGCTTTTCCGTATTGTTCTTTTGGAAAAACCTCTAAAAGAATACTTTGACTAAGTGGCTGTAATCCACCTCCCCCAATTCCTTGAAGAATTCTAAAAAGCAATAATGATTGAAGATTCCAAGATATTGCACAAAGGAAAGATGAAATAGTAAAGAGTGCAATTGAAAATATAAGATAATTTTTCCTGCCAAAAATTCTACTTAACCATCCAGCCATGGGGATTACAATTGCATTTGCAACAAGATATGATGTAATAATCCAGGTTGATTCATCTATTCCAGCAGACAGGTCATCTTGAATGTGTCTTAAGGCTACATTATTAACTGTAGTATCAAGAATTTCTATAAATGTCGGAAGCATTACAGTCAATACAATCCAGAATCTTTTCATTTGAATATTATATAAAAATTTTATTGTAAGTTAGCAATAACATTCTGAAAATTCCTGAAATTGCCGATAGAGATAAAGGCAATATTTCGTTTATGCAGTCATTCCGAGGGGTTCAATACCCCGAGGAATCTCTCATTAAAGAATCTATCTGGTGAAAAAGGAGGAGATTCCTTAGTCGCTTACGCTCCTTCGGAATGACAAAATCAGTGTTTTTCTATCGGCAATTTTGAGTGAAAATTCTAAATTACAAATTTAACAATCCTTTCAGAGAGAATAAAAATGTCATAATAATGAAATTTTGTATTTCCCTTTATAGAATTAGAATTTTCTATTCGACACTCTTAGAGATTGTTCCATTTTGAATATAATAGATTTTTTGAGTTGTCCGTGATAAAAATTCTTTATCATGGGAAACTACAAGATATGTATTAGCTTTATTTAAAAGATAATTAGTGAGTCTATCTATTGTTTTCTCATCAAGTCCTGCTGAAGGTTCATCTAAGAGATAGCATAATGGATTCATTGCAATGACTGTAGCCAGTGCCACAAGTTTTTTTTCACCTCCTGAAAGCTTATAAGTAACTCTGTCTTCGAATCCCTTTAAACCTAAAATATCACAAGTTTCTTTTACAATATTTAAAGCTTCTTCCTTTGATTTACCAAGATTAAGAGGACCGAAGGCTATGTCTTCTTTAACTGTGGGACAGAAAAGCTGACTGTCTGAATCTTGAAAAAGTAATCCTATCTTCTGTCTTACTTCAATAAAATCTTTTTCTTTTTGCCTTATTTTCCCAAAGATCTCAACAGTCCCAGATGATGGTTTTAAAAGTCCCATTATAATGTATAAAAGAGTTGTTTTACCTGAACCATTTGGTCCCATAAGTCCTACCCTATCTCCTTCATGAATATCAAGGTTGAGATTTTTTAGGACAACTCTGCCATCATAATAAAAATAAATATTGTTCAATCTTATAAGTGGTTTCTTCATGTTTTAAACCAGAATAAAATAAAGATAAAAATTGATAACACACTGAATATTATATCAATTTTTCTTGTTTGAAAATGCTCAAAGAGGGGAAAAAATCCTTGAAAGCCTCTACAAAGCATTGCCTTGTAAATTTCCTCAGCCTTTTCATAGCTTTTTATAAGCATACCACCAACAATGTAAGCATATGTCCTATAGGTGTGGAGATTTGATTTTGGGACAAAACCACGGGCATAGACAGTCCTTTTTATTTTCAAATATTCATCATGAATAACCGTAATATAGCGATAAAAAAGAAAAAAAACTGTTACAAGTTTTTTAGGTGCTTTAAGATGAAGCATTGCATGGGCTAAAGAATTAACAGAAGATGTTCCTAAAAGAGTTATTGTTGCAACAATAATTGCATTTGCTTTTATAGTTATTGAAAGAGCATAAATAAAGCCTTCATGGCTGATTTTTATCTGCCAAAGCTCAATGTAAGGATTACCGGGATAACTTATTGGTAAAAAAATCCAGATAAAAAATATAAAAAAATTTGCAATAAAGAGTCTTGAAAAAAGCTTTCTTAATTTTAAATGGGCAATAAAAATAGAAAAGACAGAATAAATTAAAAACAAAGCTGGTGTTTTCAATCCATGAGCAGTAGCGCATAGGATACTGAATATTGAAAAAACAATAATTTTTAGCCTTGGGTCTGCCTTATGTAAAAAAGAGTTTCCCTCGGAAAACTCTTCAAGATGCATTTTTTCTTCTCTTAATTAACATTATTAATCCCCATAATCCAAAAATGTATCCAATTCCTCCAATTATGTCTCTTATATTGATTTTATCCATCTGTTTTCTTAAATCCAATATTTCATTTTTTATTCCTTGAAGCTTTGCATCCATTACTTCATCAATAATTTGTTTCATTTCATCTCTGTTTATTGAAGGAGCTTGCTTTTTCTCAGCTTCTTTAAAAGGTTCTTGTTTTTTTATTTCCTTTTTTTCTGACTTTTCTGATGCTTCAAGTCTATATTCTGCTGTGTGCCCCTCTCCAGCGGAAATTACTATTTTTAACTCTCCTGTTTCTTGTGTTTTAAAACTAAATTTGCCTTTTTCATCTGTAGTAGTCTGTAAGAGCTTTTTCCCTTTGCTGTCATAAACTGCAACAATGGAGTTTTTACATGGTGAACCATCAACAAAATAGCATTCACCAGCTACTTTATCTCCTTCTCTATAGGCATAGGCACTTACTTTGTGAGCCTCTAAAGTATTAGTGCAAATAAAAAAAGAAATTATAATCATAAAAATAATTCTTTTCATCCCAATGCCTCCGGTTTTACTTTTTTAAGATAAAGGACAACAAAGCCTGTGATAATTCCTTCTATCAAAGCAACTGGAAGATGCATTGTAAAAAGAGTTATCGCAACTCCAAAAAAACTTTTTTCAGTTTCAATTAAAGCCATGCTTATAAATAAAGTGCCGATGAGCACAGCAGAAGTTCCTCCAAAAGCTCCACCAATAAAAGCAATATTTCTGCTTTTTTTTAGCATTTTTCTGAAAATATAATATGAAAGCACTGCAGGCATTGACATTGCAAAGGTGTTTATGCCAAGAGTTGTAAGCCCACCGAATTGAAAAAGTAAAGCCTGTAGAACAAGCCCTACAAATATTGCTGGAAAGGCTGACCATCCAAGAAGCATTCCAACAAGCCCATTTAAAACAAGATGTGCTGAAGTTGGTCCGACTGGTATATGAATTAGAGAGGCAACGAAAAAAGCAGAGGAAAGTACAGCAACTTTTGGGATATCTTCATTTTTTATTTTTCTAAGTCCGAGTGTAAGTCCAGCTAAAGATAAAACAGCGCCAGCAAGCAGTACTGGCGCTGAAAGAACTCCTTCTGATATATGCATTATTTCATCTCCCTTGCCTTAACCCATATAATACCACCGATTTCAACTGGATATTCTTTACCGTCTTTTTTGATTTTATATGAAGCTTCAGTTAATGCTGCAAATCCCCACCATCCAGCCTTAGGAATTGCATAAGTGAATACACCATTTGCATCAGCCTTTATAGCCTGTGTTATATAAGGCTCTTTTGGTGCTTTAACTTTACCCCCTTCATTAAAATACTCTACTTCAACTTCTGCAAAGGGCAAGGGTTTTCCATTGATTTTAACAATTCCCTGAAATACATTTCCAACCCACAATCCATAGGGCCTTGTAAGAGGAATTATTTCAATTGGAAGTCCAATTTCTTTATCCCAACCTTCCTCCTTTCCAAAAGCCTGAACAACAACCTTTGGATAGTGAGCTATGAACTTTTCCTCTGCAGGTTCCCAGTAAGGCTGAGGCTCAAGATAAAAGATATAATCCCCTGGACGTTTTATAGTAAACTGAGTTTCCCATGTATTTTTTCCTTTTACTTTTTTATTTATAAGGGTAGATAAAAGATCGATTTTTTCATCACCAATCATTACACTGAATGCCTTTGGTTTTTCCATATTAAGCCATTCCTGCTCAAAGGGATGCATGAAATAAACTTTTAAAGTAATCTTTTTCTGATCCTTTTCACCAATAATATCATCAGAAGGCATTATTACTCCAAAATGAGCAAAAGCGGTTGTTGCAAGAAACAATACAAAAACCATACTAATTAAGAATTTTGTAAATCCTTTCATTATCAAACCTCCTTTTTGATGTCATTCTGAGGCAAAAAGTGCCGAAGAATCTCTTTCTTTCCTATGGCTCCATCCTCCATTAAAAATTCAGACTAAATCTAATTCCATATATATTTCCTGCCATTGAACCTTCTTGAGGAGTTTTATCCTGTATATATTGATAATCAAGGGTTATGTCAGAGGATATTGCTTTGTAGCTAAAAAGCTTAAACTTCAAATAGGACTCAAATATCTGACTTCTTGAAAAAGCATCATTTTTTGGTGGTGACTTTAAATAAGCATAGCCAATCCCTATTTCATCATCTTTTCTTCCCCATATGCTTCCGTTTAGATTAAATCCAAAGGAAACCATTCTGTTATAATCAATCACTGCTGAGTCATCCTGTAATCCTGCACGGAAGAATGCTCCCAATGTATCCTTTATAAGTTGCTGGTCAAAGGATAACCCAATTCCTTTTAAACTCTTGTATCCATCTGAATCCCAGTTTTTAAATCTCTTGTTAGTTGTATAAGCATAAAGTCTGTAATTTCCCTCTCCTAAGGTTGTTTCAAGTTTATATCCTACTTGTGCTCCAATCCAGTTGAATCTCCTCTCATAATCATTCTTTGAACGCATCCCTACTAATCTAAGATGAATTTTATCCCACTCAAACTCTACTGATACTCCAGCATCATAACTTGGTAAATTTGCAAGGGGATTGTTAACAAAAGCTTCATTCATAAACTGTCCTAACTCATCATTTGCATAAATATTGTCATCAATAAAAGCTGTTGAATCAATTATTCCTGCTGTAAATTTAAGAAAGATTTCTTTTTCAATTGGAAACTTGTGAGAATACCATAGTTCAAGTAGATGATCCCTTGGATGACCATTGATGTTTTTTAAGTCACTGAATAAATCATCAGCATTTGGTGAAAGTATAAAAGGATTAATATCTTTAAGACCACTTCCCTTTGCAAAACTTGCCCTTAAAAAAATTTCACTATTTTCAATCGGTTTGATTGATACATTAAAATCAATAACTGTAGAACCTCTGTCTTTGTTTTCAATATCACCTTGAGTTTTGTTAAGCCATTGATAAACTCCAGTTGCTGAACCTGATACTGAAAGCCAATCGGTCACATCAGCAGAAAAAACTGACTTCGGAAAAATTAAAAAAACCAATAAAATTAAAGCTTTTTTCATCAAACACCTCCAAAAAATTTTAAAATAAAAAAGCCACGAAAGCTTAAAAATTCAGCTCTTCTGAGCTATTTCAAGCCTTCGTGGCTTGAAAAAATTCTATCATACAGATCACTAAAAATTCAATATGAAATTTTATATTTTTTTTAGACAGTTTTTTCAAAGGATAGAGAATGAATGGATTCTAAATATTCCCCGATGTTTTTTAAAGTCTTGTTAATCAGTATTTTTCCGTAAAGTCCTATTAATGCATAATAAAAATTTAAATTAACAAAATTTTTTATAATATATTTCCATGAATAGAATTTTTTCATTGCTTGGATTGTTTCAATTTGCAACATCTCTATATTCATCTTGGGTTTAAATACAACATGATGTCCATCATATCTACTCCAATCCATGTGTATTAATCTACCAGAATCTTGCATCTCAAAAAAGAATGGTGTTCCTGGTAAAGGAGTTAGTATCATAAATTGAACTGTATCTATTCCGTTAGTAATAGCGAAATCAGCAGTCCTTTTTATTGTTTCAATATCATCTGTATCAGCACCAAGAACAAACATTCCATGAATATGGATACCAGCACTCTTTATATTTTTTATAGAATTAACAATATCATTTAAATCTTGCTTTTTGTTGTAGTATTTTAGTGTTTGTGGATTTATAGATTCAAAACCTACATAAAGAGTACTACATCCTGATTCTGCCATAAGCCTTAGTAATTCTTCATCCTTGGCTACATCAATCCTTACCTGAGCAGACCATCTTGCTTTTATCTTTTCCTCAATCATTCCCTTAAGTATATCTTTTGTCCTTCCTTTATGAGCTGAAAAATTGTCATCTACAAAAAATATAATGCCATTAGATGATTTAATTGCCATTTTTATATCTATCAAAGTCTTTTCTACTGATCTAAATCTGTATCTTCTTCCAAACATTTGTATTACAGAGCAGAATTTACAATCAAATGGACATCCTCTTGATGTTGAAATTGGATATATATTATTGGATCTAAAACCTTTTAATAAAGAAAAATCAGGAGAAGGTAGAATATCAAGGTTGTCGATCAGGTCAGGTATAGGGTTATGATATATTTTTCCTAAAGAATCCTTAAAACTAATCCCTTTTATGTCATTAATATTGGGAGATCCTTTTCTTAGATAATTTATCAAAGATATAAAAGTAAGGTCTGCTTCGCCTCTGACAACATAGTCAGCATGTTGGAGAGCCTCTTCAGGCATAAAAGTAGGATGAATTCCACCCATTATAACAGGAATACCCTTTTTTCTAATTAAATCTGCAAGAGCATAGGCTCTTGGAGCAGTAGAAGTTATAGTTGAAATACCTACAAGGTCAGAAGATTCCACAAATGACCAATTTATTTCAGATATGTCTTCAACAAAAATTTTTACATCAAAGCCGTGATTTTTAAGTATAGTGCCAAGAAGAACTACACCTAATCTGGGAATAGGAAATTTTTTATATAAGTGTGGCCATATTGAACCCGCTTCAATCATGGAAATTCTATTAATTAACATATTTAAGACTAACCTCTTCTAAAAATTTCTCTAATTTTTTTAAATTATATCAAAAATTAATTAAGTTTTCCTTAAGATTAATTTGAGTAGATATATAATTCAGTGGCTGGCATTATACCAGCCACTGAAGATAAATTTTAATAAAGGTCAAAACGGTCAAGGTTCATTACTTTGTTCCATGCAGATATAAAATCCTTTATAAACTTTTCTTGTCCGTCATCACTTGCATAAACCTCTGCAATTGCTCTAAGCTGAGGATGATGCCCCAATATTAAATCAACCCTTGTAGCTTTCCATTTAAGCTCGCCTGTTTTACGGTCATAACCTCCAAAGATATAATTATCATCAGATATAGATTTCCAAACAGTTGTCATATCAAGAAGATTAACAAAAAAATCATTAGTCAATACTTCAGGACTGTTTGTAAAAACTCCATAATTAGATTTATTGTAGTTTGCATTAAGTACTCTCATTCCACCAATTAAAACAGTCATTTCTGGAGGTGTTAAGGTAAGTAACTGTGCCTTATCTATCAATAATTCTTCAGGTAGTTCACGAAATTTTGTTTTAATATAATTCCTAAAACCGTCATATTTAGGTTCTAAATATGAATACGTCTCAATATCTGTATGTTCCTGCAATGCATCAACCCTACCTGGGATAAAGGGAACTTTTACATTATATCCGGCTCTCTTAGCTGCTTCTTCAATCGCTGCACAACCTCCTAAAACAATAAGATCTGCAAGGGATACTTTTTTACCATCTTTTGCAGAATGGGTTGCATTGAAATCTTTTTGTATATTTTCAAAAACAGCAAGAACTCTATTAAGCTGATCAGGCATATTGACTTCCCAATCTTTCTGTGGAATAAGTCTGATACGAGCACCATTTGCACCACCTCTTTTATCTGAACCACGAAAAGTAGAAGCCGATGACCAAGCAGTGTATACCAACTCAGAAATTGAAAGTCCTGATAAAAGTATTTTCTTTTTTAGCTCTTCAATTTCATCCTTTTCAATTAAGGGATGATCAACTAAAGGTAATGGCTCATGCCATGGCTCTATCTCTTGAGGTATTTCAGGTCCAAGCCAACGTGACCTTGGTCCAAGATCTCTATGGGTAAGTTTAAACCAGGCTTTGGCAAAAGCCTTTGCAAACTCCTCAGGATTTTCTAAGAATCTACGTGCTATTTTTTCATAAATTGGATCAAAACGTAAAGCAAGATCTGTAGTAAGCATTGTTGGTTTATGCTTTTTATTTGGATCATGGGCATCAGGAATTATTTCAGGAGCATCTTTTGCTATCCATTGGTATTTACCTGCCGGACTTTTAGTAAGTTCCCATTCGTATTTAAATAGATTATGTAGAAAATTATTACTCCATTTAGTAGGAGTAGCTGTCCAGGTAACTTCAAGTCCGCTTGTTATCGTGTCAGGACCCTTTCCAGTACCGAAGCTGTTTTTCCATCCCAATCCCTGTTCTTCAATAGGTGCTGCCTCTGGCTCAGGTCCTAAATAGGATTCTGGTGCAGCACCATGGCATTTACCAAATGAATGTCCGCCTGCAATAAGAGCTACAGTCTCTTCATCATTCATCCCCATACGTTTAAATATTTCTCGAATATCCTTTGCAGATGCAACAGGATCTGGTTTTCCTCCTGGTCCTTCAGGATTAACATAAATAAGTCCCATCTGGACAGCTGCATAGGGCATTTCAATATCACCTTTTTCAGTATGTCTTCTATCTTCTAACCATTCAGCTTCAGGACCCCAATCAACACTTTCATCGGGTTCCCACCAATCAACTCTTCCACCAGCAAATCCATATGTTTTAAAACCCATTGATTCAAGAGCAACATTTCCTGTAAGAATAATAAGATCAGCCCAAGAAATCTTTTTACCATATTTCTTTTTGATAGGCCATAGAAGTCTTATTGCCTTATCAAGATTAACATTATCTGGCCAACTATGAAGTGGTGGAAATCTTATCTGACCAGCATTTGCACCACCTCGTCCATCAGCTATTCTATAAGTACCAGCACTATGCCATGCCATACGAATGAATAATCCTCCATAATGTCCAAAATCAGCGGGCCACCAATCCTGTGATTGAGTCATTATTTCTTTAATGTCCTTTTTAACAGACTCGATATCAAGACTTAAAAACTCCTTAGCATAATTAAAATCTTTCCCATATGGATTAATTTCATGGCAGTTCTGATGGAGAATTTTTAGATTTAGTAATTTAGGCCATTTGTCCCATATGGATTTTCTCTTTTCTCCTTGAGATTTTTCTTTCTCGCTAACTTTAATGTTTTCCATCGTTTACCTCCTACGAAAAATTTTTAAAACAATACCCTTAAGGGTAATACAAATAAAACTATTCATCAGGCTTACATTTTTCACATAATCCTGTAAAAACAATTTTTGATTCTAAGATATTAAATCTATCCCTTAGTGTCTTTGGGATTTCAACTTCTTTAAATTTTTCATCATAAATATCAATGATTCTATGACATTTAATGCAATGAAAATGATGATGATTTTCAATCAATCCATCATATCTTCTAAGGTCTTCAAAATCTTCAACAACCCTTGCAATACCAATCTCAACAAATTTTTGTAATGTTCTATTAACTGTATCGAAGGATATATTTGGATACTTTTTCTTTACTCTTTGATAAATTTTTGTAACAGAAGGATGGTCATTGTTTTTTATAAGTTCCTTAAATATTTCGATTCTTTGAGGAGTAATTTTTATTTTATTTTTTTCGCAAATGTTATAAAAATTGGTCAATAATGTACTCATTTTTTGTTTTTTCATAATTAATATGATATAGTAATTATTCCTATTTTGTCAATAATTCCTAATAACTAAAACTTTCAATGATTTTATAAAAAGCTAATGATATCAAAATCAACAAGCTTTGATTTCTAAGGATAAAAAAGTTATTGAAAAAATTTACAACTTATTTCATAATAAAAAACTATATCTCTAATGGAGGCGAAAATGCGGAAAATTGTTTTATCAGAAAAAGATTTGCCAAAACATTGGTATAACATACAGGCAGATATGCCAAATCTACCTCCACTGCCACTTAATCCTAAAACGCAAAAACCTGTTTCACCAGATGATTTAAAAGTAATATTTCCAATGTCTCTAATCGAACAAGAAGTAAGCACTGAAAGATGGATTTCTATTCCGGAGGAAGTTTTAGATATTTATGCAAGTTTTAGACCAACACCTCTTTTTAGAGCTTTTGGATTGGAAAAGGCTTTAAAAACACCTGCAAAGATTTATTTCAAACATGAAGGATTTGGGCCTGCTGGAAGCCATAAAACAAACACATCAATACCACAGGCATATTACAACAAACAAGAAGGAATAAAAAGAATTGCAACAGAAACAGGTGCAGGACAATGGGGGTCTGCATTGTCCTTAGCAGGTGCATTAATGGGAATAGAAATTACAGTTTATATGGTAAGGGTTAGCTATGAACAAAAACCTTATAGAAGAATAATGATGGAGACATGGGGAGCAAAGGTTTATCCATCACCATCTGATAAAACTGAAGCAGGCAGAAAAATTCTTTCTGAGGAACCCGATCACCCTGGCACCTTAGGGATAGCAATTTCAGAGGCAGTGGAAGATGCAGCAACTCATCCTGATACAAACTATGCTCTTGGTTCAGTGCTTAATCATGTTTTACTTCATCAAACAATAATTGGGCTTGAATGCAAAAAACAATTTGAAATAATAGGAGATTATCCAGATATTGTTATAGGTTGCTGTGGTGGAGGAAGTAATCTTGGAGGCATTAGCTTTCCATTTATTTATGATAAAATTCATGGAAGAGATTTAAGAGTAATAGCTGTTGAACCATCCTCATGTCCAACCCTTACAAAAGGAGAATTCAGATATGATTATGGAGACACTGCAGGACTTACTCCACTTCTTATGATGTATACTCTTGGTCATGATTTTGTTCCTCCAGGAATTCATGCAGGAGGGCTTAGATATCATGGTGATTCTCCTTTAGTCAGCCAGCTTTATCATGATGGTTTAATAGAGGCACAGGCAGTTGGACAGACTGCGGTTTTTGAGTCTGCCATACTATTTGCAAGAACAGAAGGCATAATTCCTGCACCTGAAAGTGCCCATGCCATAAAAATAGCCATAGATGAGGCATTAAAAGCAAAAGAAGAAGGTAAGGAAAAGGTTATACTTTTTAATCTTAGCGGGATAGGGTTCCTTGATTTGCCATCCTATGAGGCTTATTTATCGGGGAAACTTATTGATTTTGAATATCCCGATGAAAAAATAAAGGAATCATTGTGCAAATTACCAGAGATTAAACTTTAAAAGAAAAAAGCTTAAGTATTAAAAATTTGTCTTTCAAAGCTGCGATATTGAATTGCTTCTGCAATATGATGGTATTTTATATTTTCAGAGCCTTCAAGGTCAGCTATTGTTCTTGCCACCTTTATGATCTTTGAATGAGCCCTTGCACTTAACCCCAATTTTTCCATTGCATTTTTAAGAAGACTGTGAGAGTCTTCATCAAGTTTGCAAAACTTTTTAAGATGCTTTGTTTTCATATGTGCATTTGAAAAAATTCCTTCCTCTTGAAATCTTTTAAGCTGAATCTGTCTTGCCTTAATCACTCTTTCACAAATGCTTTTTGAAGATTCAGAAGGAGAGTCATCTCTTAAATCATCGTAATTTACTCTTGGCACTTCAATATGAATATCGATTCTATCAAGAAGAGGTCCTGAAACCTTTGAACGATATCGCATAATCATGTTTGGAGTGCAGGTGCAAGGTTTTAGAGTGTCTCCGTAATGACCACAGGGGCATGGATTCATTGCTGCTACAAGCAAAAATCTTGCTGGAAACTGCACAGTAGCATAACTACGAGCAACTGTAACATAGCCATCTTCAAGGGGTTGTCTTAAAACCTCCAAAACATTTCTCTTAAACTCAGGAAGTTCATCAAGGAAAAGTACTCCATTATGGGCTAAAGAGACTTCTCCTGGCTTTGGAATCTGTCCACCGCCTATTAAAGCTATGTCACTAGCTGAATGATGGGGAGATCTGAAAGGCCTTTTTAGAACTAAACCAACTCCTTCATAAAGAAGTCCTGCCACAGAATGAATCTTGGTTGTCTCAATGGCTTCTTGAAGCGTCATCGGAGGCAGTATTCCAGGTAATCTTCGAGCAAGCATACTTTTTCCACTTCCAGGAGGTCCAACAAATAAAATGTTATGTCCACCTGAAGCTGCTATTTCAAGAGCTCTCTTTGCATAAAACTGTCCTTTAACATCAGCAAGATCTTCGTAAAAATCTGAATCAGAAAGCTCTATCTCTCTTTTAAAAGGTTCTATAGTCTTTTCTCCTTTTAAAAATTCTACAACTTCTACTAAATCATTTAAAGCGTAAACTTCTATATCTTTTACAACAGATGCTTCAGAAGCATTTTCTTTTGGAATAATTAATTTCTTTATACCCGATTCAACAAGTTTTGATGCAATACAGAGAACACCTTTGACAGGTCTTAATTTTCCCTCTAAAGAGAGTTCTCCAACAAGTAAATAATCTTTTAATATTTTATTTGGAATATGTCCTTCTGCTGAAAGAATTCCTATTGCAATTGGAAGGTCAAAGGAGGAGCCTTCTTTTTTTAAATCAGCTGGAGCAAGATTTACGGTAATCTGTTTTATAGGGAAGGGGAATCCTGTATTTTTAAAAGCAGCTTTAATTCTGTCACGTGATTCCTTTACAGTAGTATCAGGAAGTCCGACAATACTAAAATAAGGAAGCCCCTTTTGAGCAATATCAACTTCTACTTCAACCCAATAAGGCTCTATCCCTAACAGATGCGCACTTTGAACCCTGGCGAGCATTTCTTTCCTCAAGCTTTTTTTCTATATCATTTAAAATCTGCTGTTTTGTTCTGCTCCATTTTGGTGCGATTAGAATTTCATCGGGAGAGGTTGCAAAAAGTCTTTGAATTACAATGTCTGGACGGATTCTTTCAAGAAAATCAACAACGAAATCAAGATATTCCTCGTAATCGAAAACTTTGAAAGGTTCTCTCTCATAAATTTTTGCAAGAGGAGTATCTTTTACAATCTGAAGTTGATGAATTTTTAGAAATTTAATTGGATGACGATTTATCTCATCTGCCATCTTTAGGGATTCTTCTTTTGTTTCAGTTGGAAGTCCTACAATTATATGAGCTCCTACAAGAATATCCTTTTCATAAGTATCATAGACTGCTTTAAGAAATCTTTGATAATCATGTCCTCTTCGAATGAATTTAAGAGATTTATCGTAAATTGACTGTAATCCGTATTCAATAATTATTAAATGAGTTTTTGAAAGTTCTTTGAGTAAATGAAGTTTTTCTTCATCAACACAGTCAGGTCTTGTTCCAATGGCAAGTCCTATAACTTCTGGAAAAGAAAGAGCTTCTCTGTAAAGTCTTTCAAGTTTTTCAACCGGTGCGTAGGTGTTTGTATAGGGTTGAAAATAAACAAGAAAAGCTTTAGCTTTATATTTTTTCTTTACATGGTCTATACCCCTTGAAATTTGTTCAGTTAAAGAAATTTCTGGAGCACAGCTTGGAGGTCTGAAAGAGGAATTATTACAATAAATGCATCCACCATAGCCCAAGGTTCCGTCTCTATTTGGGCATGTAAATCCCGCATCCACATTCACTTTGTAGACCTTTTTGCCAAATATTTCTTTTAGATATTCACCGAAAGAGTAATAACGCTTTGTCATAGTTTTTTCTAATATATTTTTAAGGAAATAGTCAATTGATTAATTTTTTAGAACAAATCTTATAGGAAGAATTGCTCTACAAGCAATTGGTTTGCCATCTCTTTGGGCAGGTGCAAATTTTGACTTTTTTACTGCTTCCAGAGCAGATTCTGTAAATCCGTACGGAGCTGATTCTAAAACTTCAATATTTAATAAATCTCCCCTTTCATTTAAAGTAAGCCTTAATACAACCCTTCCTTCTTTTCCGAGCCTTCTTGCTATCTGAGGATATTGAGGAATTTCTCGATATATAAATTTGGGTCCATAAGTTGAACCAAACTCCGTATCAATTATTTTTTCTCCCTTCCCCTCCTTTGAACCTTCCTGAAGAAAAATGGAAGAAGATGCAGATGAATCTGAGGAAAAATTGATTTCAACAGACTGTTCTAATTTTGTTTCTTTAATATCACTCTTTAAAACAGATATTTCTTTTTCATTTTTTAAAGAAATTTTTGATTGCCTCTCTGTATTTTTAAATTTATGTTTCTTTTCTATTTTATGGAAATCCTTTGAAGAAACAGAATCATTAAAAATGAATACTTCAAATTCCTGATTTTGCTTTGTTAAAAAAAGCAAAGCTTGAGCAGGCAAGAAAAATAAAAAAGTGAAACATCAATGATAACAATAAAAATTTTGTTAATTTATTTTTACTTGCAACAATCATCAAAATAAAAAACCATGAAAGCTTCTTTTATGCCTTCATGGCTTTAAACTGTCCTTCAGGACAGGATAGTAAATTTTATAAAATTCAGTACAAAAAGTTCAAATATTTTCAGGTTAGAAAATTGTATCCAGCAGTTGCGTTATACGAACAAGCTCTTTAGCTTCCTTCTCCAAGGGCTCATCTCTAACAACCGAAATTCTCTCTATTAAAACAATTGTTCCAGATGATCGAATTATCACATCTCCACATTGCTCGAGAACATTGAAAAATTCACTTTTAAAAGATGGTAAATTATCATTTTTATGAACATAAAGCGTAAAATGATTATTTGATTGACCGAAAAAATGATTATTAACTTTAGTAAAATTCAAAGATGAAAGTGATAATTCATAGCTTTTGCTAATTATATTAGCAATCTTGCCCTTAACAGATGGAATATTAGAGAGAATCCATTTCCCAGTTCTGATTTTTTGAGGAATTATCGATACTAAAGCATTATTATTGCTCTCTGTGGTTGTGGTAATCCAACAAACAATTAAATCTTCCTTAATTCTATGAAATACTTGTTCCAAGTAAACTGGATAAGGAGCAGTTAATCTGAAAGCTTCTCTAATTTCTTTAATCTTAGGATTTGAGAGCTCTAAATTTATAAATCCAAGAGATGTCATAACCCTGTTAATTTCAGAGGCAATTTTTTGATCGGGTTTCCTTTTTACAAAAAACAAAACTAAAATAAAGATCACAATAGCTAAAATTATCCCTAACAAACCTTCAATCATAGTTTAATTTTTCCTATCAAATTTTGTTCTAATTTAACACATATTTAAATAAAATTGCTCAATTCAAATAAGTTTGTAATAAAACACCTCAAGAAAAACTTATATCCGCTGTAGCAGTTTGTTTTTATCAAAGCTTCATCTCTATATTAGTGGTCCTTATTAAGTAATAATCTCTTAATATAAAAAATATTTTATCTCTCACTGTCTTTCCGTCCAAAAAGACAATTAGTATCTTAAGCAAGTATAAGGACTGCAATTTTATAAAAAAACAAAGAAATTAAAGAGGTTTGCTTGTTAGGTAATTGAAATAGTTCAATTTTTTTCACTATTTATTTCAAGAATTTTTATCTTGCTCTTTTTTTCTGTAAAAATCCTGACTAATTCTTCAATAATTTTGATTTTTATTTACTCAGCTGAGGATATAACTGAATTTTTGTCGAGGATATCATATTTAATACATGATATCACATTGTTTGAGATACTTACTTTATCCAAGATACTATTCCGTATTTTTGAAGATTCTTTCCTTTCTTGTTTTGATTCATGAAAATTTTTACTTTACCATGTAAACATATGAATTATTTATCTTCGTGACTAAATCTTTTTTAACTGTTAAGTAAAAAGTTTTCTTAAATGCAAGCCCAATTTATCAAGGCTTTAAAACGTAATACTTCCATATCACCCTCTTGTATATCTTGTATTATGTATAGACTCTTGACTATGTAGTGGTTGCAGACAATTATGTTTTCTGCTATTATTATGGTAGTTGTAGAGATTAATAAATAGCTGATAAAAAAGGAACAAAGTAAGCGATTATTTTGCTCGATATTAATGAACTTTTAGAAATTTTTAGTCTATTTATGCTGGTCATAATAGGTATAGAATTACTAGAAACCATAGTGAAAACCTATCTATCTGAACCTGTCAATAATGTTGAAGTTGTAATAGCAGTTGCAATGATTGCCATATTCCGTAAAGTTATTATCCTTGATGTTGAAGATTTATCGGGACTTTCACTTATCGGAATAGCGGCAATCATTCTTGCCCTTGCTGTGGGATATTATATAATAGAAAAAGAAACAAATAGCCTCTGCTTGAGATAGAAATGTTTGAAAGAAAAAGATATTATTACATAATTAACATCTCTGCGTTGTCATTATTAATAACATTTGGTATTCGAGCAGCATGCTTCTACGGAACAGCAGTTGAAATAGAAATACCCTATAAAACTCCAAACGAGCAAAGGAGAAGATTATGAATGGATTATTTCAGGGTTCATGGAAAATCGGTACAATAATTGGGATACCTATCCGAGTCCATTTTACATGGCTTATTATTTTTGGTTTAATCACATGGTCACTTTCCACTTTCTATTTTCCAATGGTAGCTCCTGATCTTCCTTTGACATCTTACTGGATTAAAGGTGCTCTTGCAGCCATTCTACTATTTATTTCTGTAGCCTTCCATGAACTTGCCCATTCTTTGATTGCAATGAGATATAAAATCTCGATAGAAAGCATTACGCTTTTTATCTTTGGAGGTGTTGCTCAAATGAAAGGAGAACCACCTCATCCACGGGCAGAATTTGAGATAGCTATTGCTGGACCATTATCAAGCTTCTTTCTTGCGATCATTTTCTTTTTCCTATCTAAAAATACAATCGGTAGTTTGAATGCTCTTTTCTCTTATCTTACCCAAATTAATTTAATATTAGGAATCTTTAATCTCATCCCTGGTTTTCCGATGGATGGTGGTAGAGTATTAAGATCAATTATATGGCAAAAGAAAAAGAACTTTTTCTACGCCACACAGAAGGCAGCAAGCATTGGACAGAAGATAGCATTGTTTTTCATCTTTTTCGGAATATTCTCTCTATTTGCAAGAATACCTGCAGGATTATGGCTTATTCTTATAGGATGGTTTCTTTATTCAGCAGCAGGGGCAAGTTATCAACAATCAACTATTCAAGAAGTATTATCAGGAATTAAGGTCAAAGACATAATGATAAGAGAAAAAGATATAGTAACAATTAGCCCATCCATCACAATTGGTGAGGCTGTAAATAACTACTTCTTAAGATATGGTTACGGAGGCTTCCCTGTGGTCTCTGATGGGAAGTATCTTGGTATGATAACACTCAAAGAAATAAAAGATATCCCCAAAAATGCTTTTGAGGATACAAAGGTCTCTGATGTTTATGTTAAACACAAAAAGCATTGGGAGATATCACCTGAAGAAGATGCAATAAAAGCCCTTGAAACTATGATAAGAGAGGATACAGGCAGGCTTGTAGTCAAGGAAGAAGATAAAATCACAGGTCTGATTACCCGTAATGGTATTGCAAGGTATTTGCAGATCATGGGCAAATAACAAAGAGGCTGTTCAATAACAGGAGAGATTTATGGATAAATACTTGGTTGAAAAAATTTTAAGAGGCTTCAGTAAAAATTTTTCAGTTCATAAAGTTTCATTTCACCCGATTTTTATCTTTATTTTAATTAAAAATCAATTTATTACCTGCATAAGCTCAGTAAAATCTACAACGGAATTTAATTCTGCCTCTTTTATGCTTTCTGCCCCAGTAACAAAGTTCAACTCCTGCAGGACAAAGCAGTTTGCCCTGAGCAATAATTGGTGTAATGTTTTTCTGAAGAAGATACTTAGCAGTCTTTACACTATCATATCCAGCATCTGCTATAACTGCCTTTATATTTTTTCCTTTATCAGAAAGGTGTTTACAAGCAGACTCTGTAAGTTCTACAAGATAATGTCCATCCCATTTATTACCCTCTGTAACTTTTACACTAACAGGGATAGGAAATGCTCCTTGAGTTACCTCAAGATGAACTTTGTAACCAAAAAAGCTAAAATCCTTAGATTTATATCCCCACTTAGCATCTTTATCAGTATTAAATGCCTCTATATGAGAGGAATCTATGGAAAGCTTAAGATTTTTGTTTTTAACAAGGCACACAGCTTGGGCTATAAGATTAAGAAGTATTTCATAAAATACTTCTTCCCCAAGTCTCATTCTAAAGTAGTGAAAGGTGTTATGCTTAGGAGTGTTTCCATGGTAGAGCTCACAAAGATAACAGAGTCTACCATCAAAATGCGAAACATTTTCCTGAGGCTAAGCCGAAAGTGTCAACCTGAGTTTTCTTGCAAGTTCTCTTTCAGAAGAAGCATAGCCAAGATAAATAAGGAGCAAGGCTTTAAAGAGGCTTTTAGGATTAAATCCTTGTCTTCCACACTGAGAGTATTTGTTTTTGCAAAGTTCATAGATGAAAGAAAAATCAATGCTTTCAAAGATTATTTTAAGAGGGTTATCGGCAGGAATCATATTTGCTATTGTAAGGTCAGCAAAAGAAGGTTGAATAGTTTTTCTCATATATTGACCTCCAATGTTGATAAATTTAGATATTTTTGTTGATAAATTTAGATATTTTAATTTAGAATGTTTGCGGTAATAGAAAAAAATAATGGCTTACAGAAGTTTGATTTTCAAACATCTGTAAGTTTTTGAACAGTCTCTGTATAAATAAGGAGGTGTGCAATTGAAAATTAATCCAGAGAAAGAAATTATCGAAATAGTAGCAAAAATAATGCTTATTTCTGCAAGAACTGCACCGAAAGCAAAGGGAGAAGATGAGATAGTGACAGGAATTCTTAGTCCTGAAGAAAAAGAAAAGATTGCCAAAGAAATGGATTTTATAGGAGAAAGGGGAGAGGCTTTTAAGTTTTTCAAAAGAGACGCTCAAAATGTAAGAGACTCTGAGATGGTAATACTTGTTGGACTTAATTTCAAAAAGCCTGTTGGTGTAAATTGCGGTGCCTGTGGTTTTGACTGTAATACTATACTTAAGCAAAAAACCAATGAAATTGATTATTTAGGACCTGTATGCACAATTAGAGCTATAGACCTTGGAATTGCAATTGGTTCACTGGTTTCTGTAGCAAAGGAATTTTCAGTTGACAACAGAGTAATGTATTCAATTGGTGTTGCGGCAAGGAAACTCGGATTAATGGAAGCACAAATAATACTTGGTATTCCTTTAAGTGTTAAAGGGAAAAATATTTTCTTTGATAGAAAACCTTTGTAGATTAAATGCTGAAGGGTCTAACCCTTCAGCATTTGAATTGTTTATTTAAAGATATATAATTGCCATAACCATTGCACCAGTAATAGCACACATTATTAAGACAGGAACTAAAACAGCTTTTATAAAGTAAGCTTCTTCTCTACCGCCAACACCTATTGTTGCAGCAGCATTTGTGATTTTTGATGGTGTAATTGCTGAGGCTATACCACCACCGACTGCATGGGCTGCATAAATCCACATAAAAGCTTCTGCTCCAACAGTTGAAAGAGTTGCTTCCCATTGAATTTTTGCAAAAAGAACATTTGATGCTGTCTCACTTCCACCAACAAAGGCTCCGAAGAGTCCAAGAAATGGTGAAATAAATGGATAGGCAGGTCCAAAAACATTTGCAAGAGTAATTCCGATAATTCTATCCATATTGTATTGGGCAAAATACTGAGATGGAACAAGCTTACCATTTGCAACTTCCATGGCTGACCATGCCATGATAAAGGCTACAGCAAAGAATAAAGAGTATGCTAAAAAGGGACCCCAGATTCTTGTTAACCAAAGTTTAACTGCATTTTTTAATTGATTTGTCGATGGTTTAAGTATAAAAATTGACATAAAAGATACAATCATTATCCAAAACCATACATTTCCAAGAATATTTAAATCTTCCTTTTTATCAGCAATAATTTTTATTACTTCTGTATGTCCAAGAAGGCTTTCAAACTTTAATTTTATGAACGGGATGTTAACAATAAGAGAGATTATAATCAATAAAATAAAGGGCATACAGGCATTCAGCATTTTTTTATCAAATTTAGGTTTGTTTTCCAATTGTCCTCCATTATGCTTTTTATAAATTATATAAACAGCTGTCATTGTTACAAATCCTGATACAATTCCAATAATTTCTACTGGTAGGATTCTAAATGTAGCAATTACCAAAGCAGAAATAGACAACGTCAATCCCGCAATTAATGCTGCTTTCCAGTTAGACTTAATAGCTTCTTTTCCTCCAACAACTTTAAGCATTAAAAAGGCAAAAATTACAGATATTACAGGTAGCAAAACAGTTACTTTAAAGGTGAAATCCCATATAAAATCATTTAGGCTTTCAATCCCAGGCGGTTTAATTCCAAAAGCCATAGCAACTTTTGAAGGAAGAGTAAGAGGGATAGTAAATAGGGCAAATGAAGTAAGAGGATCATAACATAGAATGCTTACACCTATGGCTGCAACAGGGGAAAAACCTAATAATAAAAAAATTGGTGGAAACATTGCAGGAGTAACCATCCCTAAAGCTGTACTTAAGGAACCAAATCCCATTCCAATAAAAAGGGTTTGTTCTTCCTTTGTCTTTGCAATACCCTTAACGTAGTCTATGATTTTTTTCAATGCTCCTGTCTCTCTCATAAGAAAAATAAGAAACATAGTAAATACAACAGCCAAGGTTATACCAAGAGCTTTTACAACCCCCATTAAAGTAGCACCCCATACAACTTCCCAGGGTGTTTTAAAATAATACATGGCTAATAAGACAGCAAGAATCCATCCTACTACAGAAACAAAAGTTCCAGAACGATAAAAAACAAGCATACCAATTAGAACTACTAAAATAGGAAATATAGACAAAAAGAAATCCACTTTTTAACCCTCCTGAAAAAATATGACAATAATTGAAAAACGTATATAGTGTAAACTATTTTTTATGATAAAAATCAAGCCATGTTATAATTGTAAATAGACTAAAAGGTTTAAAATTAATAATTTTTAATAGAGAATCTCGAAAAGGAGTGGAAGATGAATCGAACACTTTTGTCTATCTTAAAAATTTTATCAAAAGAAAATAAAATTATAGGTTCAAAGGAAATTTCTAAGAAACTTAAAATGCACGGAATAAACCTTTCAGAGAGAACTGTTAGATATCATTTAAAAATTCTTGATGAAAGAGGATTAACAAAAGTTTTTGGTAAAGAAGGAAGAAAAATCACTGAAAAAGGCAGAAAAGAGCTTGAAACTGCCAGCACTGTTGAAAAGGTCGGTTTTATTATAAATAAGATTGAGTCATTGAGTTATCTATCAGATTTTGATATTAATTCTTTAAAAGGAAGATTAATTTTAAACATTACATACATCCATGAAAGTAAAATAAAGAAAGCTTTTAAAGTGATGGAAAATGTTTTTAATTCTCCCTATGTTATGGGTCATAAAGTACTTATTCTTGAAAAAGATACAGAAAATATTCTTGTACCAAAAGATCACATATGCATTGGAACAATATGCAGTGTAACTTTAAACGCTATTTTACTTAAAGCTGGAATTCCTATAATTTCAAAATTTGGTGGTGTTCTTGAAGTAAGAGATGGTCAGCCTTATAAGTTTGGTGCTTTAATAAGTTATGACGGAACTTCTTTGGACCCCCTTGAAATATTTATGAGGGGCAAAATGACTGATGTTATCGGAGCAATAAAGAATGGTTTTGGAAGAATTCTTGCAAGTTTTAGAGAAATCCCCTGTGTGCCTTGATAAAGTTAAAGAAATTTACAAAGTTATGCAGAAAAAGGGATTCAAGGGAATTCTTATGTTTGGTGATCCTAATCAACCTCTGCTTGATATTCCTGTAGGAATTGATAGAGTAGGAATCATAGTTGTTGGTGGTCTTAATCCTATTGCTGCCCTTGAAGAAAATAACATACAGACAGATACCTCAGCCATATCTGTTCTTTACGATTACAATGAACTCTTAGATTTTAATAGTGCTTTTGAGAAATTTAAATAAATGCAAATAATAACTACTCATCTTAATGCTGATTTTGACTCTTTAGCATCCTGTATGGCAGCAAAAAAGCTTTATCCATCTGCCTATGTTGTACTTCCTGGATCTATGGAAAGAAGAGTTAAATTATTTTTTGATACCTTTAAGCCCTTTGATATAAAAAAGATGAAAGAAATAGAATCTGAACCAATTGAAAAATTAATAATTGTTGATACAAGAAGTATACAAAGAATTGGAGAAATGTCAAAATTGCTAAAAAAAGCTGGTAAAGTTCATCTCTATGATCACCATCCACCAGCAGATGATGATATTAAAGCAGATTTTCAAATCATTGAACAAATTGGTGCCCTTTCATCACTATTTACTGAAATTTTTCGTAAAAAAAATATTTTCCTTTCACCAATTGAATCCACTCTTCTTTGTCTTGGAATTTATGAGGAAACAGGATGTCTTCTTTTTCCATCAACTACACCAAGAGATGTAGAGGCTGTAGCTTATTTACTTAAGAGAGGGGCAAATTTAAATTTAGTTTCACAATTTTTAAAAGAAGACCTTTCTCGGGAGGAAATTTCTCTTTTAAATGAACTTTTAAATTCCCTTCAAGAATACATAATTGAAGGGAAAAGAATACATATTGCTTATGGTATTATGGAAGAATCTCAAGATATATCCCATATTGCTCATAAAGTAATGGATCTTATTGATACAGATGCTCTTTTTATCATAATTGGAATGGCAGACAAACTAATAATAATTGGAAGAAGTAACATCCCAGAAATTGATATTGGTATGATTCTTTCATCTTTTAATGGAGGTGGGCATTGGGCAGCTGGAAGTGCTACTATTAAAGACATGCCTGTAAATTTATTGATTGATGAACTTTTAAAGGCTATTAAAGAACAAGTAAAACCTATAAAATTAGCTAAAGATTTAATGACCACTCCTGTAATTTCTGTTCAATGGGATAAAACTATCAAGGAAGTTGAGGAAATAATGACCAAATATGGCATAAATGCTATGCCTGTTATAAAAGATAGAAAGTATATTGGTATTATTACACGAGGGGTGGTAGAAAAAGCGATTTTTCATGGTTTAAAAAAATCAAAGGTCTTTGATTTTACAACTACTGATGCTTATACAGCAGAGGAAGAAACGCCAATAATGGAAATTGAAAAAAATATGGTAGAACTAAATCAAAGATTTGTTCCGATTTTAAAAGATGAGCATGTTTTGGGAGTCATTACAAGAACGGATATACTAAGGAATTTGTATGAAGAACTTATGAGAAAATTTAAGATTTCACAGCCAAAGGAGGAATCTTCTGATGAGATAAGAAGAAATGTTGCAAAATTAATGAGAGAGTTCTTACCACAGGAATTCTTTGAAATTTTAAAAATAGCTGGTGAACTTGCCGATGAATTAGGTTATGGTGCTTATCTTGTTGGAGGTTCTGTTAGGGATCTGTTAATGCGCATTCCAAGTCAAGACATAGATATAGTAGTGGAGGGTG
>NZ_MAVV01000001.1 GCF_001707915.1 Thermodesulfovibrio sp. N1 | reverse complement strand
GGGTAATTCTTTGATTTTTCCTGTATTTTTAGATTCCGAATTCTTCCTTGGCTGTTATATGGGCTGGTTCTGATATTTTTAATGCCCTAAATAGAGTCTTTCCTATCTTATCCATCTTATTCTTTAAATAGTATTCCTTGCCATCTATACTAAACTCTGTAAATGTTATGCTCCTTAAAGCTTCTTTTATTCTTTCTGTTGATACATCTTTGTTTACTAAAGACTCTAACATCCTCATAAATAAAAAGGAAAGAAAACAATTACAAGATTTATCTGCGGTATATATTGCCCCTCTGAATTATGCCCAAGTGTTGAACTTATTATATCTTCAGAATAACTAAATACATGCGTTAGGTCTATTACCTGAAATCTCCTTCCCTTAAGAAAGTTCTTTAGAAAATCAACCACTGCTTTTCTCTTCATACCTATATCTTTAAGCATCCCTGATATGCTTTTTGGTGAAAGCTTGCAATCTCTTATCCTGTCACTTAAATCTGATGTTATGTAATAATGTCCAACATTTTTTATTGCTGTACAGTGAAAAAATCTTAAAATGGAAAATACATATAATTCCTTATAATAAACAGGAAAATACTTCTTAAGTAATTCATAAATATCAGAGGTGATGGAAAAACAAAAATCTGTTGCACCAAACTCCTTTACTGTTATGTTTTTTAATCCTTCTTTTAGTCTTTCATGTTTTGGTTTAATAATACCCTGCGGAGTTATCTTGCCAAGATATTTCTCTGTTACTTTTCTTGCCCTTCCTTTTTTTCTATCCCATATGGACTTTATTTTGTATAAATAATAATTGCTCCCAATCTGGATAATCTGTGTGCCAGATGTTTTATGCTTTTTTACCCATTCTGGTAATTCTTTTTTGTCAATATAGTAGGAAAATATACAATTTATCAATTTGATAATAAATTTTACTTGTGTCTATTACTTAATTTAGGCGGTGTTAAGGTTTAATGTTTGCACTCATGATCACCATGATCACAAATGCTTTCGCCATCAGTTAGTGTACCTTTGATAAATTTATCAATTACTTCTTCAACTTTTCCTGTAACTCCAACAATTACTTTTATCCCAAAAGCCTGAAGATTCATAACTGCATTTGGACCCATGCCTCCTGCAATAATGCAATTAACATTCTGATTTCTCAGAAACATTGGAACAGCACCTGGTTGATGAGCTTTATAACCAGGATTTTCAATAAAGTTTTTGCTTAAAATTTCACTATCTTTGATATCAAATATTGTAAAACCTGGACATCTTCCAAAATGATGAGCAACAAAATCTCCTTCTGTTGCTATTGCAACTCTCATTTTAAGCCTCCTGATTTTTTATTAAATTTTATTTAAATTCCAAAAATTGTTGGTGGTGCATACTTATGAGTTCCTTCAATAATTTCAATTCCTGCTTTTTCTTTTACTGCTGCGATGATGTCGTCTTTTCTTGGGCAAAACTTTATCATACATGTTCCAATATGAAGGGCATCTATATTTTCTTTTAAGGCAGAAAGCTGAGTTTTTAAAAGAAGAAGGCTGCATATTGCTCTTGTTTTATTTCCTTCACAGCCACCACAATCCATAATTCCAACAATAGCAACATCCTCATTTTTGTATCTTTCAAATTCACCTTCTTTGCGGGAAAAAGCTACAAGACATTTTGCATCACCAGGACATAAATTTTGTTCTCTAATCATCTTACATGATAGAATTGCAATTCTTTTCATTTTCTATCCCTCCAAAAAAATTAACCGGAGGCAAAGCCTCCGGTTTGAGATTACTTCTCCTTTTCAATTTCGCTCAAGCGTTTTTCAACTATTTCAAGATTTTTCCTTAGAATTTCTGCCTCCTGCTTAAGTAGTTCAGCTTCTTCTCTAAAAGGGGCTTCTTCAAAAAATGGCATTCTCCAAAAGCCTCTAAATCTTCTTCTCAAACCTCTAAACAATCCAGAACATCTCCATCCTCTAACTCTTCCTAAACTTCTACCTGGTTCAGAATTCATGTATCCTGAGGCATTAAAACGTCCACAATATCCAAATCCTCTACCTGTTTTTGGACCTGCTCCAAAAGGTCCTGTTCTGTCACAACAAAGCATATTTAATCACCTCCCCAAATTAATTATTCTTTATATTAATGAAAATCATTTTCATTTGTCAATAAAAAATTAATTAAACTTAAAAAGAAAATTTTTTATATGATTCCTAAGAGAAGATTTATGTTGCTAATTAGATACAAATTTTCGTAAAGAGATTTTTATAAACAAAAAATATTAAATTCTGAAAAAAAGTTCCTTTATAAAATCTTTAACAGCAGAAATATTACTTTTAATAAGTTCATCTTTGTTGCCGTCAAAGACAATTTGCCCCTCTTTAAGAAAGATAAAACGATTGCAGAGTTGCCAGGCTACATATACAACATGTGTTATTATCATAAATCCTATATTTTCTTTGTCTGCAAGATCTTTAATAAGAGTCATAATTCTTTCAGAATTTATAGGGTCTAATCCTGCTGTTGGTTCATCATAAAGAAACATCTTTGTCTTGCCAACTGCTAAAGCACGAGCAATAGCTACTCTGCGGTGCATTCCACCACTTAACTCCTCAGGCATAAGTTCTTCTGCGTCCTCAACTCCAACACGTCGGAGTAACTCTCTTACTCGTCGATAAATTTCTTCATCGGGAAGTTTTAAAAGTTCTCTCATGAAAAAAGCCACATTTTCTTTTACAGGTAAAGAATCAAAAAGAGCACCTTCTTGAAAAACTATGCTAAATTTTCTTCTTATTGGAATAAGTTCTTCTTCATTTAATTGAGTTATATCAACACCATCAATTATAATTTTTCCTTTATCTGGACTGATTAAGCCTAAGATTAATTTTAAAATTGTTGTTTTTCCTCCACCGCTTTCACCAAGGACTGCTATTCTTTCGTCAAAGTTTGCTGTAAAACTGATTCCTTTTAGAACCTCTCTGTCTCCATAGGAAAACCAAACATTGTCGAATACTATCATACATTGAATCCTAGTGCATAAAATAAAATTCTTGTAAGTATAAAATCTGTTGCAATTACTGTTATAATTGAGATAACAACAGCCTTAGTTGTTGATGTTCTGAGCCCTTTTGCACCTCCACGAGTTGTAAGTCCGTAAAAACAACTTATGCAAGATATAAGATATCCAAATATAAAGGGTTTGATAGTGCCTGAAAAAACATTTTGAAAGGTTAATTCTTCAATAATGCTTGACCAATAAAAGGAACCACTCTGATTGCTCACAAAAACTGCTATGTAGTAGCCTCCAATAAGACATACAAGATCTCCAATTATTGTAAGACAGGGTAGCATCACCACTGATGCAATAACCCTTGGAATTACAACTTTTTTAATTGGGTCAATACCATAAACTCTTAATGTGTCAATCTGATGTCCAAGAATCATTGAACCAATTTCTGCAGTCTGTCCAGCACCAACTCTACCGATGAAAACCAATGCTGTTACAAGAGGTCCGATTTCTCTAATTACCGCAATCCCTACGATTTTACCTGTATACATTTTTAATCCAAGTCCGCTAAGTTCAGCACTTAATTGTAGACTTAATGCCATTCCTACAAAAAGACATACCAAAGAAACAATGAAAACAGATGCAGAGCCTGCATATTCCATCTGCTCAATTATATCATCAAAGTAAAGAGGTCTTTTAAAAAGTTTTAAAATAGAGTTTATTGAAAGCAGGTAGAAATCCTGTAAATCTGCCAATGTCTTTTTTATTTGATTACCCGCATTCATAAAACTTAACAATATCTTAACATAAAAATTTTATAATAAAATAAACAAAAAATTAAGGAGGTGGAGTATGCCTAAAAAAATTTTAATGCTCCTTGGAGATTTCGTAGAAGATTATGAGGCAATGGTTCCATTTCAGATGCTTAAAATGGTAGGACACACTGTTCATGCAGTATGTCCTGGGAAAAAGGCAGGAGATACCGTAAAAACAGCAGTCCATGATTTTGAAGGAGATCAGACCTATACTGAAAAAAGAGGCCATAATTTTATGTTAAATGCAGATTTTGAAAAGGTTGACCCTGCAAAATATGATGCTTTAATTATTCCAGGAGGGAGAGCCCCTGAATACTTGAGACTTAATGATAGGGTGTTGGATATAGTAAAACATTTTGTAGAATCAGGAAAACCCGTAGCTGCCATTTGTCACGGAATTCAGCTTTTAACAGCTGCAAATGTAATAAAAGGAAGAACTCTTACTGCTTATCCAGCAGTAAAAGCAGAAATCATACTTGCCGGTGGGAAGTGGTGTGATGTAAATGAAACATTTTCAAATGCCTGCGTTGATGGGAATATTGTAACTGCTCCTGCCTGGCCTGCTCATCCTGAGTGGATTAGGAAGTTTTTAGAACTTCTTGGAACAAAAATAGAAGCTTAAAATAGTCCTTTCTGCTTTGGTCCGGTCTGTGTTGACCGGACTTTTTTTATTTTTATATATTCCTCGGGAATATCTTTTAAAAAAGAGGAAACAGAAAGCGACATTTTTTTCCCATTTATAAATCTTTGCTTAGCATGGATAAGTATTAAATCATCCATTGCTCGTGTCATTCCAACATAAAAAAGTCTTCTTTCTTCTTCTATATCTGTATTAGAAATTGTGTATGGTATTAAACCTTCATCAAACCCTGCAATAAAAACAATAGGAAATTCAAGACCTTTAGCAGAATGAAGAGTAAGAAGGCTTACTGCATTCAGGTTTTCTGGAAATAAGTCAAAAGGTGTTAGTCCAGAAAGTTCATCAATGAATGCTTGAATCTGTTCTATTAATTTTCCATTATGGTATGTTTTAGCCATATTGTTTAACATAGAAATTTCTGTATCTGTCAGTCCATTATATATATTAGAAGACTGGAGAAATTCAAACAATGGTATATTAGAAATTAATTTTTTTGATTGGCTATACATAGTTTCCGTAAGTTTTTTTATGAAAGATGATGTCCAAGATTCTGGATCTTTTATTATTGTTTTAACAGGAATTCCTTCTTTAGCCAAAAAATCCTTGATAATTTTTAACTGATTGTTTGTTCTTGTAAGGACAGCAAAACTTAAAAAGCTATATTGAGTTTCTTCTTTGTTTTCATAAAGTTCTGTAAAATCTGTTGCGCCAAGTCTTGATTTTATTTCTTTGATAATTGTTTTTGCTTCTTCGTATTCATCTTCAACTTCGAAAAGAGTTATTAGAGATTTTTTTTCTTTTGTAGGCTCAATTCTTTTTGAAAATCGCTTAGTATTGGCAGTGATAAATTTATTTGAAGCTTCTATTATATTTGCCTGAGAACGATAATTAAGAGATAAGTTTATAAGAGTTAAATCTGGAAAATCCTTAGGAAGATTCAAAAAAAGATCAATTTCTGATCCCCGAAAAGAGTAGATAGCCTGATCAGGATCACCAAATATACTAAGAGACCCTTCTTTTTTTAGAAGTCCTTTTATAAGTTCATACTGAATTTTGTTTATATCCTGAAATTCATCAACAATAATGTAAGAAAAAAGAGGAGGAATTTGTTTATTCTTTATAAGTTGTAAAGTCTTCAAAAGTAGATCATCAAAGTCAAAAAGATTAAGTTCCTTCTTTTTTTCTTCATATTTTTCATAAACAATTAAAGTCTTTTCATCAAATGGGGTGTTTGTATTTTTGAATTTTGTTATTTTTTCAATAATTTTATCGATGTTTTTTTCATTTAAAGAAGAAATTATTTCTCTTTGTTTTGCTCTGGTGCATATTTGAAAGTGTTTTTCCTTTTCTGGTAAGAACTCTCTTAAAAGTCTTAAACATAGAAGATGAAAGGTTCCAATAAAAGGTAAATTTTCTTTTTTCTGTAAACTATTGATAACTCTCTGTTTCATTTCAACTGCTGCTTTTTGTGTAAAAGTAATCGCAGCAATTTCATCTGGATTGATTCCTTCATTTAAAAGATGAAGTATTTTTGCTGTAATGGTTAGTGTTTTCCCTGTTCCAGGTCCAGCCAAAACACAGCAGATTTTATTTGAACTTTCTGAGGCTATTTTTTGGTTTTTATTAAGCTTCATTTAAAAGAGAATTGTTTGTCCTTTAAAGTTAGATTTGGCAGGTTCCCCAAATACTTTTATTTTGCCATATTCTCCATCATATCCCGCTTCTACAAAAACTTTTCCACTTCTCATTCGATCAATTCCTTCTGCCAGCTTTGAATCAAATTTTTCAATTTCTGTTAAATCTTTATGTAAAAGTATAGCATATTCGCTTCCAAATTTATAAAGAATCTTCATGTATGTATCAAAAACTGATTTAGACTGTGTAGAGGTATTTTTTATTTCAGCAATTATCTCAGGTAAAGGAATAATGGATTTAAATGGAAGAGTCTTTGAAGGTTTAAATCCTTCAGGTCTGTCTGCCAATGTTTCAACTCTGTGCATAACGCCAATAGTAACCTTTTTACCACATACAGGACATAAATAGTTTCTTCTTATTGATTCTTTTGGTGAAAGCCTTACTCCACAAATTCTATGTCCATCATAATGGTATTTTCCCTCTTCAGGAAAAAATTCCACAGTACCAAGAAATCCTTTGCCTGTTTTTATTGATTCAGTGATTGTCTTGTAATCCAATTCGATATCAAAAATATTCGCTTCTCTGCCAATTTTAGCTGGCGAGTGAGCATCAGAATTTGAAATAAGGGATATTTTATCAAGTTCACTAAGACGCCAGTTCATTGGTGGGTCAGAACTTAACCCTGTCTCTATTGCATATATATAAGGAGTTAAATCTTCAAAGCATTCTTCAAGGCTGTCAAATCCTGACTGGGAACCAAAAACTGAAAAATGGGGAGTCCATGCATGGGCTGGGATAATCATTGTAGCAGGTGAAATCTCAAGGATGATTTTCATCGCTTCCTTTGCATCGATTCCGAGAATAGGTCTTCCATCTGAACCAAGACTTCCTATTTGAGATAAAGCATAATTTATCTTTGTAGCATCTTTTAAAGAAGGAGATAAAATAACAAGATGAATTTTTCTGAGTTTGCCATTTTTTTGATAAATGCAACTTATTTCAGAGGAAAGGATGAAAAATATTTCTTCTTTACAGGAATCGGGAACATCAAGTCGATACTCTTTTTTTAGAGTTAAAAGTCCATTCCCTTCTTCATTAAGTTTTAATTCAATTTCCTTTAGCCATTGTGGATGGGTAAAATCACCAGTTCCGATTAATTTTATACCTTTAAGTTGAGCCCATTGTTCAATTGTTTCAAGAGACATGTCTTTACTTGTTGCACGGGAGAATTTAGAATGAATATGAAGATCAGCGTAAAACATCTACTAAAATTACACCCAGTTCCTGAGCTTTTTTTATGGCACCCTGTGTTTTTTCTTTACAAACTACAACAGCTAATGTTTCAATATCAGAGGCTTTTTTAAAAATTTGGGCTCTTTTATAAGCTCTTTCTACATCCTTTTTATCAGCCTTTACAGAGGCTTCTGCAATTAGTAAAACTTTTTTTGTAGGATCTTTTGTAAGAACACCTGTTGCAACAAGATCAACATCAAGAGCATCCTCTCTTTCAGCAAAATTGATTTTGTTTTCATCGAGGGCATCATCCAGTATTTCAACATATTTTTCAGGATTTAAAACCTTACATCTTCTTATAATACTACCAAAACGTGAAGGTGCTTTATCTTTTAATTTTATTTCAAACATGTCACCTTTAAGAATTCCGACATCATCTTTTAATATTTTTACATCTTGTTTGAGCCCCGCCACATCTTGTTCCAGAGTATCAACTTTTTTCTTTAAAGGTCTGAATTCATTTACTAAGAATTGTTCGAATTTTTTTGGTAGCTCTAAGAGTTCAGTAGTCAAAATAAGTTGTCTTAGTTCCTCAAGCCATTCAGGATGAGATTTGAGAATCCTAACAAGATCTTGAAAGGTATCAATTTTATCATTTGCTTTTACTTGCATGCTTAATTATAACATTTTTTAAGAGAGTTTTCGATAAATTGAATAATCTGAAGATGCTCTTTAAGTCCTTTATTTTCAATATAAAGAGGCGTTCCAATAAAGAAACATATAGGTTTTGATGGGTCAATTTTACCGAAATCTTTAAAAATTTTGCCAATACCCCAGGCATCTGTTCTTAAGGCTACAGGAATAGCGGGAACCTGAGCTTTTTTGGCAAGTTTTATTCCGAGGGTATTAAATTTTGTTGGATCAAATACAACTTCCCTGGTTGCCTGAGGAAAAACTATTACTGAGATTCCTTCTTTAAGTCTCTTTAGTCCCTCATTCATGACGATTTTGTAATCTTCCTTTGGATTTTTTCTTGTAACTGGAATTGGATTTAAAGCAGACAAAACTTTCCCAAAAAAGGGATAGTGTAGAAGAGATTTTTTTACTACAAAGGTTACTCTGAACTCTCTGCCAATTACTCCAGGAAGAACAAGGGTTTCAAGGGTGCTCATATGATTTGCGATAAAAACGCAAGGAGGCTTTAAATTTTTAAGGTTTTCTGTGCCTTTAATTGTAATTTTACAGCCTACATCTCTCATCATATTAAGAATTTTTAAGCCATCTATGACCAATTCTTCGTAATTGTATTGACCTTTGTTTGCTTTAATTGCACTTAAAACAATTTTTTTTATTACATTAGTATGAAGTTTAAGTGTAATCATTTTAGTAAAGGATCTTTTATCCCAGCTTCTTCAAAGCCTTTTAATCTATATATACAACTTGGACATTTAAGACATGGTTTTGGTGGCTCACCTTGTGGATAATAGCAACTCCAAGTAAGAGAGTAGTCAAGTCCGAGTTCAATTCCCTTTTTTATTATTTCTGTCTTTGTTAAATAAAGAAGAGGTGCTTGAATTTTAAATTTTATAGTACCTTCTACCGAGGCTTTGGTTGCAAGGTTTGCCATATATTCAAAGGCTGAAAGATACTCAGGTCTACAGTCTGGATATCCTGAATAATCAACAACATTAGCTCCAATAAAAATGTATGGTGTTTGTAGTACTTCTGCCCAAGCAAGAGCAAAACTTAGAAATATAGTATTACGAGCTGGAACATAGGTAACAGGAATTCCTTCTTGAGTATCTTTAGGTATTTCAATTTTTGATGTTAATGCAGAACCCCCAATTTTTCTTAAATCAAAGGAAACTATTAAATGTTCTTTTACTCCAACATGTTTTGCGACTTTTTTAGCAAATTCAAGCTCAATTGAATGCCTTTGTTTATAATCAAAAGATATAGCATAACATTCAAATCCTTCATTTTTTGCTAATGCAAGAGTAGTTGAAGAATCAATGCCTCCACTTAGAAGTACTACAGCCTTTTTCATTTGGTTTCTCCAATCTTTGGTTCTGTACCTTTAATTAATCTTTTTATATTTGAAATATGTCTTAAATAAATAATAATTGTAAAGAGCCATGTAAAAATTAAAAACTCTTTCGGATATCCTAAAATTATAACATTTAATGGAAGTAAAGCAAATGATAAGAGCGCTCCTAAAGAGGAAATTTTACTGATTTTGACAGTGACTATCCAGATAAGTACAGTAATAAAGCCAACTAAGGGCATAGAGGCTAAGAGAACTCCTAAAGATGTTGCTACTCCTTTGCCTCCCTTAAATTTAAGAAAAGGTGTAAAACAATGTCCAAGTATGGCAAGTAATCCAACTACACCAATTAAAATTAAATTTTCACTGTATGGCGATATTTTTACAATTAAAACAGGAACGAATCCCTTTAATATATCAAGTATTAAAGTAATTAAAGCTTCTTTTCTACCAATAATTCTCATTACATTGGTTGCACCAATATTTCCACTGCCAACTTTTTTTAGATCAATGCCCTTTGCTTTACCAATAAGGTATCCCCAGGGAATAGAGCCAAAGAAAAAGGCAAAAAGGCAAAAAAGAAAACTCATTTTATGTTCCTCCAAAAATGAAAGATATATTGAAAACCAGAAAATAAAGCTACAAAAGTTGCAATGTATATTAAAAGAAGTCCTAAATCGTATAGATCAACCCCATATATTTCTTCTGCAACAAGCAGAAGTAGAATTGATATCATCTGGATGACTGTTTTTGCTTTACCAGCTGTTTCAGCAGGAATAACAACTCCATGCGATAAGGCATAAAAACGTAAGGTTGTAATGATAAATTCTCTTAAAATTATAACTGTTGCTATCCAAGCAGGAACTCTTGCTAAATCAACGAGAATTATAAGGGCAGAAATCACAAGAAGTTTATCTGCTATGGGGTCTAAAATAATACCTAACTTTGTTATTTGTTTAAATTTCCTTGCTAAATAACCATCAAGAAAATCTGTTACAGAGGCAATTAAGAACAAGAATGCCCCAAATTGAGGATTTGTAGGTGCTTCTATTATAAAAATTGGAATAATAAATATTCTTAAAATTGTTAATGTTGTAGGAAGATTAAAAGTTCGTATATTCATCTATAAATTTGTACCAGAGTTCTTTTGCCTTTAAAATTATATCACAGATCTCTCTTACAGCTCCCTGTCCAGCTTTATTTTCAGTTATGTAGTCAACCCTTTTTTTTACTTCTTCGTGGGCATCTGCTGGAGCAAAGGATAATCCAACTCTGCTAAGAATTGATAAGTCAATAATATCGTCACCCATTGCAGCAATTTCATCTTTTTTTAAATTATATTTTTCAACTATTCCATTAAAAACTCTCAATTTTTCCCTTATTCCTTGATGAACCTCTGTAATTCCGAGTTCTTTCATCCTTCTTTGAAGTGCCTTTGATTGTCTTCCAGTAATCACAGCAATATTGATTCCTATTTTATGAAGCATTACAAGTCCATGTCCGTCTTTTACATTAAAAATTTTGAGTTCGTTTTCTTCATCATCAAGAATAATGTCACCAGATGTTAATACTCCATCGACATCAAGAATGAGAAATTTTATTTTTTTTGCTTTTTCAATTAAAGAGGCTGACGACTGATGGATAAAGCTTGTATTGGATTTGGTATATTTCTTTATTATTCTATTTATTATTTCAGTTGTTGAAATTCCATCCATGTATGGAAGGCTATAGACTTCTTTTACAAGATCTGCTCCTACAATTTCATTAACCTTCCAGTCTCCTCCTTTAACAATAACATCAGGTTGAAGATATTTAATCAAATTATACGGTGTTTCTTCATCAAAAAATGTTACAAAATTGACTACTTCCAGGGCGGAAAGCACTTCTGCCCTTTCATGTTCTGGATTAATTGGTCTTAGGGGTTTTATTTTTTTTACTGAAATATCAGAGTTTATGGCAACTATTAAAATATCACCAAGCTTTTTTGCTTCTTTTAAATAGCTTATATGTCCTACATGGATTATATCAAAGCATCCATTTGTGAAAACAATTTTTTTCCCTTCCTTTTTTAATTTATCTATTTCTTTTTTGAGTTCTTCAGGATTTAAAATTTTGGGCATAAATTTTCTCTAAAGCTTTCTTTAAGATTTCTTTGTCTGTTGAATAGGTTATTTTTTGTATAGCCTCCTCAGGGCTAAACCATTCTGCAGAGTCAATTTCCCATTGAGGAACTATTTGTCCATTAGTGTATTCAACAAGAAAATATTTTACGGTTTTAAAATATTTTTCTCCGTTTAAAACAAACCAGTAAGAGGTTTCTCCAATTTCATCAATTATTTTACCCTCTATACCTGTTTCTTCTTTTATCTCTCTTAGTGCTGTTTCCTTGGGTTCTTCTCCTTTTTCTATCAATCCCTTTGGTAAAGCCCATACTTTACTATCCTTCGTAGAAATAAGAAGTATTTTTAAATCAGTATTTTCAAATTTATAAACAACTCCTCCAGCAGAAGAGACTCTTTTCATTAAGGCATCCTTCCTGGATTTAGAAGTCTTAAAATGTCATTATAAAAGGCAAGCATCATTAATGCTACAAGAAAGACTATTCCAATTTTTTGAGAAACTAAAATGAATTTTTCACTTAATGGTTTTCTCCTTATTGCTTCAATTAAGAAGAACAAAATATGACCACCATCCAAAATAGGAATTGGTAAAAGATTAAGAATTCCAAGATTTATACTTATTATCGCAGCAAAGCTTAAGAAACTTATTGCCCCTTGCTCAGCTGTTTTACTCGCAGCTTGAAATATGAGGATAGGCCCTCCTATGACTTCTGTTGAGACAACTCTTTGAAATATTTTTACAATGGTAAGATAGGTAAGTTCAACAATCTCGTAACATTTTTGAATAGATTTATTTAAAGCAGAGACAGGTTCTTCCTTTTTTATAAAAACTGCTCCTTCATCAGGTTTTATTCCGATTTGTCCAACAACTATCTTTTCTCCAAAAAGATTTTTAGATTCCTTTGCTTGAGGAGTTATTTGAAGCTGAAAAATCTCGTTATTTCGTTGAATTCTAAAGATTAGATCTCTGTTGGGATTCTGTTGAATAAACTGAGCCATATCAAACCAATTTGTAATTTTTTGTCCTTCTATTTCTAATATTGTATCTCCGCTTTTTAGTCCTGCAGAATAAGCAGGGGAGCCTTCCATAACTTCACCAATTACTGGTTTAAGGACAGGTACTCCGCTTACAAATATAATCCAGAAAAGAAGAACAGCACTGAATATATTAAAAAGAGGACCAGCAAGAACAATAAAAATCTTTTTATAAACTGGTTGATGTTTAAAAGATTTCTTTTCATCAATTATTTCATCTCCAACTTCCTCTCCATACATTTTTACATATCCACCAAGAGGAATAGCACTTATAAGATATTCTGTTTCTCCGATTCTTTTCCCGATTACTTTAGGTCCGAAACCAATCGAGAATTTAAGAACTCTTACTCCACTTAGTTTTGCAGCCAAGAAATGACCAAGTTCATGAATAAATATTAAAAAACCAAAGAGAATGACCGCGTAAATAAGGCTCATTTTTTTATTTCCTCCAATGCTTTTTTTCTTGCCCAGCTGTCAGCTTCAAAAATTTCTTCTATACTGTTAGGATAAAAAACCCTATGGGTATCCATAACTTTTTTAATCACTCTGTATATATCATTAAATTTTAACTTTCCTGAAATAAAAGCTTCAACAGCTATTTCATCAACGGCATTCAAAACAGTTGGCATACTTCCTCCAAGCTTTGCTGCCTCGTAAGCAAGGGCAAGGCATGGAAAAACATTAAAATCTGGAGGTTCAAAATTGAGTTCTCTTAGTATGTTCCAATCTATTGATGGAATTACATTTGAGAGTCTCTCAGGAAGTGAAAGTGCCAGTGCAATGGGTGCTTTCATATCAGGATTGCTCATCTGAGCAAGATAGGTTCCATCAATAAATTCAACGAGGCAGTGGACTATGCTTTGTGGATGAATTAATACTCCTATTTTTTCCACAGGCATGTTAAAAAGGTAATGAGCTTCAATCACTTCAAATCCTTTATTCATAAGTGTTGCTGAATCTATAGTAATTCTTTTCCCCATTTTCCATTTAGGATGATTTAGAGCTTGCTGAGGAGTTACATTTTCTATCTCATGTATTTTTTTGCCTCTAAAGGGTCCTCCAGAGGCTGTTAGCCAGATTTGTTTTATATAAGGTTTGTTACATCCATTTATGCACTGGAAAACAGCACTATGTTCACTATCTACAGGAATTATTTTAGCTCCGCTTTTTTCAGCTTCTTTCATTAATAAATTTCCAGCCATAACAAGACTTTCCTTATTTGCAAGTGCTATAGTTTTTCCAGCCTTTATAGCTTCATAAGTAGGAAGAAGCCCTGCAGCACCAACAATGGCTGAAAGAATAATATTGGCTTCTTTAAGTTTTGCAATTTCACAAATTCCTTTTATCCCTCTAAGTATTTCTACTGATTTTATTTCTTTATTTAATTGTTCACAGGCTTTTTCATCATAGACTGCCACATATTTAGGTTTAAATTCCTTAATTTGCTCTTTAAGAATGTTGATGCTACTTTTTGCTGCAATTCCTAAGACTTCAAATTTTTCAGGAAACTGTCTGATTACATCAAGAGCACTTTTTCCAATAGAACCTGTACTACCTAATATTACAACTTTTTTCAATATTTCCTCCTACATAAACTTCATAGAAAAATAAAGGAGAATTCCTCCGAAAAGCATACTATCTATTTTATCAAGCAATCCACCATGTTCTGGAAACAGTAAGCTTGAATCTTTTACTCCTGCATCCCTTTTAAACATTGATTCTACAAGGTCTCCAAATATTGAAATGATACCAATTAATAACCCTGTTATAACAAGTTTATAGAATGGTATAGATAACAAAAAATAACCTGAGATTAGAGATGCTAATGTTCCACCAATAACTGAACCATAAGCACCTGCCCAAGTTTTTTTAGGACTTACTTCTGGATAAAGTTTACGATTGCCAAATCCTTTTCCAATATAATAGGCAAAGGAGTCTGCTATCCATACAACAGCATAAAGATATATAATCCATTGCCATCCATCAATTCGTAAAAACCAGTGAAAGGAAAGTAAAGCAGGAATATAAAGAATTCCTATTAAAACAGGTGATATTTCATAGAGAGAATTCTTGGGGTCCTTTTTAAAAATTAAGCGAAGCGTTGTTATTGCTACAAAGGCTAATCCATAATAATGCAGGGCAAACTTATAATAAAAACAGTTAAGCAAAAAAAGGATTACAGAGAATAAAACTCCAGTGAATATTAAGAAATTAGGGGTTTTATATATTTTTAAAAATTCCCACATGCCTATTGCACATATTAAGGTAAGTAGTCCTAAAAAGAAGTAAGGAGGTAATTTCACAATTATAAAAATTAATAGAGGTAAGGCAATTAAAGCAACGATAATTCTTTTTTTATGCCCCTGTAAACTCACTTATTTTGCCAAATCTCCTTTGTCTTTTCTGAAAATCAAAAATAGCCTCTATAAACTCTTCTTCAGTGAAATCAGGCCAAAGAGTTTGTGTAAAATAAAATTCCGAATAGGCTGACTGCCATATTAAAAAATTACTTAATCTTTGTTCTCCTGATGTTCTTATTATAAGATCAGGATCAGGAGTGCCTGCAGTATCAAGCATTGATGTAAAAATATTTTCATTAAGTTCATCAGGTTTTATTTTATTTTTTATGATTTTTTCTATTGCTCTTAAGATTTCATCTCTGCCACTATAGCTTATTGCAAAATGAGCAGTAAGTTCAGAGCAATTCTCTGTTGCTTTTTCTGTTTCTTCAATTATTTTAAGAATTTGTTGAGGTATCATCTTTCGATTACCTATCATTTTGAATCTAATTCCTTCAGAGATAAATCTTGGAGTTTCCTTTTTTAAATGATTTTGCAGTAACTCCATAATTATCTCTACTTCTTTTTTAGGTCTTTGCCAGTTTTCTATTGAAAAGGCGTAAAATGTAACCACATTAATATTCAATCTTTTTGCAGCTTGTATAATTTCCTTTACTTTTTCTACACCTCTTTTATGCCCTTCATAACGAGGTAGTCCTCTCATTTGTGCCCATCTTCCGTTCCCATCCATTATTATTCCAACATGTTTTATAAATCTGCCCATTTTTAATATTTAAAGGAAAGGATATGAAGAATTGTTTCGAAAGGACTTTCTCCTTGAAGAAGTCTTCTTGGATTGAAACCAAAAGGAGGTTTCACAAGAACAAATAGTTTATCTGAGGAAACTGCGTAATCAAGTATTTCTCCTGACATTTCCTCTGTAATAGCGGTTTCCTCAACACCTATTCCTGTCCATTGAAGAAGTTGAAGTTTTGAACTTCTGTACCCAAAAGTGGATAGATTAACAAGCCCTAATAAAGGTTTTTTTTCTATAACAATTACGCCATTACTTAAAGGTTTTATTCTACTTTGAACTTTCCACTTTCCAAGACTTAACATTGAAATTCCCGTTTGTTTTTCATATTGTAGCCCGTATCCTAATGATTCCTGTGAACGCCAAAGAGGAATTCCTTTGCTATTATACACAGCAAGGGAACCATCATCTTCCCATTTAAATATGATATCTCCTAAAAGATAAAAATCATAGATGTTAGCTTTAACAGGAAGATTTAAAAATTCAGCAGTTTGATAGGTTGTTTTTTGTGGAGTTATATAAAAAATTTTTCCTTCAAAGCCAAAAGAAGGGGAATAGGTTTGAGCAATTAATTTTCCATTATAGATTCTTAAGAACAAATCATTAAGTCTTGCAATTTCATAAAATCTGTCTTCCATCCATTTGATTATCAATGAAATTACTCGATCATCTTTTTTTATGGTTGTTATAATTTCATCTTTTCCATCTCTGTCAATATCTCCTGTATCAAACCAGAGAATATCACCACTAATAGGTAATATATAATTACTTTTAAGCTTCATGTCTACATTTATAAGATAAAGACTTATTTCACTGTCAGAGGCAATTAAAATCTGATTTTGGCTTATTCCATCAAAATTGCCCGTGGCAATTCTATTAATGCTTCTTGAAAGTCTATAAGAAAGAAGGGTGTGTCCCTCAGGGACTATTAATGAAGCATATTTTTTTCTTAGTTCACTAAGAGCAACAGAGGGAATCTCAATTTCTGAGCGAGAAAAAAGTTTTTTATCTTTAACCCAGTAGAGTTCTTGAGATAGTTTTAAATTTCCATCTTGTTTGGACTGATTGAGTATAAGCAAAAGATCAACATTTTTTGCATCTTTTAGAAGTTTCTCTGGTTCAGTTAGATTTATAGGAGCATCGATTATTTCGAATCTTTCAGTGCTTTTAAGATCTCTGTAGTAGCCTTCTCCAACGGCCCACTCAGTATTCCCTTGAGCATATAAGATTCTTATTTTTGATTTAGGTATCTTGAATAGAAGAAATTCTTTACTTTCAAAATCAATATTTTTTTCAATTACAAGAGCTTTTGCAGAGTTTTCTTCAGCTGTTAAAACTTCTGCAGTACCGACTATTTTTTCTGACTTGCCAATAACCTGTCTTGTAACAGGATGAATTAAAGGAACAGTTTCTTCAAAAAGAATTATTCTTTGTCCTGGTTTTATTAATTCCTTTCTACCTTTATCAATAATTATATAATCTTTTTCAATTTTTGTTACTTTTCCTTTAACCTCGGGGAAATAGGAGAGTATTTCCGTTTTTATTGGAAGAAATATCTCAGATGCAAAAGATTTCGGAGATAATACAAGAATAAAAATTAAGCATAAAAATATTTTAATGAAGAAATGCATTTAAAAGTTTATACTAAAATCGTATTTTAAGTCAAAAATTTTTAATTTTTTAGCTGTGCTTGATTTAATTTGAATTTAATGTTGTTTTATGGGTTATATTAAAAATAATAAGTCTCAAGGAGGTGTATGAAATTGACAGAGGAGAGAAAAAGTTGCCAATGCGAAGAAAGAGAGCAAGTAAAAAGAGAAGTTGCTTTAAGGTTCAATTTAAATGCAATTAAGAAAAAATTTTTAGTCCTTTCAGGAAAAGGAGGAGTTGGTAAAAGCACTGTTTCTACAAATCTTGCAGCAGGATTATCAGTAAAGGGTTATAAGGTAGGATTATTAGATATTGATATTCATGGTCCAAATATTCCTAATATGTTTGGACTCGAAGGACATGCTCCAATCGTAACTGATTTAGGTATTATGCCCTTGGTTTATTCAGAAACATTGAAGTTAATTTCAGTTGGATTTTTCCTTGAACAAAGAGATCAAGCAGTGGTGTGGAGAGGTCCTATTAAACACAGATTAATTGAAAATTTTTTAACAGATGTTCGCTGGGGAGAACTTGATTTTCTTGTTATAGATTCTCCTCCAGGAACAGGCGATGAAATTATATCAATTGTTCAAATCTTAGATAAGGTTGATGGAGCAATAATTGTAGCTACCCCTCAAGATGTGGCATTAGCGGATGTTAGAAGAACTTTAAGATTCTGCAAGGATGCTTCAATTCCAATATTAGGAATAGTTGAAAATATGAGCGGATTTATATGCCCTCACTGCGGAAATAATGTTGAAATATTCAAAACTGGAGGAGCAGAAAAACTTGCAGAACAATATAAGGTTCCCTTTTTAGGAAGAATTCCTATTGACCCTCAAATTGTATCAAATGGAGATGAGGGTAAACCATTTATGCTGTTTTATCCCGATAGTGCGCCAGCAAAGGCTTTTTCCAATATAGTTAAAAAAGTGGTTGAAGCACTATAGTTATTTTATTCTGTTATTCTATGTTATAGTTAAAGCAGATATGAGAGTTATACTAATTATTGCTATGATTTTAGTTTCTGCTATTGTAATATTGTTGGTTTCAAACATGGAAAAAGAATCTTCTGTAAAGGTTAAAATTTCAATGGAGGGGTCTACATTTAAAGATGCTCAGTATATTCAGAAGAAAGACAATCAAGTTAAGCTCATGCTTAATACCAAGGAAACCTTTATGAGTGATGATGGTAAATTGATGGAATTAAGGGAAGTCAGTATATATTTCCCTGAAAAAAACTTTACTGTTAATGCTGTAAAAGGATATTACTATCCAGATAAAGGAGATTTTATTTTTACAGAAAGTGTTGAAGGTATATCTAAGGATTTTAAAGTTATAGCTACAGAGGTCTTTTATAGCGGAAAAGACAACATGCTTTATTCGGAAAAGCCACTTCAAATTCGGGGGAAAAATTTCATAATAGATGGTAACAGTGGTAAAGCAACTTCTGATTTGATAGAATTAAAGAAAGGGGTGAACGCAATTGTCTATCCTAAAAAGTAAATTAATTATTCTGTTTTTTACTATTTTGTGTATTGGTTATGTTTCTGCAGAAGAAAAAAAGGACATTGTTCAGCCAATTGTGATAACTTCTCAAACATTAATTAATGACAGCAAAACAAGGACTGCAACCTTTGACGGAAATGTTATAGCTAAAAGAGGCGAGGTTACTTTATATGCTAATAAAATGATAGTTTATTATGAAGATGAACAAAAGGGTGGGAATATAAAAATGATTGAAGCAATAGGAAATGTAAAACTTACAAAGGGCGATAGAGTTATAACTTCTCATAAAGCTACATATTACCCAGAACCAGAGGAAAGAGTTGTTTTTTTAGGGGAACCAAGGGCAACAGAGGGAAAGAATTTAGTTACAGGTGAAAAAATTACATATTTTATGAAAGATGAGCGAGCAATGGTAGAAAAAAGCAGAGTCTATCTTAAAGAGAGAAAAACAGGTAAATGAGCTATAGTTTAAAAATAGAAAAACTAAAAAAAAGCTTTGGTAAAAAAGAAGCAGTGAGAGGTATAAGTTTTTCTTTACAAAATGGAGAAGTTGTTGGTTTATTAGGTCCAAATGGTGCAGGGAAGACAACAACATTTTATATGATAACAGGAATAATAAAACCAGACAATGGAAGAATTTTTCTTAATAGTAAGGATATTTCTTCAATGCCTATTTATGAGAGAGCAAGGCTGGGATTAGGTTATCTTCCTCAAGAGTCTTCAATATTCAGAAAGTTGACTGTAAGAGATAATATCAAAGCAGTTCTTGAAATTAAGTATGAAAATGATAAAGATGCATTATCTAAGATTGACGAAGAAGTGAACGAGATTCTCAAAGAATTTAATTTAAAAGAGTTTGCTGATAGAGAAGGATATAAACTTTCAGGCGGTGAACGAAGAAGAGCAGAGATCGCAAGGGCGATTGCCTTAAAGCCTATTTTTATGCTTTTTGATGAACCTTTTGCAGGTATTGATCCTTTAGCAGTAGTTGAATTGAAGAAAACAATAAAACATCTTAAAGATAAAGGTATAGGTGTTATAATTACAGATCATAATGTAAGAGAGACTCTTTCTATCACTGATAGAGCCTTTATAATTCACAATGGTGAACTTCTTGCTGAAGGTTCTCCTGAGCAACTTATTAATGACAAAATAGTTAGAGAGGCTTATCTGGGGGAGGATTTTAAACTATAATGGCACTTGAGCAAAGAGTAGACCTTAGATTAACACAAAAGCTTGCACTAACACCTCAGTTACAGATGCAACTTAAGCTACTTCAACTTCCTCAGCTTGAATTAAGCCAATATCTTCAAATTGAGTTGCTGGAGAATCCTTTACTTGAATTAGATGAAGAAACAGAGAGTTCAGAAGAAGCAGAATTAACTCAAACAGAAGATGAACCTATCATTATTAATAAAATTGAAAATATTATTGTAGATGAATATTTTAATGAAAGGGCTGATGATGGAAGAGATTTAGGTTACTTTAACCCCGGTATAGAGGAAAAACCTTCCTTTGAACTTTTTTACTCCACATCAAAAGATTTATGGGAACACTTACTATGGCAGTTAAGACTAAACAAGTCTGATGACAGGATTAGATTAGTTGCAGAAATAGTTATAGGGAATATTGATGAAGATGGCTATCTTAAAGCAACTGAGGAAGAAATAGCCAAACTTGCAGAGACAGATTTAGAGACTGCCAGAAAGGCAATTTCATTGGTACAGGAATTTGACCCACCTGGAGTTGGTGCAAGGGATTTAAAAGAATGTTTATTATTACAGATAAAAAACTTAGGCTTGGAACAAACAATCATTTATTCAATAGTTGAAGAACATTTAGAGGATCTTCAAAGAAAAAAATATGAAAAGATTGCAAAAAGATTTAATGTATCAATTGATGAAATTTTTCAAGCAATAAAAATAATTGAAAAACTTGAGCCAAGACCGGGAAGAAATTTTGCACAGGGAGCTTCCTTTACACCTGTTCCAGATGTTTATATTAAAAAAGTTAATGATGAATATCAAATTATACTTAATGATGAAGGCATTCCTAAAATTAGACTAAGCAATCTTTACAATGAACTTGTCAAGTCTTACAAGTTATCTGCCGAAGAGAGAAAATTTTTTAAGGAAAAATTTAAAAATGCTGTGGATCTTTTGAAAAGCTTAGAACAAAGGAATAGAACAATTTACAGAGTAACAGAAAGTCTTATTAAATTTCAGAGAGAATTTTTTGACAAAGGAATCTCTCATTTAAAGCCTCTTAATTTAAGAGATATAGCGGAAGATATAGGATTACATGAAAGTACAATAAGCAGAGTTACTTCTAACAAGTATCTTGCCTGCGACCATGGAATTTTTAGTTTTAAATTTTTCTTTGGAAATGCATTAAATTCAAGCACGGGAGCAATTTGTTCATCAAAAGTAAAAGAGTTAATTCAAAAAATTATTAGTGAGGAAAATCCTGAAAATCCACTTTCAGATAGTGAAATATCAGAAATATTAAAAAAGCAAGGGATAGATATTGCAAGAAGAACTGTTGCAAAATATAGAGAAGAACTTAAAATACCACCTAAATCAATAAGAAAGGTAAAAAAATATTAAGGAGGACTGGGTATGAAGTTAAATATCAAAGGAAGGAATATTGAAGTTACCGATGCCTTAAGGCAGTATATTGAGAAAAGATTGAGCAAATTTAGTAAATTTTTAAATGATCTATCTGAAGCAGTGGTTACAATAAGTACTGAAAAGTTTACTCATAAAATAGATGTTCTATTGAAAGTTAACGGACATCTAATTCAGGCAGAGGGAAAAACAGAAGATTTGTACTCTGCTGTAGACCAGGTCGTAGAAAAACTTGAAAAACAGGTACTTAAATATAAGGAAAAAATTCAAAATAAAAATAAGAAAGATAATACTAAACATCTTGCAGTTTCTGAAGAAAAAGCCGAAACAGTTAAAAGGATAGTAAAATTCAAAAAATTTGATTTAAGACCCATGACACCAGAGGAAGCAGTTGATCAAATGGAACTTCTTGACAAAGATTTCTTTATTTTTTTGAATTCTTTTACAGGAGATGTGAATTTAGTTTATAGAAGAAAAGATGGTAATTACGGTTTAATAGAACCGGCAAGATAAGGTTTTACTTTGATTAGTAGTCCAAACATAGTTATTGTTACAGGGCTTTCGGGAGGAGGGAAAACTGTAACTTTAAGAACTTTGGAAGACATAGGTTTTTTCTGTATCGACAATTTACCAGTTCCTCTTGTCTTTAATTTTTTAAAAAATATTAGTGAATATGGCTATCATGAAAAGGTCGCTTTTGGTATTGATATCAGAGGATATAATTTTTTCGAAAGTTCTTTAGAGTTCATAAAAGAAATCAAAAAAAATTATAAAACAGAAATTCTCTTTCTTCATGCTGATGAAGAAACAATTCTTAGAAGATATAAGGAAACAAGAAGGCCACATCCTTTATCTTCGCAATACAAGGATTTAATTGAGGCAATAAGGCAGGAGTATATTTTGCTTTCTCCATTAAGAGAATTATCAGATAAAATAATTGATACAACTAATTTAAATCCACATGAATTAAAAGCCCTTATCCGAGGTATATATGAAGGAGAGACATCTTATCCTGTTATTACAATAATTTCTTTTAGTTTTAAAAAAGGTATTCCCCTAAATTCAGACTTAGTATTTGATGTAAGATATCTACCAAATCCTTATTTTGTTCCAGAGCTTACGGATTTTACTGGCAAAGATATATTAGTTAGGGATTTTGTTTTAAAGCAACAAGAAACAAAAGAATTCCTTGAACATATTAAAAATTTTCTAAATTTTGCCTTACCTAACTATAAAAAGGAAGGCAGAGCCTATTTGACAATAGCAGTTGGTTGCACAGGAGGAAAACACCGATCAGTTGTAATTGCCGATGAAATTTCCGATTTCATAAAGAGCTTGTTATTTGATGTATCAACGATTCACAGAGATTTATAAGAAAAATTTAATGATACCATAAAAATTTAAAATTGATAATTTCTTGACAAAATAAGCTGTATATGGTATCTTGTCATGCAGTTGTTTTAAAGCACAAAAAATCTAACAGAAAGAAGGTGGGGTATGTTAGAGTTTAACAATTGGTTTTTTGTATTAATGATTCAATTTTTTGTCTTAATGTTTATCCTAAATGCTATTCTCTTTAAACCAATGATTGAGCTTTTTAGTCAGCGGGAACAAATGATTAAGGGTGCCCTAGAAGAAGCTCAGATCATGAATGAGAAAAAGGAAAAGGCTATTGCGCAGATGAATGCTGATTTAGCAAATGCAAAGGCACAGGCAAAACAAATTATTAATTCCCTTAGGGAGGAAGCATTAGCCTACCAAAGAGAGGTTATTTCCTCTGCAGAAAAAGAAGCAGTTCAAATGATTGAAAAGGCAAGGGCAGAAATCAAAGCAGAAACTGAAAGAGTAAGAGTGATGCTAAGACAGGAAGTTGAAAGATTATCTGACGAGATTGTCAATAAACTGATAAAAGTATGATGGAGGCGATATGAAAAAGTGGATAATTTTAACCTCATCAATTATGGTATTAACTGCTGTTAATGCCTTTGCTGCTGCCGGTGGTGAGCCTATAGGAGGAGATTTAAAAGATTGGATATTTAAAACAATCAATTTTGCAATATTGGTTTTTATTCTTGTTAAATTTCTTGGAAAACCTATAAAAAATTTTCTTGCACAAAGAAAAGAGCTAATTGAAAAGAGCATTAAAGAGTCACAGGAAGCAAAAGAGCTTGCTCAGAGAGCTTTACAGGAAGTTGAGGAGAAGCTAAAACTTAAAGATAAAGATGTGCAAGATATAATAGAGTCAGCTAAAAAAATTGGTGAACAGGAAAAACAACAAATAATTCAAGAAACCGATAGAATGAAGGAGAAAATTCTTGAACAGGCTAAAACTAATATAGAGTTTGAGGTAAAGATGGCAAAGAATGCATTGAGGCTTGAAGCTGCGGAGTTAGCAATTCAATTGAGCGAGCAAAAGCTAAAAGAAAAAATAACACCTGAAGAGCAAGAAAAGCTCCTTCAGGAATCAATAAAAATTATAGAGGGGCGGAAAAATTGAGAAAGGTTAGAGGAGCTAAGGCAAAAAAATATGCAAAACAATTTTTAAGCCTGGTGAATCTTGACCAGGTTCCAGAAATTGTAGTTAAACTTGAGACAGTATCAACTCTCATGCAGAAGGAAAAGCAATTCAGAAACATGCTTACTTCTCCTTCCTTTAAGGATGAGGAAAGAGTTGGAGTGATAAGTTATCTCTGTGAAAAAATGAATTTACCTGAAGAGGTGAAAAAATTTTTAAGTTTTCTCAGTATCGAAGGAGTTCTTGTTGGGTTAGGGGAAATTGTGAGGTATATCAATGCACTTTATTTAGAGGCTAAGAGAAAGGTAAAAGGAGTTGTAACAAGTGCTATAGAGTTACCTGATAGTATAAAGCAAAAAATTATCGAATCCTTAAAAGTAATCACAGGAAGAGATGTGGAATTACAGTATGAGATTGATCCTGAATTAATAGGTGGGGTAAGAGTTAAAATTGGAAGCACAATGTATGATTTGAGCATAAAAGGCCAGTTGGGTCTTTTAAGAGATAAGCTTATAAAGGGGTGAGAAACTATGGAACTTAAGATGGAAGAAATTAGCGAGTATCTTAAAAAGCAGATTGCTGACTTTGAGAAGAAGGCTGATGTCAGCGAAGTAGGAATTGTTACCTCTGTTGGTGACGGTGTTGCAAGAATTTATGGATTAGACAACTGCATGGCTTCTGAAATGCTGGAGCTTCCAAACGGAGTTTATGGAATGGCTCTTAACCTTGAAGAAGATAATGTAGGTGCTATTCTTTTTGGTGATGACAGACTTGTCAAAGAGGGTGACATTGTTAAAAGAACTGGAAGAGTTATGGAAACTCCAGTTGGTGAGGAGCTTATTGGAAGAGTTGTTAATGCCATCGGAATGCCCATTGATGGCAAAGGCCCAATTAATGCAAAAGCTTCAAGAAAAGTTGACGTAATTGCACCTGGAATTATTAAAAGACAGCCTGTTAAGGAGCCTCTCCAGACAGGTATTAAGGCAATAGATGCAATGATTCCAATAGGTAGAGGACAGAGAGAGCTTGTTATTGGTGACCGTCAGACTGGTAAGACAGCTATTTTGCTTGATACAATTATTAACCAGAAAGGACAAAACTGCATATGTATATATGTTGCCTGTGGACAGAGACGTCAAAGTGTTGTTCAGGTTGTTGAAACTCTTAAAAAATATGGAGCAATGGATCACACAATAGTTGTTGCAGCAACAGCATCTGAGCCAGCATCCATGCAGTATATTGCACCATATGTTGGCTGTGCAATGGGTGAATATTTCAGAGATAAAGGTATGCATGCATTAGTATGTTATGATGACTTAACAAAACAGGCATATGCATACAGACAGGTTTCATTGATTCTTAGAAGACCACCAGGTAGAGAAGCTTATCCTGGTGATGTTTTCTATCTCCATTCAAGATTGCTTGAAAGAGCAGCAAAACTCTCTGATGCTGAGGGCGGAGGTTCTCTTACAGCATTACCAGTTATTGAAACACAGGCTGGAGACGTTTCTGGATATATTCCAACAAATGTTATCTCTATTACAGATGGTCAGATATATTTAGAGCCAGAACTCTTTTATGCTGGTGTCCGTCCAGCAATTAATGTAGGTCTTTCAGTTAGCCGTGTCGGTGGTGCAGCACAGATCAAAGCAATGAAGCAGGTTGCAGGTATGTTAAGGTTAGACCTTGCTCAGTACAGAGAACTTGCAGCCTTTGCCCAGTTTGCAGCAGATCTTGATAAAGCAACAAGGGCATTACTTGAAAGAGGGCAGAGAATGGTTGAACTTCTTAAACAAGATCAGTATGTTCCAATGCCTGTTGAAGACCAGATTATGTTAATTTTTGCAGGAACACAGGGACATCTTGATGATTTACCTGTCTCTGCTATTAAAGCCTTTGAACAGGGATTCTTAAGCTTCATAAGAAGCCAGAAAGAAGACCTTAGAAAGGAAATTAGAGAAAAGAAAGAGCTTGATGATTCGCTCAGACAGAAAATAACTGATGCTATTTTAGAGTTTAAGAAGACTTTTCAGCCTTAATTAATAAAAAAACTGAAGCTAGGAGCTGTTAAATGCCGACATTAAGAGATATAAGAAAAAAGATAAAGGCAATACAGGGTACAAAGAAAATAACCTCTGCCATGAAAATGGTGGCAGCAGCTAAGCTCCGTAAAGTACAGGACAACATGCTCAGATACAGACCCTATGCAACAAAAATGCAACAAGTTCTTGCAGATTTATCAGGAGCTGTTGAGACAAGAGGTGATGTTCCCCCCATACTTTTAAGAAGACCAATAAAAACAGTAGAGGTATTAGTAATAACCTCAGACAAAGGTCTTTGTGGAGCTTTTAACACAAATATTTTAAGGGCTGCTCATAAAGAAATAAATAGACTAAAAGGTGAAGGATTAAATGTCGTATTATCAGTTGTTGGAAGAAAGGCAAGAGATTACTTTAAAAGAAGAGATTTTGCGCTTAAAAATGTATGGACTGGGATTTCAGGAAGGCTTCAGTATACACATGCTCAAATGATAGCACAGGAGATGATAAATGCCTATGTAACTGAAGCAGTTGATGAAGTAGTAATTATTTTTAATGAATTTAAATCAGTAATAGCTCAAAGGGTAGTAATTAACAGATTATTGCCTATTGGCAGAATTGATGCTACACCTACAGAACAGCCTACTTTTATACCATTTACTTATGAACCGAGAGCTCCTGAGCTTTTTGCCATGTTATTGCCAATTTATATTGAAATTCAGATTTATAGGGCACTTTTAGAATCTCAAGCAGCTGAAGAAGCAGCAAGGATGACAGCAATGGATAATGCAACTAAGAACTGTGATGAATTAATAAAAAAGACAACACTAATAGCCAACAAAGTAAGACAGGCATCCATTACAAAAGAGTTGATGGATATTGTTGGTGGTGTTGAAGCATTAAAACAAAGTGAAGGATAAAATTTTAATAAAGAATAAAGGAGGTTTTATATTATGAACGTAGGTAAAGTTGTACAGGTTATCGGAACAGTTGTCGACTGTGAATTTGAAGGGCAGTTGCCAGAGGTTTTGAATGCATTAAAGATAGATGAACCTGGTGATCCAGCAAAAGGTATTCCAGAAATTCATCTTGTTTTGGAAGTTGCTATGCATCTTGGTGAAAACAGAGTAAGAACTATAGCAATGGGATCAACTGATGGACTTATAAGAGGAATGAAAGTTGTTGATACAGGCGCACCTATAACAGTTCCTGTTGGAAAACCTGTTCTTGGACGTATTATAAATGTTATCGGTGAACCTGTTGATGAGGCTGGACCTATTCAAGCTCAGGATAAATATCCAATACACAGGATAGCTCCAGAATTTACTGAACAATCTCCAACTACTCAACAGTTTGAGACAGGTGTTAAAGTCTTTGACCTTCTTGTACCGTTCGTAAGAGGTGGTAAAATGGGAATGTTTGGTGGTGCTGGAGTTGGTAAAACTGTCGTTATTATGGAGATGATTCATAATATTGCAATGAAACACGGTGGTGTTTCAGTTTTTGCAGGTGTTGGAGAAAGAACTCGTGAAGGAAATGACCTTTATCTTGAGATGAAACATTCAGGGGTTTTACCACAGGTTGCTCTTGTTTATGGACAGATGAACGAGCCTCCAGGTGTTAGAGCAAGAGTAGGACTTACAGCTCTCACAGTTGCTGAATACTTCAGAGATCAGGGACAGGATGTTTTGATATTTATCGATAATATATTTAGATACACCCTTGCTGGTTCAGAGGTTTCTGCACTTCTTGGAAGAATGCCATCTGCAGTTGGTTATCAGCCAACACTTTCAACAGAAATGGGAGCATTACAGGAAAGAATTACAACTACTGCAAAGGGTTCTATTACATCCATGCAGGCAATTTATGTTCCTGCAGACGACTTAACAGACCCTGCAGTTGCAGCAGTTTTTGCTCATCTTGATGGTACAGTTGTTCTTTCCCGTCAGATTGCAGAGCTTGGAATTTATCCTGCCGTTGACCCTCTTGACTCTACAAGCCGAATTCTTGATCCAAGAGTAGTGGGAGATGAACACTATCAGGTTGCAAGAGGTGTTCAGGCAGTGTTACAGAGATATAAAGAATTACAAGATATTATTGCAATCTTAGGTATTGAAGAACTTTCAGAAGACGACAAACTCACCGTTGCAAGAGCAAGAAAACTTCAAAGATTCTTAAGTCAGCCATTCCATGTTGCAGAAACCTTTACTGGAACACCTGGAAGATACGTTAAACTTGAAGATACAATAAAAGGGTTTAAAGCTATCCTTGATGGAAAATACGATGACCTGCCAGAGCAGGCATTCTATATGGTTGGTCCAATTGAAGAAGTTGAGGAGAAAGCGAAGAAGATGGGATACACAAGACAGGTTTAATTAAAGGAGTGAAGAATGGCAGATAAATTGAAGTTAGAAGTAATAACTCCATATGGAGAATTAATAAATGAAGAAGTAGATGAAGTTTATGCTACAGGTGCAGAAGGAGATTTTGGAGTATTTCCTGGTCATTGTGCCTTTATGACCGCTCTAAGAATTGGCTCTTTATCCTATAAAAAAGAAGGACAAATGAATTATCTGTTTATCAATCGTGGATATTGTGAAGTTCTCAATGACAGAGTTTTGGTTTTGGTAGGTAGTGCAGAAAGAGTTGAAGAAATTGATGTAGAAAGAGCAAAGGCAGCATTGGCAAGAGCTGAAGAGAGACTCCGTAAAGCTCAAGCAGGCGAGACAGATATTGATATGGCAAGGGCTCAAGCAGCCTTAGAAAGGGCTACAATAAGAATTCAATTAGCAACTAAACTTATTCCAAGGTAAAAAGGGGGAGGTTTATTCCTCCCTCTTCTTTTTATTTCTTCTTTTACTTCTTAGCTTTTTCTTTTTAATTTTCTCAATTTCCTTTGATTTTTGGGTGGAGATTCCGAGTTTTTCTTTTATTTTATCAACAAGTAAACGTCTTGCAAAGAATCTATTTAAACCTAAGGATCTTTCTTTGGTATATTTTATTTCTATCCCTGTTGGTATATGTCGTAGAAAAACTCCAGAGGATGTTTTATTTACCTTTTGACCTCCATGTCCACTACAACGGATAAACTTTTCTTCAATATCTGATTCTTTAATTAAGAGTCTTTGCATTTCAGATATAAGTTCTTGTTCTTTTTTGGGTGATACAGGAAATTTAGACATTTTAACTAAGTAAAGGTAGTATTTTATTGACTTCAGTAAGGTTTTCAACTACAACATCTGCATCAGTATTTTTTAAATCTTCTATACTATAAGGTCCTGTAGCTACAGCAATAACTTTAGCTCCATAAATTTTTGCACATTTAACATCTCTTGGTGTATCTCCTATAACTATACATTGATGAAAATCAACATAAAGATTAAATTTATTAATAAATTTTTGAATTCCTATCGGAAGCAAAAAGTTTCTGTCTTCGTGATCACTTCCAAAGGCACCAAATAAAAAAAAGGAGTTTAAACCAAAGGGTTCAAGCTTTATTCTTGCTCCTAATTCCACGTTCCCTGTAAGAAGTCCAAGGGGATATTCAAAGTCATTATATAGAAGCTCAAGAAAGTTTTTAACTCCTGGTTTTAAATGCTTTGAATTGTTATTTATTTCCTTCTTTAAGTTATTAATATAACTTTCAATAATTTGATTGATTAATCTATTTGAAGGCTTAATCTTTAAAAGATTAAGCCCTTCTTTGATAATTTGAATATCTGTTTTTCCTGCCATTTCAAAGTTTTTGAAAGCTTCTTTTATTCCTAAGACCTCTTCGAAGGCTTTATTTAAAGAGCGAGTGCCAGCTCCACCTGCACTTATTAATGTGCCATCGATGTCAAAAAATATTAATTTCACTTATATTTTCTCCTCAGTATAAGTTTTTCCCTTAAAAAAAAGGCAGTATTAGAAGTCGCTTTATTATGGGGAACCCATTTTTTTATTATAGAATTTTTATTAATTGCTTCATCGAGCATTTTAAGAAAAACACTTCGAGGGATTTCAACAGCGCCTATTTTTAAGAGATGTTCATTTGTAATTTGGCAATCAATGAAATAGAAATTTTCTTTTATAAGAAATTCAACAAGACATGCAAGAGCAACCTTTGATGCATCCTTCATTAATGTAAACATGGATTCTCCGAAAAAAGCTTTGCCAATTGATAATCCATATAAACCGCCTATTAATTTTCCATTGTACCAAACTTCAACAGAATGAGCAAAACCCAATTGATGTAAATTGTAGTAGGCATCAATTATTTCTTTGTTTATCCATGTTCCTAAGGAATCTTTTCTCGGAGCATTAGCACATCCATGTATTACTCCTAAAAAATCTTTATCAAAGGTTACATTATAAAGATTTTTTTTGAGAGTTTGATAAAGGCTTCGTGAAAGATTGAAAAGTCTTGGGAATATTACAGGTCTTTTTGGTGGAGACCACCACATAATTGGAGGTTCATTATACCAAGGGAATATCCCCATTTTATAGGCAGTAAGAAGTCTTTCAGTACTTAAGTCACCTCCTATTGCAAGTAAACCATCGGGATCTGCTAATTCAGGATCAGGGAAAAAAGGAGTATCATGCAATAGAAATACTGTCATCTATTACGAAATAAATGTTATCATCTTTAATGTCAACAGTTAATTTACCCCCGTCTTTAAGTTTTCCAAAGAGAATTTCTTCTACGAGGGGTGCTTTAATCTCCTTTTGAATAAGTCTTTGTAGGGGTCTTGCCCCAAATTTTGAATCGAATCCTTTTTGAGCAAGCCATATTTTTGCTTCTTGAGTTATTTTTACTTCTATATTTTTAGAAGAAAGTTGTTCATTAAGTTCTTTGATAAATTTTTCAACTATTTTTAAAACAACTGATTGAGGCAAAGGATTAAATGTTACAATAGCATCTAAACGATTTCGAAATTCTGGGCTAAATAGTCTTTCAATTGCTTCTTTGCTTTTATTTATCTGATCTTTGGTTCTATCACCAAAGCCTACTACAGATTTTTCCATTTCTCTTGCACCAAGGTTTGATGTCATTATTATAATTACATTTCTTAAATCAGCTTTTCTTCCTGTATTGTCAGTCAATGTTCCGTAATCCATAACCTGAAGAAGAATGTTAAAGATATCTTCATGGGCTTTTTCTATTTCATCGAGAAGTAAAACACAATGTGGATTTTTTCTTATTTGTTCTGTAAGAAGTCCCCCCTGTTCAAAACCTATATAACCAGGAGGTGCTCCAATTAATTTTGAAACAGAATGTTTTTCCATATATTCACTCATGTCATATCTCAAAAGAGGAATTCCTAATTTTTGAGCAAGTTGTTTTGCAAGTTCGGTTTTTCCAACACCTGTTGGTCCTGTAAAAAGAAAACATCCGATAGGTTTGAAACTTTCTTTTAAGCCAGCTTTTGCAAGTTTGATAACTTTTACAACTGACTCTATTGCTTCATCCTGACCAAAAATTTGCGATTTAAGTTCTTTTTCAAGATTTTTAAGTCTGTCAACATCGGAAGATGTAATTTCCTGAGAGGGAATTCGAGCTATTTTTGATATTGTTTGTTCTATAACTTTTTCATCTACTATCGGAATTTTATGATAAAGTCTTACAATAGCACCAGCTTCATCTATTACATCGATTGCTTTGTCTGGTAAAAACCTCTCGTTTATATATTTTGCAGATAAATAGACAGCAGATTTTAATGCCTCATCTGTGTACTGGACACCATGATATTCTTCATAATAAGATTTTAAACCTTTTAGAATTTCGTAAGTCTCTTCTTCTGTTGGCTCAGTTATGTCTATTTTTTGAAATCTTCTGGATAAAGCTTTATCTTTTTCAAAGTAGTTTCTGTATTCTTCATAGGTTGTTGCTCCAATACATCTAATTTTTCCCTCAATAAGAACAGGTTTAAGTAAGTTTGATGCATCCACGGTGCTTCCACTTGCAGACCCTGCGCCCACTATAGTATGAATTTCATCTATAAACAAAATACAGTCTTTTATTTTATAAAGTGAGTTTATAAGAGCTTTCATTCTTGCTTCAAAGTCACCTCTGTATTTTGTGCCGGCAAGAAGAGAACCCATATCAAGGGAAAATATTTTGAAATTTCTTAAATGAGCGGGAATTTCACCTTTTGCGATTTTTAATGCTAACCCTTCAACAATAGCAGTTTTGCCAACTCCTGGTTCTCCAACTAAAACTACATTGTTTTTTCTTCTTCGGCTTAATACCTGCACTACTCTCTCAAGTTCATTATGTCTTCCAACTATTGGATCAATTTCACCTCTTTTTGCCTTTTCGGTAAGTTCAATGGTAAATGTTTTAAGAGGATCAGATTTCTTTTCTTCCTTTGTTATAGTTTCATCAAAATCTGTTTTTGGAATACCGTGGGATATGTAATTAAGAATGTCAATTCTTGAAATACCGTAGGATTTAAAAAGAGATACAACATATGTATCTTCTTCAAGAAAAATTGATGCTAAAAAATCACCTGCATCTGCTTCTTTTTTTTCAGCAGATTTAATATGATTCAAGGTTCTTTCCATAACTCTTTGAAAGGCAACTGTTGGATGAGCCTGTCCTTTCCCCTTTTTTTTAGGAATATTTTCTTCAAGAAAGGTCTCAAGACTGAGTTTAATTTTTTCTGGATTACCCCCACAGTTTCTTATAATTTCTGCGCCATATTCATCATGTAAAATAGCATAAGCAAGATGCTCTACAGTAAGGTATTGGTGCCCTCTTTCAATAGCGTCCTCAACAGTGGCTGTTATAATTATCTGTAAATCTTTATTTATCATCTTTCTCTATAATGCATTTTAATGGGAAACCGTTTTTTCTTGCAAGTTGTTCTACTTGAGCTACTTTTGTTTCAGCAATTTCCTTTATATAAATTCCAGCTAATCCTTTTCCATGTCTATGGACATGTAACATTATGGCTGTAGCTTCTAATTGAGTTTTATCAAAAATTTTCATTAAAACATAAACTACAAAATCCATTGTTGTGTAATCGTCATTTAAAAGATATACTCTATAAAGGTTTGGTTTGTCAATGGATATTTCTTGTTTTTCCTCAAGAAATATTCCTTCCTTCATATATCTATGTTAACTGAAGAAAGAGATTTAGCTCAAGTTATGTTCTGTAGGCTGAATTAATACGAACATAATCTTCAGTCAAATCGGTAGTTAAAATTTTAGCCTTTGATTTTCCCAAATTTAAATTGATTAAAACATCTATTTCTTTTTGCTTGAGGGACTCTTTGAGTTCTTCTTCCTTCATTGTAGGCATTCCGTTTTTAAAAAGACAGATTTTGTTTATATAAATTTCGATTAAATCTTCTTTCACTGGTACACCAGAGTATCCTATTGCAGCAATAATTCTTCCCCAGTTAGGGTCTTCTCCATAAAAGGCTGTTTTGACTAAAAGGGAATTAGCAACAGTTTTTGCTACTCTTTTAGCATCAGTGGCTGTTTTTGCTCCTAAAATATGAATTTTTATAAATTTTGTTGCACCTTCACCATCTTTTACAATCATTTCAGCAAGTTCAACACATAATTCATTTAAATTTTCTCTGAATTTTTTAAATACAGTAGATTTTTTTTCAATTTTTTCATTCTGAACTTCTCCATTAGCAAGTAATATTACAGTATCATTTGTAGACATGTCTCCATCTACACTAATAGAATTAAAACTGTCAGATACAACTTCTCTTAGACAATTTTTGACAACAGAAGGTTCAATAAATGCATCTGTAAGGATAACACAAAGCATAGTTGCCATATTTGGTGCTATCATTCCTGCGCCTTTACACAAACCAAGAATTGTAATAATCTTACCTGAGGCTTCCATTTGCCGAAAGGTTATTTTTGGAAAAGTATCTGTTGTCATAATTGCTTGGGCAACATTGATTGGTTCTACTTTACCAAGATTTTTTATTAGACTATCAAGGGCAGGAATGATTTTTTCCATTGGCATAGGCATTCCAATTACACCTGTTGAAAGAGGCAAAATATGTTCGCTGTTTATGTTGAGTTTTTCAGCTAATGTTTCAGTGATTTTAATAGCATCTTCAATTCCTCTTTTACCAGTACAGGCATTGGCATTTCCACTATTTAATACAAGGGCTTGAGCAAAGCCTCCTTTGACTCTTCTCATGCAAATTTTTACAGGAGCAGCCTTTATCTGATTAGTTGTAAAAGCTCCTGCAACATGGGCAGGCTTTTTTGAGAAAACTAAAGCTAAATCCTCTCTATCTGGATATTTAATACCCGCCTTTGCAGTAGAAAAAAGAAAACCTTTAGGAGAAGGTATCTCCATTATTGTTCTCCTAATTTAAAGGTATCATGCAATACTCTTACTGCAAGCTCTGTATATTTTGCATCAATTAGACAGGATATTTTTATTTCCGATGTACTTATTGCCATGATATTTATTCCGTGATTTGCAAGAGCTTCAAACATTTGAGCAGCAACTCCAGAGTGGGTTCTCATTCCAACTCCTACAATTGACACTTTAGCAATCCCTTCATTTAATAAGACTTTTTCAGCTCCCAATTCTTTGCATAATTTTTCTGTAATATCAAGAGCTTTTTTGGCATCGGTCTTAGGAACAGTGAAAGAAATATCTGTTGCTTTGCCATCACTGCTTATATTTTGAACAATCATATCTACGATAATGTTTGAATCAGCAATTGTTCTGAAAAGTTTGGCTGCAATACCTGGTTTGTCAGGAACCTTAACAATTGTTATTTTTGCTTGATTTTTATCATGGGCAATTCCTGATACTACTACTTTTTCCATCTCTTTATCCTCCTTTGTAACTAAAGTTCCAGGATTATAGTTAAAACTTGACCTCACAATTACAGGAACATTATATTTCATTGCAAACTCTACAGAACGAGTTTGTAAAACTTTAGCACCCAATGAGGCAAGTTCGAGCATTTCTTCATAGGAGATTTTATCAAGTTTTTTTGCTTCAGGAACAATATTGGGATCTGCTGTAAAAACACCATCAACATCAGTATATATCTCGCATAAATCAGCATTTAAAGCTGCGGCAATTGCAACTGCGGTTAAATCAGAACCCCCTCTGCCAAGGGTTGTAACATCTTCATCTTCTGTAATCCCTTGAAAACCTGCAACAACAACAATATATCCCTGCTCCAGAGCTTTAACTGCTCTGGTAGCTATAATTTTTTCAATTTTTGCCTTTGTATGTACTGCATCTGTTATAATTCCCATTTGTCTTCCTGTTAGAGCAATTGCTTTGTGTCCTAATGTTTGTAAAGCCATTGCAGTTAATGCAGAGGTAACTCTTTCTCCAGATGAAAGCAAAAGATCCATTTCTCTTTCTGCAGGATTTGGGCAAACTTCATGGGCTAAATTAATTAATTTATCCGTTTCACCAGCCATGGCAGAGACAACTACAACAACTTTATGTCCTTCTTTTACAGTTTTTGAAACTCTTTCTGCAACAGCCTTTATTCTTTCAATATTTGCAACAGAAGTGCCTCCATATTTTTGAACAATAAGCATATCTTTTTCCTCCAAAACAAAATTAAATAAGTGTTATTTATTATGTAAAAATTTCTCAGTTTTTTCAACAATTTTATAGCTTTGTTTTTTTATTCTTTCAGATAAAACTACTTTATACCTATATACAAATAGACACAGCCGAAACTTAATGGTATGGCTTTTATACTTTTAAATCCGCAATCAATAAGCAAATTAGTAAAATCGTGGGGTTTGTAAAAGGCTTCAATTGATGTTCCCAGATATTCATAGGCTGATTTTACTGAAAAAACTGATGCAATAAAAGGTATAATTTTTTTTAAATAAAACAGATAGGGTTTTTGAAGCACATTTTTTGGTAAAGAAAATTCAAGAACAACAACTCTACCATTTTTTTTTATTACTCGGTAAATTTCCATTAAAACCTTTTTTGTCTCATACATATTTCTTATTCCGAAAGCACATGTTACAGCGTCAACAGAATTATCTCTAAGAGGAATTTGATATCCTGAGGCATTGATTGGATAAAAAAGTGCGGAGTTGGTAATTTGATTTTTTATTTTTAAAACCCCTGTTTTTAACATTTCAAAGCTTATATCAACACCAATTACTTTTGCTCCTTTTTTTATTAAGGCAATTGCAGAGTCTGCTGTACCTGTAGCAAGGTCTAAAATAATTTCATTTTGGTTTAAAACAGCCTCTTCTGCCATTTTTTTTCTCCAGAAAATATCCTGTCCAAAGGAAAGAAAATGATTGAGGAAGTCATATCTTGCTACGATTTTATCGAACATAGATTTTATATGTTTTTGTTCTTTCATATTCAAAAATTATAGCATAATAAAGTATGTATCTTCGCTTTTTTGATCCATGGAAAAGTAAATTATGCAGTTGTCCTTCAAAGTATTCACTTAATCCCTATACAGGATGTGCTCATGGATGTATTTATTGTTATGCTTCCTCCTATATAAAAAATTTTTTTAATTGCAGGACAAAGCCTAACCTTCTTGAAGATTTAAAAAGACAGATTAAAAAAATCTCAAAAGATTCTCTTATTTCATTGTCCAATACATCTGACCCTTATCCTCCTATAGAAAAGGAACTTAAAATTACAAGAGAGTGTTTAAAAAATTTTTAGAGAATTTGAAATGAGAGTTTTAATAATTACAAAAAGCGATATTGTTTTAAGAGATATTGACTTACTTAAAGAAATGAAATCAGCTGTTACTTTAACAATAACTTCTTTGAAATGTTATCAAGAACTTGAACCCTATGCACCTTCTCCATTCCTCAGATTAAATACTCTTGAAAAATTATCTCATGAAGGCATAAAAACTGGTTTAAGGCTTGATCCCATAATTTTAGGGATTAATGACATAGAGATTGATAAAATTTTGATATTAGCTAAGGAAAGAGGAGTAAAGCACATTATAGCAAGTACTTTTAAACCAAGATGGGACAGTTGGAAAAGATTTTCAAGGGTCTTTCCTGAAATAGCCGAGAAATTCGAAAATTTATATTTTAAAGAAGGCTTAAAGATTTCAAATTCATGGTATTTACCAGAATATTTAAGAAAAAGATTGATATTAAAAATCCGTCAAAGATGTGATGAGCTTGGTTTAAGTTTTTCTTCCTGCAGGGAAGGTTTCCCTGAATTAAATAATTCTTTGAGTTGTGATGGAAGTCATTTAATAGGGGACAGGAAAGTCTGATGCATTCTCCTGTCCCTTTAAAAATCTACATTGATTCTTTAGATGTCATCTCAATTACTTCTTTTATGTGTTTATCTATCATTTCTGGTAAAAAGGGTATGTCCAGATTTAAAAATCCGCTTGTAATAAGACTTGTTGCCTCATCTTTTGTCATTCCTCTTGACATAAGGTATTCAACTTGTTCTTCAGAAATTGGTCCGATTGAGGCTTCATGGGAGAGATCTGCTTTATTTGCTCCATAAGAAATCAGTTGGGGAATAGCATAAATAGCAGAATTTTTCGAAAATATTATTCCGCGGCAGTCGAGCCTACCCATACAGTATTCTTCTGTTTTTGCAATAAGGTCTCCACGAGAGTAAATTACACTTTTATGGTCAGAAATTGTTCTTGCAAGGGACTCTCCCTTGGTATCCTTTCCTTCAAAAATAATTTTTGATCCCAAATCAATATAAGAGTCTTTAAGTCCGTAAATTACAGTATTAAATCTTGCTGAAGCTCTGTCACCTTTTAAGTAAACTGTAGGGAATGATTGTATTGATTTTACGGGTTTAAGCAATGCATAATTATTTACATAAACTCCATCTTCTTCAACAACTACTGCTGTACGGGGTCTTACATAGAAGTTTTCAGCCCAGTTGTGTATCATTGTAAAAAAAAGCTTCCCCCCTTTTTTAATATAAAATTCTGATATTCCAAGATGTATTCCTGTTGCGTCAGTCTTTGACAAAGTACATCCAGTGATTATGTGAAGTTCAGCTCCCTCTTCAACAATTACAATATTATGAACATTCTGACTTATATAACCTTCAGCAATCATTAAACATGTCTGAAGGGGATAGTCAAGCTTCTGTCCAGGCAGTATTCTTATAAAATATCCATGAGTTGGATTTAATGCTACCTGAGCAGTGTATTTGTCAGTGTCAGGTTGAACAATTCTCCAGAAGTATTCTTCAAGCCAATCATAGGCTTCAACAGCTTCATTTGTGCTCATCAATTCTACTTTTCCTTCATAAAGCTTGTTTAATCTTTTATAAACAACTGAATGGTCCATCTGTAAATAGGAACCTATGCGTTCTTTTTCTTCCACATCTACTCCTGCCATCAATGCAGCCTCTTTTGCAAGTTCAGGCAAAAGTTCAAGGCTTTCAATTTTTCCTCTTTCAATATGTTTTTGAAATTTTTTTAAATCTATATCTTCTCCATAAATTGCAGGTTTATCTAAAGCTTTTCTGGCTTTATTTTTAATCTCCTCTATATATTTTTTGCTTACTGGCATGTTGCACACCTCCTGTATCCATTTTTCTTTATTTCAGAGAGTATGTCTCGTGGGTTACCTTTACACATAAGCTTACCATTATAGAGAATGTATCCTTTGTCTGCATTGATGTAATCAAGGATATAACCTGTATGGGTTATTACAATTGCGCTTCTTTTAACATCTTTTACTCTCTGGTCTCTTCCAAGTAGATGATTTGTCATCTCACCAATTAATACGATGTTTTCAAGATCAACACCACTTTCTGGTTCATCAATAAATACAAGTTCGGGTTTCTGCATAAGAAGTTGCAACAGTTCTGCTCTTTTAACCTCGCCACCTGAAAAACCGTCATTAACGTCTCTGTCCAAATGGTTTGTAAGATTAAGTTTTTCAGCATAATGGAGGAGTTCTTCATCTGTTTTACCATTGCCAACTATTTTAAGAAGTTTCCTAAGACTTACTCCTCTTACTACAGGTGGTCTTTGAAAGGATATTCCCATTCCAAGTTTTGCTCTCTCTGATACATCCATGTGAGTGATGTCAACACCTTTAAAAATAATTTTACCCTTTTCAATTTTATACTTTGGGAAGCCCATCAATGTCATAATAAGAGTTGTTTTTCCCGCACCATTTGGACCAAAGAGGACTGCTATTTCACCGTAGTCTATGGAAAAGTTGATATCCTCAAGCACTTTCCGTCCTTCTACTGAAACGTGTAGGTTTTTAACCCTTAACATCTCTGCCATCTTTATCCCTCCTTCTTGTAATTTTTTTATCATTTTTTATTACTCCTTTCTTGGATTTAAATATTTAATTAAACACCTTTTTCTCACACCTTGGGTCTGCTTTTTTCAGATTTCCATAATGGATAATACCGTGAGCCACGCATCCTCCACTACATATTTTTTTTAATTTGCATATTTTATTATTGCATATATTAGCAAAAAATTTTTTGAAAATGTTAAGTTTTTCTGAGGAAATAATCTCCTGTAAGGAATTTTCAAAGATATTACCCAAGCAGTAATCTTTAAATCCTGACAAAAGATAGCAGGGATAAACTTTTCCATCTGGCATCACAGTTATCTTTTCTGTTCCTGCAGGACAGCGGTATTTCTGTCCACCTCCAATAAATCCATTACAGTAAACAGGTTTTATATTGGGATATAGGATTTGCAGTTTTTTAATTAATTCTATAAATTCATAAAAAGGCATTGATATTTCTAAATCCCTTTCTGTTAAGGCATCCATGTAAATTAAATAATAATCAATACCCATCTTTGATGTGAAATTGAGAATTTTCTCATCGGGCAGTTGATTTTCTGTTATTACACTTTTAATCCATAGTTTGTTTTTATTTATTAGCTTAAGAAGTTTTGGATTTACCTCATCATTGATTGATACACCAATATGAAGTTTTGGATTTTTACAAAGTTTTATAAGTTTTTGAATTTTTTCTAAAAATATTCCATTTGTGCTGATGTTTACCTCCATATTCTTTTTAATAGCTAATTTAACTAGTTTAAAAAGAGCATCATAAAGAAAAGGTTCGCCACCAAGTATGTCAAGGTTTGAGATTTTGTTTTCTTTTAATAGGTTTACAAAATCTTCTACTTTTTCAGCAGGAAAATCCTGATTAATGAAATTTTGAGAATTATTACCTCTGTTAAAGCAGAATTTACAATTTTTATTGCATCTTAATGTCGGAAAAAATTGAACATATTCAATCATTTTTCAATAATTGAACTACTGCAGACTCTAAATCTTTGTTTAAATCAGGATTTTTTAATATAGAACCTGGTTCGTCATATCCTAAGTAGGAAATAGTGCTGTGTTCATTCACATTAATTGTTCTCAAAAAGGCTTTTAAAGTTGCCTCTGAACAAGTAATACCTATCTGTCCTTTTTTCATCCCACCCACAAGCATAATCAATGCTTTTCTTTTAAATTCTTCCTCTGGAATTGGCTTTTTTAAAATATATTTTTCATACCAGAAACACTGACATCTATCAATGAGAAGTTTTAACTGGCCTGGAATTCCAAAAAAAAATATGGGAGAGGCAATCAGGATTCTATGTACCTGTCTTAAGAGAGGATAAACATTATCCATGTCGTCAGAAATAATACATTTTCCTGTATCTTTGCATCCATCACAGGCTGTACAATCAGAAATATTTAATTCATAGACTTTGATTAAATGAATTTCGTGTTTTTCCTTTTGACAATGTTCAATTGCTTTATTGAGAAGAATTTCTGAATTTCCTTTTCTTGGCGAGCCTAATAGGGCAAGAATTTTCATAATTTAAAGGAAAGCCCTTCCATACGGAAGGGCTTATTAGTTAATCAATTTTTTTATACATTTTCTTTGGAGAACCACAAACAGGACACTTATCTGGAGGCTCACCTTCTACTGTGTGACCACAAACCTGACAAACATAATAATCTGCATCTAATTTTTTATCAAGATTTTCAAGAGCTTTTTTGAATAATTCAGCGTGAACTTTTTCAACTTCATTGGCATAATAAAAGCTTCTTTGAGCCTGTGTAGCTCCTTCTGCCTCTGCGTCTTTAATCATCGGTGGATACATGCTTTCATATTCATAGGTTTCTCCACCAATTGCTGTTTCAAGATTTTCTTTTGTGCTTTTTATTCCATTTGCTGCTTTTAAATGATTCATTGCATGAACGGTTTCTGCCTCAGCAGCAGCTTTGAAAAGTTTTGCAACTGCAGGATAACCTTCTTCTTCTGCTTTTTTTGCAAAGGCAAGATATTTTCTGTTTGCCTGTGATTCGCCTGCAAAGGCTTCCATTAAATTTTTAAATGTTTTTCCCATCGTTAACCCTCCTTTTAGATTTTTGCATGATATTCTTTTAAAGCCTTTCCAAAGGCTATGCCAAATTCATAGCATTTAGCCAGGTCCTCCTCAGATGGTTTGTATAAAACTCTAATACCAGGTTCAAAGACTTCCAGTTTCATTGCCTTTGCTGTTTCATACATTTCTTTTACTGCTTCACCAGACCACCCGTAACTACCAAAGGCAGCAAAAAGTCTGTTTTTAGGTTTCAACCCCTTAAGATAACTTAGAAACTCTGCAACTGATGGGAAAACTCCATTATTTAATGTAGGACAACCAACAATAACCCCCCTTGACTTCCATACTTCCTTTACTGCAACTGACTTTGGAGTTGCTCTAAGTTTAATTATTTTTACTGGAACTCCTTCATTTTCAATTCCTCTTGCAATAGGAAAAACCATCTGTTCTGTGCTATGCCACATTGTATCGTAAATTATTACTGCTTTAAGCTTAGCTTTTGCATCAACCATTTCTGAATAAAGGTATAATATCTCATCTATGTGAGAACGCCAAATAACACCATGATCGGGAGCTATCATTTCAATTTCAATTCCAAGCATTTTAATCTCTTCAATTTTTCCTTTGATAACATTTCCGTAAGGCATGAGAATATTTGCATAATAATCAATTACTGCATCTTCAAGCTCTTCCATTGAACGGTTATTTACAAACTCATCGTCAAATCTTTCAACTGTTGCTATGTGCTGACCGAAAGCATCTTGGCTTATGAGGACTCTGTCTTCTTTAATATAGGTAAACATTGAGTCTGGCCAATGCATCATTGGTGTTTCAATAAATTGGAGAGTTCTCTTGCCGATTTTAAGGGTATCTCCTGATTTGACAACAATGACTTTATATTTTGAAAGGTCAAGGAATCTGTTTAATCCTTTTTTACCTCTATCTGTCATATAAATATTTGCAGATGGAACCATCTCTAAAATTTTTTCTAATCCTGTAGCATGATCATTTTCAATGTGATTTATTACAATATGTTTGATTTTTTTGAGGTCAATAATTTTTGAAATATTTTCGATTGATATATCTACAAAATCATGATGAACTGCATCAAGAAGAGTAGGTTCCTCATCATCAATTAAGTAATTGTTGTAGCTTGTACCATGAGGAGTTTCATATCCATGAAAGTCTCTTATTGCCCAGTCAACAGCACCAACCCAATAGATTCCATTTTTAAGTTCCACAGGCTTCATATTTACTTTACTCCTCAAGCAAAGAACTGAACTTATCAAGATGCATTTCTTCTTCTTCAAGAATCTCTTCAAAAAGTTTTCTTGTTACATAATCTTCTTCTTTTTCTGCAAGCTTTATTATTTCTTTATACATTGTTACAGCTTCTTCTTCAGCTTTTTTATCAATTTCAAGCATTTCTTTAAGATTTGCACCTATTGTTATCGGATCAGGTTTAGTTGTGGGAATACCACCATAATAGGCTATTCTTTCAGCTATTTTTTCGGCATGTTTCATCTCAGTAATAGCAAATTCTTTAAAGAGTTTACCAACTGCTTCTGCTTTTATTCCCTTTGCCAAAACATGTTGCCACATATACTGAATGCTTACTTGGAGCTCTCTTGCAACCGCTTTTTGCAGTTTTTCCATAAGTTCATTGCTTATCATAAGACACCTCCATCTTTGATTAATTTTGATTTATCAATTAGAAGATTTGTATTCTTTTAAAGTTCCACGACTTCCACAAGCAGGACATTTCTGAGGTTTATGTTTTGCTGTTCTAATTGAGCCACAGTGAGAACATTGATATTCTTTTAACCCAACTTTTAAATCTTCTTTTTTTCTACATTCAGGGCATAAAACATGAATTTTAAGATGGGTATCAAGAATTTCAAAATCAGGCAAAAATTTAGTTAAGTCAGGCAATTTAATATCCTGATAAATATCAAATACTTTTTTGCATTTTATACATATTGCATGATGATGTTCTTGAATAAATGGGTCAAACCTTCTTTTTTCAGGGTCAATGTAAATCTCTTTAACTCTTCCAGTCCTTTTTAAAAATTCTAAAACATTGTAGACTGTAGCGATTGACATGGTTGGATAATCCTTTGACAGTGCAGAATAAATTTCTTCTGCTGATGGATGCTCTTTGTTTCCATCAAGATATTTCAAAATTGCAAGCCTTTGCGGTGTCCATTTAATTCTTGGCATTATTAAAATAATTATAAATAAAAAATCATTTATTTGTCAAATTAAAAACTCTATTTTTAGAATGCTATCTTATTTCATATTTTCTAACTAAAATTGATTTACCATCAATAAACATCTGATAAATATGTCCTTCCGGAGTTACTCTGATAGATCTCCAAATTTCATGTGGTTCTTTTTGTACATGTATTCTAAATCTGCCCAATTCACTCAGTTCTGGTGATAAAACAACAAATTCATTGGCATATTTATATTTTCCTTTTTCATTTCTTTCAGAAAGAAATGCTCCAAAATAAATTTTTCCTTCTTTGTCCTCCCATGTTCCTAAAATATGAACTATTGGCATATCAAAATAAATTGTAGCTTCTTGCATTTGAGAAATTTTATCCTGTTTTCCCTTATAAATAATTGCTGTAATATCACCTAATATTTCAGCTCGTAAAATACTTTTTTCGCCAAGGTATGATTCTTGAGGAATAAAGATTTCCTCTGTTTTTTTTCCATCAAGAAAAGCAACTCTTTGAAAGCAAACCCAGATACCTGCTAAATTCCCTTCTTTAACTATGTTAATTTCAGGAGTGCAGGGGTTTGTTTTAATTGAATTTATAATTTTGCCATCCAAATCAATAATATAAATATTCATTAATGTAACTTTCCCTTCTTTATACAATTGAGATAATAAAACGATTTTGTTTTCTGGGGTGATTTCAATATCTTTAAAATCGAGAAGATTATTTTTTGGAATAGGAATTGATTTAATCCATTTACCTTCTTTAAAAATCTGAATCCTATAATTTATTTGATCAAGAATATATATTTTGCCATCTTTACCCAGTGTAAAACTCATTGGACCTTCAGAATTTGCTTCGGAAGGAGTTGTTACACCTATTTTATCTGAGCCTGAACCAATTTTAGCTTTCAAAACATCAAAATATTTAACATTAAGAATTTTTTTATTTTCTTTTTTGAGAGTTGAAGTTCCTGCATATGTAATAAATTTCAATAAAAAAATTGATATACAGATAATAATAATGCTGTAGTATAATCTCTTTTTGGACATATTTTTCAATACTCCTTTTGTTTATATATTTTTTTCTTTTACTAATAACCCCCTTTATCTCCCTTAAATTAAGAGAGGATTAAAGGGGTTATCATTAAACTTTAACTACTGCTCTACTAATTCCACCCTTCTATTCTTTGCTCTGCCATCCTCTGTCTTATTCGATGCAACTGGTGCTAAAGAGGCTACTCCAAATGCCCTCAGTCTGTCTGGTGAAATTTTATACTTTGTTGTTAACTCTTTAACCACAGCATCTGCCCTTGCCTTTGAGAGTTTCAGATTATAATCAATAGTCCCTACATTGTCTGTATGACCTACCACATAAAGTTTCAAAGTCCTATTTTCCTGAAGAAGTTTTGCAATTTCTTTAATTGCTGGTTCAGACTCAGGCTTTATATCTGCTTTGTCAAAATCAAAATAGATTCCATAGACTGCAGCACTTCCTTTTGTTTGAATATCACTCATCATGCTCTTGGCATCTGCAACTACTTCCTGTGCCATTGCCTCTTGTTCCACGATATAGAGGCTATAAGCATTGGCTAAAGAGACAGTCTCAACTTTAACCCAAAAGGTCTTTCCACTCTTATTTAGCTTTAAATAATTTCTGAAGCTTTCCTGATATACTTTAACCCCTCCGATTTTTTTAATTGCATTTTCATAGTTTCTGAGAATCATCAACACAGATGGTCCTGGAGTAATTCCTTCTTTAATATAGTAACGATAGTAATATACTTTCCCTTCAACCTTAATATATTTGCCTTTTTCATCTCTAAAATCAATTTCATCCCATTTTACTTCCTTACATTCGTAAATATAAAAATCCTCCATTCTCGTAAATAATGGGTGGTCCTTACAGCCTCTTGCATCCTGCTTTGCAAAAGCAACCACATTTAATGCAAATACCAAAAACCCAATCACCAATATTATTTTTACCCATCCTTTCATTATCTATACCTCCTTTTTAAGTTTTTTTACTAATAAATGACCTCGTAGGTCTTTTAATTACTTTTTTAATCTACTAAAGCTTCATTTTCTTATAACCTTTTGGAATGTCAAAAATTTTTGGGTGAACCGATGTTTCTTTAATGTTTTTCAATTCAAAGACCATATGCTCTTTACCTTCGATGTAATTTGTTGTCTTTACAGGGAAGCGGTATTTTTTTGAGATCCATATAGTTTGAATTAAAATTTTGCCAAACATCAGGTCTTTTTTGTCGCAGGGCATCTGACCAATATTCTCACTTCCTCTATCTTCAACCTTATAGTGTTCGCTAAACATTCTGCTCATTATATAAAACGCTTCAAAGGGATTATAAAGTGGAGAAAACATAAGACCTTCAGTCTCATAGTAAGCCTTCTCTTCATGGTCTATTGCTATTTCCTTTCCTGTCTTTTTGTTAACTATTATGGTCAGATTCTTTACTTCTATAGTTTGTTGAGTTGTCACATGTGTGCCCACGCTTTCAATCTTGATATCCCTTTTTCCATTAACAATCATATCATACCGATATATGTGGTCCTTAAGATATATCTTTCCTTTTACAATATCTCCTTTTATATCCCACACTGTATCTGCTATAAAAGAGCCCGTTGGCAGAGGTTCTGGTTGGACTTTTGCTTGAGGTTTTTCGGTTACTTTTACCAATTTCCCACCATGGTCAATTAAGATTGCTCCATCAGATAGTTTAATGATAATCTCCTTTACATTTTCAGCTGGATTTATCCTATAGCTTGCAGTCCCTCCTTTTTCAAGTTGGAAGTTATTACTGTAGTCAAAATTTTCAAAAATATAGTTGATTTCGCCTTTAGAAAAAGTCTCACTTTTAATAACTACATCAAAAGGAGCATCTGATTTTACAGAGAAATGTAATTTTTCATTCTTTCCAGATAAGGGAGTATAGGTCTCTGAGGCAAAAGATACGTTTATAATGAATAAAATAATAACGAAAGTGCTTATTTTGCATATCCTTTTCATTCTCAAACCCTCCCATGGTATTTGCGCTACTTTATTAAATAAAATTTCCAATTAACTCTTATTTTTTCAGTACCAGGGCGACCACAGTTACCTTCAGCTTTATCAGGATGGTATTCAGGTTTTCCCTCTTCTGATACAGTGATTTTATCTTTCGCAATCTGGAAATCTATCTGCTCTCTGACATACCAATCTCCCCTGCAACTTACCCATGATTCAGATCCGCTCATTGTACCCAATTTAAAATCGTCCGATATTAAAAATTCACCAAAACTAATTTCAACTTTGGATCCCTTATAAGAAGAGCATTCTGGCTTTCTATCGCCAACTCTTTCTATTCCCTTAATTTCAATAACATCACCTGGTCCAAATCCTACCTTATAAAAAGGTCCATATAATTTTTTAATCTCTTTCGGCAAAAATTTTGCCGCTTCCTTTGGTGGTTTAGAAGGCATATCAACGATAATAAGTCTTCCCATGGGATTATTCGGATAATCCACATTAGGGTCAACCATGAGAACTCTGGCTCCACCACCATGATAATTATAAAGCAATGATGGACATCCTTTCTCTGAGTATCTTTCGTTAACTGTTTCTTCAAAACGCGTCATCATCTGTAAACCTTCGGGTCGATAGTTTTTAACATATTCATTTGATTCTTCAGGTTTATATTTCCAAAACCCCATAATAGTAAAATAGGCGCTTCCTTTATGAATAGGATTATCTTCCTGACCACTTGCCCAGGAAATTTCCATCAAAATTTTTCCAAAGATATCTCCTTTTCTACATTTTTTATATGCTGAATAACAGGCATCTGTATTTTTTTGATATCGTTTTCTACAGTCTTCTTGCACTTGCTTAATAAAATCTTTTTCACATTTCATGTAATCCCAAGAATCAGGTTTATAACCTTTAATATAATGGCAGTTTATTTCTACCACTATGTGTTTAGTTTCAAGACATTCTTTATAACCTTTTTCAACTTCTGATGTGCAATCTTTCAGTGCCTGGTCACAGGATGCAAATATAATAGTGGGTATTGCTATTAATAAATATATAAGAGTAATTATAAATATTAATTTTTTCTTCATCCTGACACCTCTTAAAATTCAATTAAATTTCTATTTTGGACATTTCCCCGTCCATCTTCCTTTCATAGTCATGGTCATCTCCCCTTCTGGGTCTTTGAATTTTATCAATCCATCAAAGGTATCTCCCTTATAGGTTACCCTGCCTGTACCTGTGGAAGTCCCTTCCGCATTCTTACACTTTATCGTCCATGTAACTGTATTCCCCTTAACATTAAAGTTTGTAACTTTGCATTCTTTATCTTCTTCTTTATATGGAATATAATCTTTTTTTGTTAAGCAATGTTTATAGGTCTGTCGCATCATCTCTTTGGGCATGCCCGGCTCTTCAATCGTAGTAGTAATTTCCCAAAGACCCTCTTTGAGGTTAGGTTCTTGTGCTATGGCATTGCCTGAGAGCAGAAATATAAAAATAAAAAATACTAAAATAATGTTCTTTTTTGTCATTTCCTTTCCTCCTTATTGTTTATGTTTTTTTCTTTTATTAATACCCCTTTTTCTCTCCTAAATTAAGAGGAAATAAAAGGGGTTATCATTAAACTTTAACTACTGCTCTACTAATTCCACCCTTCTATTCTTTGCTCTGCCATCCTCTGTCTTATTCGATGCAACTGGTGCTAAAGAGGCAACTCCGAATGCCCTCAGTCTGTCTGATGAAATTTTATACTTTGTTGTTAACTCTTTAACCACAGCATCTGCCCTTGCCTTTGAGAGTTTCAGATTATAATCAATAGTCCCTACATTGTCTGTATGACCTACCACATAAAGTTTCAAAGTCTTATTTTCCTGAAGAAGTTTTGCAATTTCTTTAATTGTCGGTTCAGACTCAGGCTTTATATCTGCTTTGTCAAAATCAAAATAGATTCCATAAACAGAGGCACTGCCCTTTGTCTGAATATCACTCATCATGCTCTTTGCGTCTGCAACTACTTCTTGTGCCATTTCTGCTTTTTCTACGATTATTAATTTATAACGATCCCCGCCCCAGAACTCTAATATTATCCAGCTCTTCATTTCTGGCTTAAATAATGTCATATAGGTATAACCATAATCGCCATATGGAATATTTTCATATATAACTTTTCCACCAATATTTTTAATAGCATTCTGAAAATTCCTTATTACTTTTAAAGCTGATGGAGGAGTAACGCCTTTTTTGATTTTAAAAAGAGCATAGTAATACTTACCTTCGACTTTAACCGTTTTCCCTTTTTCGTCTCTGAAGTCAGCCTGATCATAATCACTAACTCTGCATTCGTAAATATAAAAATTTTCCATTCTCGTAAACATGGGATGGTCTTTGCACCCCTTCCTGTCCTCCTGTGCAAAAGCGACCCCGTCGAATGCAATTACCAAAAACCCAATCACAAATATTATTTTTACCCATCCTTTCATGGCTTATACCTCCTAAGAAAAATTTCTGTTAATGATTTTTTGCTATTCATAACTGTTTTTTTATTTAGTAAATTTATTAATTTCTTTTGTTCGAACAAAAAGTTTTACTCCTTCTGCCAACTCTCCGTCTAAACCCAGTTCATTTCCCCATTCATCGTAAACCTTTTTGCCTGCCTCAATTTCTTCAAGTAATTCCGCTTTTATTAAGGCATGCTTCACAGTCATGCCTGGTAAAAGGGTTACAGGTTTGTTGTTTACAAATATTCTCATTAATCCTTAATTTCTGTTATTCTACCTTCAGTTGTATAATTGATAATCTTTTCATTCTTTATGTATTCAACCACCACATCCCTAAGATATCTACTTGAGTCAGAATAAATAACTTTCTCACCTTTCATTACCCCACCTATGATTACAAAATCCTTTGATGCCTTTATTGCCTCCCCAAAGACTTTATAACCGTCTCCGCCTGCAGCAAGGAAGTCATTTGTTGCAACGGAGTATTCTTTATCAAGTTCAAGGGGTTTTTCTCCAATAAAAACTTCTTGAATTCTAAATCCTGGCTTATTATCACGATTATAACTAAACTTAATTCCAGAGACTTGAGGGAATCTACCCTCTCCTTTTTCAATAGCCGAAACCCCATGCTCCAATGCTTCTTTTATCTGTTTTCCTGTTAGTTTTATGGCCACAATATAATTATTAAAAGGAAGGACAGAGTAAATATCTTTGACCGTTATATCACCTTTTTTTATACTTGCCCTTATCCCCCCGCCATTAATTATTGCTATATCAGCTTTTGCTGTTTTTTTTATTATGTCTGCAATGAAATTGCCGAGATTAGTCTCCTTCTTCCTTACATTTTCTCCGTCGAAGTCAGTCTGAGCTACACCAATTTTTTCACTAAGAACAGCATCAACCATTTCATTATATTTATCTACAATAGCTTTTACAGAAATTTTTGCATCAATCTTTTCTGGGCTTATTTCTTTTAGATATCCTTCAAATTTTGTTATTTTGCCATCCATCAAAGTAAGGTCCAACACTCCTAATGCCTTTCCATGTTCCCAAGCCTGAACAACGATAGTCTCATTTATTAAAATAGGCTTTTCAATTTTTGTATGGGAGTGTCCACCTACAATTATATTAATTCCCTTTATTTTTTCTGCTAATTTTCTATCAGCATAATGCCCGATATGGGAAAGAACAATTATAATGTTAACTTGACTTTTTAATTCTTTTATGTATTTTTCAACTGTCTTTTCAGGTGATAAAAATGTTAATCCTTTTACATTTTTTGGATGAGTCGATACAGGTGTATCCTCTGTTACAATACCGACAATGGCAATTTTTATATCCGAGATTTCTTTGATAATATATGGTTTTAATAATTCTAAGCCTTCCACATTTGCCCCAAGAATGGGAAATCGGGCTTCTAAAATCCTTTGTTTTAGCACTTCCAGCCCAAAATCAAATTCGTGATTACCAACAACCATTACATCAAATTCCATAGCATTCATTAGTTCAATTACAGATTTTCCTTCAAAAAGATTTGCCCAGTTATCCCCTTGAATCATATCCCCTGCTGCAAGAAATATAGAAGGCTTTTCATTTCTGAGTTTTTTTACCATTTCTGCAAGGTGGGATACCCCACCAAGTAACTTTTCAGAACCAAGTGGCTTATAGGGATTTGCAAAACCATGAAAATCATTTATATAAAGGATTCTTAATTCAATTGTTTCTGCAGTTAGATTGGAAACAAAAATAAGTAGAAAGATTAAAAAAAGGATAAACTTTTTAAAAAATTCCATTGGTCAATCTCTTTATAATTTTTTAATAATCTTTGACCAATTAACCTCAACCGATCTGTTTTATGGATTTTTCTATTTCATCACATCATTCCTCGACCCATTGGTCCGGCTATGAATAGTGCAGATGTTATAAAACCAAGTATAATGTAAAAAATAATTGTAATGACTATAACTACAATAACATAGAGCAATCCCTTTTCTTTTGGAGTATTCATTAAAATAGGAAGTCCTAAATAAAAAAGATAAATTCCATATAACCCAGCTAAAATAACAAGAATAGAAAGCGGCGGAATTATGTAAAGAACACCTGCAACCCATATAGGAGTCATAGAGAAAGCAACAGCTTTAAAAGCATTGGTGAGATTAGATTCAGAACCAAAACTCGAAGCTAATGCATTGGCAATCAATGCAACAATGTAAACACCAATGAGTGAAAATATGTAGGAAACAATAGCATATCCTAAGGCAGAACCAATTCCCATTCGGAAATGCATGCCCATTACAGAATAACCTATAAAAGCACTTCCAATAAACTGAGCAATAGCAGGTATTGAAGCAAGAATTACCACATAGGAAAGATAAATTTCAGCAATACTGATTTGTTCATTTTTAATTTCAGCCCATGTTTGAGAGGGCTTAAATAGGATATTTTTTACTCTTTCAACAATATTCATAAAAATCCTCCATCGAGAATTGGTTATTTACAATCTCCAATCCATTTTCCGTTCATATACTGTGTAATGTCCATTCCAAAATGTTTCATTTTTACTACTCCATCAAAACGGTCTCCTTTGTATGTAACAGTACCTTCACTTATAACAGGTCCTTCAGGAGTTTTACACTCAATTGTCCAGTTGACAGTATCTCCACTCATAGTGCTTTTTGTAATTTTGCAGTCCTGATCAGTTTCAGCCTTTTGAGGGATAGCTTTATCTTTTGTTATACATTGAGTAAAAGTCTGTGGTGGCATTTGAAAGGGCATATTCCCAGTTGTTTCAATTTTAACAGTGATTTCCCATTTACCTTCTTTCATATTAGGACCTGATGGCTTACTGCCACAGGCAAAAAAGAATAAAGATACCACAATTAACAGTAGCAAAAATTTTCGGTACATATTTGCCTCCTTTTTTTTATTTAAGCAATCTTAGATGGCACAAACGTAACACATAAATAAAGATATAGATTAAGAAAAAGGAAGGGAGCAATAGAAGGTAAAAAAATTATTTTTTTAATCAACTTTAAAATTACCTCAATATTTATTTGTTTCAATTCTATCAATTTAAATGATTCTTGTCAAGGGATTTGTTTTATCGTAAGAAGTCTCTTAGGGACTGTGCTAATACTGAGTCTTTTTTTGATAGTTCAATTACTTCTTTATAGGCTTCATCTTTTCTCTCTATGAGGCTGTAAATAATTCCTCTTAGATAATGAAAGTAAGGTAAATCTTTATATATAGAATTATTCAAAAAAACTAAAGCTTCTGAAAAATTTTTTTCAATTATCAGAATTCCAATTAATCTGCTGAGATTTTCTTGATTTTGCGGAAGTTTCATAATAAAATTTTTGCTTTCACTGAATTTTCCATTTTTGTAATAGAGAAGTGCTAATTTTTCAATAAGTTCTTTAGAGCCAGGATTATTGTTAAGAGTTTTTTCATAGAAAACCGTAGCCTTTTCAATTTGTCCAATGCTTTCATAATGCTTTGCTAAAAATAGAGGATCTTCTTCTATTTTTAGAGCAGGCAGACTTTTTCTAAATCTTTTATTTATCCACTCTCTATTTTTTATTAGAATTTTTATGTCTTTTTCTATTGAGACATCCTTAAGATTAAAAAATATATTTCTTTTATCTGATAAGTCAATTACAAAAAGTACTAATCCCTTTGCCTTGTCTACAATTTGAACATCTTTTACTTTAAATAGAACCCCATTTTTAAATAGAAATAATTCAGATTTAGTATGGTGTATCCATTTTTTCAATGGTTTTGTACTACCTAAGAATGTATCTTCTTGAAGGGTACCTATCACTTTATATCCTGATAAAGGTAATTGATTGTCGTCAATGACAAAAACATAAGCTTCATCTTGAGCTGATAAGATAGAAGGCATCAAAAGAGAAATAAATATAATTAACCAGACCATTTAAATATTTTATCATAATTATAAACAGGTAAAACTTATTACACTGCTGCTATTGTTAAAAGTGACACTTGCCAAGAGAATTGTGTCTGTCCATAGAATTTTTTCACAAACATCTGCTTCAATTCATATAAAGCTAACTTAACCAAAGGAATCGACTTTTTCCATTTATTCTTCTCTATCCCGCTTACTTCTTCATCTTTTATCTGAGTATGATAGGTATCTATAAAAAGGGCAAACATATCTGATGGTAATTCTTTTGTCTCCTCTATTTGTTCTGCTGAGTAGGGAAGATTCATTGACTGTAGCAGTGCCTTTATTTTATTTGGTGAGTAACTCACAAGATTGAGAATAAATTCCTGAAAACTCTCATTAGCTTTCTGCCATTCTGCAGGCAATATTGCTTGACGAAATTCTGATTTTCTGTCTCTTGGGACTGAAATACCTAAGTTCCCTAAAAAACAGGCAAGTTGTCTTTCATAATATCCATTTGCTTTGTTGTCTATACTTTCCCTTAAATAAATCTCTCTTTCCTTCTTCATAAGTTCATTCAAAAGTAAAGCTACTATTGTTTGTTTTTATACTGGCGCAATGAATTTGCGAGCTTTGATGAGGCAAAGGAGAAGATAGACAGGTGGATACAAGGGATAAAAAAATGGATGTAAAAGATAGGTAGATGAAAAATTTTAGATAAAATCCCCTCTTAAGAGGACTTTTAGAGTCAAAAAATCACTCTTTGAATTTTCTATCGGCAATTTCAGGGAAATAGTTTTGCTTGCTAAAAATTACTATTTCAGGATAAAATTAAAATTAAGAAAATTCTCACGGAGGGAAGAATGAAAGAAAAAATCCATCCTCAATACAAGGAAGCAAAGGTAATATGTGCCTGTGGCGAAACATTTATTACTCACTCAACAAAACCTTTAATTAAAGTGGATATTTGCTCAAAATGTCATCCCTTTTATACAGGCAAGCAGAAAATAGTTGATACTGAGGGAAGAGTAGAAAAATTCATGAAAAAATACGGAAAGAAATAGTAAATTAAGAAAATAAATTGGAGGGTTAGATTGGTTGTTTCTAACCCTTTTTTATTTAAAAAAATGAACAGTTCAACAATAGGTGGACAAGCAGTAATTGAAGGCGTAATGATGAAATCTTCAAAGGGATGGGCAGTAGCGGTCAGAAATCCCGAAGGTGATATTATTGTTCAATCTGAAAAATTTAAAAAACAAAGCCTTTTAACAAAAATTCCCATAATTAGAGGATTCTTTATATTAATTCAAACAATGTGGTTAGGCTTGAAAGCAATAGATTTTAGCAGTAAAGTTGTATTTAAAGAAGAAAAATCAAATCCTTGGAGTATGGCTTTATCTTTAATTCTTGCTTTTTTCATTGGTATAGCCCTCTTTATTGTGCTTCCTCTTTATCTTACAAAACTAACTGGTTACTTTTTAAATTTAGTTCAGATAAATCCCTTTCTTTTCAATTTTGTAGATGGAATTTTGAGAGTTATTATTTTTATAGGATATGTATATGGAATCGCATTGTGGCCTCAAATGGGAAGAATTTTTGCCTATCATGGAGCTGAACACAAGGTAATCAATGCCTTTGAAACAGAAAAAGTTTTAGATATTGAAAATGTATCAAAGTATTCAAGATTTCATGTTAGATGTGGAACAAGTTTCATATTTATTGTCCTTATTATCAGTATTTTATTTTTTTCAATGATTCCTTCTTCTTGGAGTTTTATGATGAAAGCACTCAGCAGGATTATTCTTCTACCCATCATTGCAGGAATTTCCTATGAAATATTAAAACTTTCGGCAAAATGGCAAAATACCAGATTTGGCAAAATTATCATAGCTCCTGGATTGTTATTTCAGAAAATAACCACAAAAGAACCTGATAAAAGCCAGATTGAAGTTGCAATTACTGCATTGAAAACTGTTTTAAATTTAGATGATTCATCCCTTTTAAGGGATAGTGCTTGCAGTAGAATGCCAGTTAAAAATTAAAAAGCCGAAGGATTTCTTGCACAATAAAGTAAATTTTTTGGAGGCATTAAATGTTAGATAAATTATTAGAAGTAGAAAATAAATACGATAAAATAACAAAAGCTCTGTCAGAGCCTTCAATTTTTTCAAATCGAGAAGAATTTCTTAGATTGTCAAAAGAACAGTCAGAACTTGAACCTATTGTTACCAAATTCAGAGAATATAAAAAAATTGTTAAGGAAATAGAGGAATTAGAAGAAATCTTGAAAAGTGGAGACGGAGATTTAAAGGAACTTGCAGAGGATGAACTTCAAAATCTTAAAAAAATAAAACCTCAAATTGAGCAGGAATTAACAATTTTACTTCTTCCTAAGGACCCACGAGATGAAAAAAATGTTATTCTTGAAATAAGAGCTGGTACAGGTGGAGATGAAGCAGCTCTTTTTGCTGCTGACTTATTCAGAATGTATTCAAAATACGCTGAATCTAAGGGCTGGAAAGTAGAAATAATCGACAGTCATCCTACAGGACTTGGTGGTTTTAAGGAAATTATCGCAAATATTTCAGGTAGGGGAGCATTCAGTAAACTTAAATACGAAAGCGGTGTTCACCGAGTACAGAGAATTCCTGTTACAGAGGCTTCTGGAAGAATTCATACATCCACAGCAACTGTTGCTGTCCTTCCAGAAGCAGAAGATGTAGATATTAAAATTGAAGAGAAAGATTTAAGGATTGACACATTCTGTTCTTCAGGTCCCGGTGGACAGTCTGTAAATACTGCCTATTCTGCAGTAAGAATAGTTCATATACCCACAGGAATAATTGTGCAGTGTCAGGATGAAAGATCTCAGATTAAAAACAGAGAAAAGGCAATGAAAGTTCTTAGAGCAAGATTACTTGAAATGGAAAGGCAGAAAAAGGAAGCAGAAAGAGCTTCAGAGAGAAAACAACAGGTTGGCACAGGAGAAAGAAGTGAAAGAATAAGAACTTATAATTTTCCCCAAAATCGTGTAACAGACCACAGAATTGGACTTACTCTATACAAATTGGATCAGATTTTAGATGGCAATCTCGATGAAATGATCGATTCACTGATTTCCTATTATCAGGCTGAAAAACTGAAAGAAATGTGAATGCTTTAAAAAAAATTGAAGAAATAAAAAAAATTTTTGAAAAAAATCAAATCCCCTTCCCACAAAAGGAAGCCCAAGAAATAGTTTGTCATATAGCTAAAATTGATAAAGTAAAACTTTACTCCCAAAATCCTCAATTAACCTCAATACAAATATATGAAATAGATAGATTAGTTCAAAGAAGGCTTAAAAGAGAACCTCTTCAATATATTATAGGAGAATGCGATTTTTTCAATATAAAATTAAAAGTAGGTCCTGGAGTGCTTATCCCCAGGCCTGAAACAGAAATTTTGATTGAAGAATTTCTAAAAAGAGAGGAGATAATAAATAAAAAAGACGGATTCGTAGTTGACCTTTGTACAGGTTCAGGATGTATTGCCCTTTCTATTGCAAAAAATCTACCTCAACTTAAAATTATAGGAGTAGACATTTCAGAAAATGCTATTAAATATGCACATAAAAATAAAATACTCAACAGTGTTTCAAATGCTTTTTTTGTTGTTGGTGATTTACTTTCTCCATTGAAAAAAAACTCTTTTATTTCAATCACTGCAAATCCACCCTATGTAGAATCCGATGAAATAAAAAATCTTCAACCTGAAATAAAAGATTTCGAACCTAAAGAAGCCTTAGATGGAGGACAAAAGGGGCTTCTGTATTACGAGAAAATATTAAACAATGCAGAAGATTATCTAATTGAAGAAGGATTAATTTTTTTTGAAATTGGAATAGGTCAAGCAGAGGAAATAAAAAAAATGGCTGAAAAATTAAGATTTAAAATGATAAAAATAGTCCCTGACCTTGCAGGAATTGAAAGAGTTATGATATTAAAAAGAAGTTAATTATGAAGAAAATTATTCTCATTAAAATTTTTATCATCGTTGTTTTTTTAACAAAATCTTACGCCTATGACTTTATAATATCCTCTGTCCCATTTTTTCCTTCAAAGGCTTATCAATGCGGTCCTACTTCTTTAGCAATGGTTTTAAATTTTTGGGGGATAAATATTAAACCTTCAGAAATAGCATCAGAGATTTATAGTAAAGATGCAAAGGGAACTTCGGATTTTGATATGCTCTTTTATGCTAAAAAATTTGGATTAAAAGTAGAACAATACAGAGGAAATTTAGATGATTTAAAAGATAAAATTAAAAGAGGACATCCTTTAATTGTTATGGTTGATGAAGGTTTTTGGTTTTATAAAAAGTATCATTATATGGTGGTGGTGGGTTTCAGTGAAGGGGAAATAATAGTAAATTCATCGGATAAGGAAAGAGAAAGAATCGAAATTGAAAAATTTTTAAATAAATGGAATAAAACTGATTTTTGGACACTTTACATATATAGGGAGGTAAAAAATGGCTCTTCCTAATGTTTTAGCAATAGTGTTGGCAGGTGGAAAAGGTGAAAGACTTTTTCCACTTACTTCCTTCAGATCAAAGCCTTCTGTACCCTTTGGTGGAAAATACAGAATAGTTGATTTCGTCCTTAGTAATCTTGTCAATTCAAAAATTTATTCTATCTATCTTTTAGTTCAGTATAAATCTCAATCACTTATTGAACATATCAGACAAAACTGGGGATTTTTATCTGTTGGAAGAGACCACTTTGTTACTGTTGTGCCTCCCCAGATGCGTATGGGACCTGAGTGGTTTCAAGGTACTGCAGATGCGGTATTTCAAAATATAGGTTTAATTAAAGAACATAAACCCGATTTTGTATTAATATTTGGAGCAGATCATATATATAGAATGGATATAAGGCAGATGATAGAGTTTCACATGGGAAAAAATGCTGAGGTAACTGTTGCAGCAAGACCTGTTCCAATAAATGAGGCTTCTTCTTTTGGTGTAATTGTTACTCAACCTGATCAAAAAATCATTGGATTTCAGGAAAAACCAAAAGACCCTGTACCTATGCCTGACAATCCTTCTATGGCTTTTGTCTCAATGGGTAATTATATATTTAACACAGATATTTTGATAGATGCCCTTATAAGAGCTGAAAAGAAAAAACAACACGATTTTGGAGCTCATGTAATTCCAGAACTTGTAGGAAGAGGATGTAGAGTCTATTCTTACGATTTTGCTAAAAATGAAATACCAGGGTTAAAAAATTACGAAGAAAAGGGTTATTGGAGAGATGTGGGAACAATAAGGGCTTATTTCGATGCCCATATGGACATGCTTGGAGAAAAACCTATTTTTGAGATTTTCAACAAACACTGGACTATTTATCCTTCTAAAAATGATACTCCTCCAGCAAAAATATTAAATGGTGAAATAAAAAATAGCATAATTTCTGATGGGACAATAATATATGGCGGGAAAATTGAAAATTCCTTTATAAGAAGCGGTGTAATTGTAGAAAAAAATGCAGAAATAAAGGAGTCATTAATAATGGATGATGTTGTAATCAAAAAAAATAGTAAACTTTACAGAGTAATAGTTGACAAAAAAAATATTATTTATGAAGGCGAAGAAATAGGTTTTTCCCCAGATAAGGATAGATTTAAATGTCATATAGATTCCTCAGGAATAAGCATAATTCCCAGGGCAGCAAGGTATAATGATTGGATGAAAGAAACAGGTTATGTATAAAAGGTTTATATTGACAATCATATTTTTTCTTTGTCTTACTTCTTTTTCTTTTGCTCAGACCGATAAAAAGCAGATACTTATTCTAAACTCCTATCATCATGGCTTAAGCTGGACAGATAATATTGTAAAAGGGATTAAAGAGGCGCTCAAACCTTTAGAAAGCGAAATCGAATACTATATAGAGTATATGGATACTAAAAGATTTTCTGAACAAATGCAAATGGAAAGATTCTTCAATTATTTTAAAGAAAAGTATAAGAAATCCAAATTTGATGTTGTCATAGTATCAGATAACGATGCATTAAATTTTACATTGAAACATTATAAAGAATTATTTAACAATCTTCCTGTTGTATTTTGTGGTATCAATAATTTTAATGAAGAATTAATAGATAAATATCGCAAATGGTTTACAGGCGTAGCAGAAGAAACAGATATTGCAGGTACAATTAAAATTGCATTGAAACTTCATCCGCAGACAGAAAATATTTACGTAATAAATGATATTACAACTACAGGATTAGCAATGAAAAGAGAGTTAATGAAAGCTCTATCAGAAATCCAGAATAAAATAAATCTTGAAATAGTCGAAAATCCAGATATGAAAGAACTGATAAAATCTGTAGGTCAAATACCACCAAAAAGTATAGTTCTTCTTTTACTTGTTAATAGGGATAAAACAGGGAATTTCTTTGCCTATGAAGAAAGTCTTGATTTACTCTACCCTCATATAAAAGCTCCTATTTATAGTGTTTGGGATTTTTATTTAGGAAGAGGAATTGTTGGTGGTAAATTAACAAGTGCTTTTTTACAGGGTAAAAGAGCTGGAGAAATTGTGTTGCAAATTCTTAATGGGAAAAACCCTCAGGATATTCCTGTTATTAAAGAAAGCCCTAATGAGTATATGTTTGACTACAAAGAGCTAAAGAGATTTAATATTTCTTTGTCAAAAGTTCCAAAGGAAAGCTTTATATTGAACTATCCTGAAAGTTTTCTTATAAAATATAAAAAAACACTTATTACTCTTACTCTCATATTTATTGCCTCTACCTTAACAATTTTTTTACTCGCAATAAACATATCAAAGCGAAAAAAAATTGAACATCAGTTAAGAGTGTCAGAAGAAAAATATCGAGACCTCTATGATAACGCTCCAGATATGTATCACTCTGTTGACAAAAATGGGATAATAATTGATTGCAATGAAACAGAGGCAAAAATGCTTGGATACAGAAAAGACGAAATCATTGGTAGACCCATCACAGATTTTATGACAGAGGAATCAAAAAAGTTACAGATGGAATTCTTTCCCAATATCCATAAGTACAGCCACATACAAATTGAGAGAGATTTTGTTCGAAAAGACGGCTCTGTTTTTACTGCTGCCTTAAATGTTTATGTTGAAGTTGATGAAAAAGGTAATTTTGTAAAAACTAAGACTATCGGAAGGGATATAACATATAGAAAAAAAATAGAAGAAGAACTCAGAAAATCAAAAGAAGCTTTAAGAAAACTTTCTTTATACCTTCAAAATATAAGAGAAAGCGAAAGAAAGGAAATATCAAAAGAAATTCACGATGAATTAGGCCAATCATTGACCGCTTTAAAACTATCCCTTTCATGGATTAAAAAAAGAATCAAAGATGATACGCTTCTGGAAAAATTTGATGAAGCAATGAACCTGATTAACTCTCTTATAAAACAAGTTCAGAATATTGCTAACAAACTAAGACCATCTTTAATTGATCATCTGACTTTACAAGATGCTATAAAATGGCAGGTAAAGGAATTTGAGAAGAATACTTTAATTCCATGCAAGATAGAAATATCTGAAGATAATATTCAGCTTTCAAAAGAAACTTCTATTGCAATTTTTCGAATATTTCAAGAAGCTTTAACAAACATAGCAAGACATGCAAATGCTACTCAGGTATCAATTAAACTTTTTAGAGTTGATGGAAGTTTTATAATTATTGTAAAAGACAATGGAGTAGGTATTGGTGAAGATAAAATTAAGAGTCCTGAATCCTTTGGATTGATGGCTATGAAGGAAAGAGCTTACTCAATCAATGCAACAATAGATATTAGAAAAGCTGAAGAAGGAGGCACAGAGGTAATACTTTCAGTGCCCCTGAGGGAACAAATTATAAATCAAAACTAAAAATATAATAATCTTGCAATTACGAAAAAATTTTTAAAAAATGAATAAACTTAAAATTTTAATAGTTGATGACCATACACTTTTTAGAAAGGGGTTAAGAGAAATACTTCTTGATAATCCCTCAGTTAAGGAATGTAAGGAAGCAGATAGTGGATATGAGGCATTTAGTATGATAGAAAAGGAAATTTTTGATCTTATTTTTCTTGATATTGCCATGCCAAAAATTGATGGGTTAGAGACCTTAAGACGTCTAAAATCAATTAATCCCAAAGTAAAAATATTAATGTTAAGCATGTATCCAGAGGAACAGTATGCAGCAAGAGCATTAAAATTAGGAGCTGATGGATACATAACAAAATCCGCAGACCCAGAAGAGCTAAATAAAGCAATAGAAAAAATTTCAAAAGGTGGAAAATATATTCCAGAAAGTTTTTCAGAAAAACTTATATCTTACTTTCAAAAACCATCAGATATTTTACCTCATGAAAAATTATCTGAGAGAGAATTTCAAGTTTTCCTTATGATCGCAAAAGGCAAAAGCCTTGTGGAGATTTCAAAGGATTTATCAATTAGCATTAAAACAGTAAGTACCTACAGAGCAAGAATCCTCGAAAAGCTTAATCTTCAGAATAATGCAGAAATCATAAATTATGCAATAAAGCATGGACTTATATCTAATGTTACAGATTAAAATCAAATTTCAATATATTTCTTTTTAATTGCCTCTGGAATAAATTTTATAATCTCTACTATCTGTGTTGATGGATCTGGATTTGAAAGCATACCCGTAATTCTGTTAATCTGGGCAGAAAGTATCATAGCTTTTTCAGCAGGAAAGCCCGAATCTATTAAAGCAGATGTTATACCTGTTAAAGTATCACCTGTTCCACCGATAGGCTCAAGGGCTTCAATGCATGGCTCTGATATAATATCTAATATTTTCCCCTCTTTAACTATATAATCTCTCTTTCCTTTAACAAGCATATATTTTGAAGCATTATTATGTTTATAGGCTCTCTGAATAAGTTCTTCTGCTCTACTTTCATCCTGTAGCAGAAATCCTCTTGTATAAAAGGGATGAGGGGCTTCTTCATCGGCTAAAAAGGCAAGCTCACCGGGGTCTGGAGTAAAAAGGTCAAAAATTGTTGCATTTCCGCTCATTTTTGCAGCATACATAAACCCCGCATCAGCAATTAAAAAGGGACGCTTTGGTAAATCCTCAATGGCAAATAAAATTTTATTACACCAATCCGCATCTGGAAGCAAATAATGAAATGTAAGGGTATCAAAGCTTCTTTTTTTTATATCATTGGTAAAAAACTCATAAAGCCTTTTACTTCCATAGCCCTTTCCTGTATCTCCTACAAGATAAGCATAAGGCAAGTCTTTTTTAAGAAATTGAAGAACCTTACAAGTTGAGGCAATCAATGCAGAAGTGCCTCTTTGAATTGAAATTTTTCTTCCCTCAATAAATAAAAAATCATTAATAAGTTCAACTTTTCCGAATAATATCGGAAAGTTTTCTTCTGGAACTGTGCCTATCACTGCCAGCATAATTCTTTTATTTTATCATAGGCTAATTGAAGGGCATACCCACAAAGAGTATGCCCAAGTGTTCTTGGTTCAGGTGCTTCATTAATTTTTTTGCCAACAAGACAAGCTGCAAGATAGGGAACATCAGGACAGCCACCACCTGAGATATTTACAATTGTTAGACTACTTTTGTGAATGGTTATTTTCATATTTGCTGCCCTTACCATTAGAAATCTTCCGTAGTCTTTGATATGAAAAAGATCAACGGGCTTTAAATTACCATCATTTGATGGTAAACAGTCAATAGGACTAAGTCCCTTAGTTTCAAGAACATTCAATACACCCATTGTTTCAACAATAGGAAATTCTATTGCAAGATCGCAACCCTTTCTTACATGGGGTGGTGGTCCAACAACTTTTACATTAAATCCATGGCTTTTTAGTATATTTTCTGCCCTTATAACCTCTGAAGTATTATCAAAGATAAGAAGTCCCTTATCAGTAGACGGATTTTTTTCTCTGAATAATTTTTTAAGAATTTTCATTTTATTTCTTCTTAATCCTTTTTTATAGTAATTTTATATCCTTTTTCCTCTTCAACTATCTTAAGAATCTGCCAACCCATTGATTGAGCTGCTCTTGATACATTTTCTTTTGAGGTATCTGTGTCTACAAGTATTTCTATCTCTCCTTTACCAAGCTTTTTTATAGTCTCTAAAGTTAAAAGAACTGGTTCAGGACATGAAAGCCCTCTTGCATCAACAATTTCAGCCATTTTTACCTCCTTCTCATTGTTAGTCCGATTATTACACAGATAATTAAACCTACTATTGTTGCAATTGCTCCATTTGGACCAATTCCTGCTTGTGAACTTGCCAATCCAAAATTATGAGCAATTGCAGCACCTACTATCATACCAGATGCAAAAATAGCAGCATCTGCATCTCCTTCACCAGACATAAAAAGCTGTCTACCTGGACAACCTCCTGCTAAAACAAAGGCCAATCCAGCAAGGGTCATACCTAAGAAATTCCAAATTTGCATTGTATGGGCAATGGGTTGTTTTTCAAATCCTGGGTTAAACTGTCCAAGTATTATATTTGTTATCCATGCTGATAAGAAAAAGGCAGCTACACCTAAGAAAAGATGTCCCTGTTTAAAAAGTAAAAGGTCTCTAAAGGCACCCATTGTGCAAAATCTGCTTCTCTGTGCAAGAACCCCTATTAACATGGCAACTCCCAAGGATATAAATAAAGGAGCATGTTGTGAACCAGGACCTTTTATACTGTAAAAAAGAAGCATTCCTTTCGGCTCTCCCTCGGGCTGAGGATCAATGAGTAGGAGGATTAAAAAACCTAACATCAGTAAAGGAAAGGCAAGACCTGTGGCTTTGCTTGCTGAAGTTTGAGTTCTTCCAAGGGTGTATCCTGCCTTTAAAAATCTTGTTCCAACCCATATTCCAAAGATAAGCCCTAATAAACCAAAAATTGCATTTCCATCACCGCCAGCAAGTCTTAAAAGGGTTCTCCATGGACAGCCAAGAAAAACAAGAGCACCTATCATTGCAAAAATGCCCAGAATAAATCTGATAAATGGTGCTGAACCTCCACGAGGCCTGTATTCTTTAAAAGCTAAAGCAGAAAGAAAGGCTCCTAAAACAAATCCAATGATTTCTGGCCTCATATACTGAACAACTGATGCTCTGTGAAGTCCTAAAGCACCTGCAATATCCCTTTCCATACAGGCTACGCATATACCCATATTTGGAGGATTCCCAAGCTTTTGAAGCACTGGAGCTAAAACTCCTATAACCAAACCAACAAAAATAATACCTCCTTTTGTTGCAAAAAAGTTCTTTAAGCCCTCCATATACCCTCCTCTAAAAAATTTGGATAATTTTACTATAGATTAATTATTTATGTAAAATAGGATTTTCCTTTGAAATTTAGTAATGCAATAGATTATATTTATGATTTTTATAGAATTCTTTAAAATGATGCTTCTATTAATAACTCTAAAAGAAGTCAAATAATCAATGAGATAGTTTTAAAATGGTATAATATTTAAAATGTAATAGAGTCTACGTGGAGGACATAATGGAATGTAAAATTGAAAAAAACAAAAAAATCTGTACATGTACCTATGAACCCTGTGAAAAAAAAGGCATATGCTGTGAATGCCTACATTATCACAGGAAAAGAGGAGAACTACCAGCCTGCTATTTTACTCCTGAAGTAGAGGCTACCTATAACAGAAGCATTACCAGATTTATTCAGATGAAACAAAGTATGAAGTGAGATTTTCTAAAAATAAATCTTCAGCATCTTTTATATTTTTTGACAGCTTTGTACTTGCTATTGTAATACCTGCTCGGGAGGCATAACTTCGACAGGTAAAGATAGTTAAACATTTTTTTGAATATATTATTTTACTTGCTACATAGGGATCATGTCCTCTTATAAAACATTTTGCATCTTGAGACTTTAAATATTCAGACAGTTCTTCTTCTGTAAACTTAGGAATATCATATCCTCTGAATACAGGAGAGATTGCAGGATCTGCCCAGAGAATATCAATTATAAGGTCCTGCCTTGATTTATGATTAATAATTTGTCCATGCAAGGGAAAACCTGCATGAGATGCTATTATACCATTCTGAGTCTTAATCATAAGTGGCATTTCTTTGAAAACTTCTACAGCTGAATTATGAATTTTTACTCCAAAACTTCCGAAGATATCTATCAATTCTCTGTCAAATTCATAGGGATGACAATAAATGGAATAGTGAGCTTCGTGATTACCTTTTAAAAGGAATACTTTTTGAGGAAAATTTATTTTTAACAAGCATAGATAAATTAAGTTATACAGAGAACCCTCTGGCTCTGGTTCTCTATCAATATAATCTCCAAGAAAGATTAAGTATCTATTTTCATTTTCTTCTTCAAGAAATCTCTTCACAATAAATTTAGTTACTAAAAAGTCTCCATGGGTATCTCCAACAAATGTCACTTTCCCGTCTGTTTGCCCAATGTTTATAAAAGCAGGCTCTTCTCTTAAAATACTAAAGGCAGATTCAAAAATAGCAATAATTTCATCGGGGTCAAATTCCTGAACTTTTTCTGGATTATAGAGAACCTCCAAAAGCATCTTTTAGATCCTCATGTTTTCCATCTGAAGCAATTTGTCTAATAAATATATTAGCCTCTTCAGTCCCGATAGATTTTAATGCATTAACAATAGCAATTTTTACTGCTAAACTTTTTTCTGACTCAAAAGCTTCTTTAAGGTATTTTACAGAATCAGGCATTCTAATTTTCCCAAGAGATTTAGCGGTTGCCTCTCTTACTAATAATTCAGGATCTTTCAAACCATCTTTTAGAATATCAACTAATCTTCTGCCTCCAGGAAAATCACCGAGAGCTTCTGCAACATAGGATTTTAAAGAAGGACATTCATGATGAAAAAAGGGATCCTGAAACATTGAAAGAAGTGCTTCCTGTGCCTGTGGTGTTCCGATATGACCAAGAAGTCTGATTGCTCTTATCCTGTATCTCCAATCATATCCTCGAGCATCGGCTAAATCAACAACAGCTTTAAATCTTTCCTGTGTTTTAAACTGATTTACAAAATTTGGGTTAGAAATCTTCTCACGCCATTGGGGAATGTCTAACTCCTTCAAAAGATCATTAATATTGTACGCATTAACAGAGGTTGATAAGAAAAGAAGTAAAATAACAACTAAAAACTTTAAAAAAAATTTCATATAATCACCTCCAAGGTATAATTTTTATTCCTGTATATGTTTATAATAAAACTATGAAGTGGAAAAAGGAAAGACAAGAAATTGTAAATTTTGCAAGAAAAATTTATCGGAAAGGATTTGTAACCGGAATTAGCGGAAATTTAAGTATTAGGGTAAATGATAATTATCTACTGATTACGCCAAAATCAAAGTGTTACGAAAAGATTAAAACCTCTGACATAGTTCTCATTGATTTAAACGGTAAAATAATTGAAGGAGAAAGAGAACCATCATCAGAAAAAAAACTTCATATTGAAATTTATAAAGCAAGAAAAGATGTAAAGGCAATTATACATACCCATTCAACCTATGCGTGTATTCTTGCTGCTAAAGAAATTTCTCTTCCGCTTATACTTGATGAACAAAAAGATGTTTTAGGTGGAGAGATAAAAGTAGCAAAATATGCTCCCTGTGGCTCAAATGAACTTGCCTATGAGGCTGTAAAAGCTTTAGAGGATAAAAAAGGAGTAATTCTTGCTAAACACGGAGCTGTTACTGTAGGTAAAAGTATAAATGAAGCTTTCTATATATGTGAACTCCTTGAAAGATTAAGCAAAATATATGTATATATAAAATTAATAGAAAAAAATTAATTCTTTTCCAGATAATTCAAAATATAGTCTTTAACAGCTTCTTCCAATGATAAAATTGGCTTGGTATATCCTGATTTCCTAATTTTTTCCATTTCAGCTTTTGTGAAATATTGATATTTACCTCTAATTTCCTCTGGCATATCGACATATTCGATATTTGGATTTGTTCTTAGTGCAGAAAAAACAGCCTTTGCTAAATCATTCCAAGATCTTGGAATTCCTGTTCCCACATTAAAAATTCCATTTAATTTAGGATTTTCAAGGAAAAAAAGAGTCATTTCTACAGCATCTTTGACATATATAAAATCTCTTAATTGCTCACCATCTTTATACTGAGGATTATAGGACTTAAAAAGTCTTATTTTCCCATCTCTTTTTATTTGTTCATAGGCTTTAAGCACCATACTTCTCATATCACCCTTGTGATTCTCCCGTGGACCAAAGACATTGAAATATTTTAAACCAACAATTTTGTCTAAAAGCCCCTTTTTTAATGCCCACAAATCAAATATCTGCTTAGAATATCCATAGGCATTAAGTGGCCTAAGTTTAGGAATTAAATCATGATTATCAGAAAATCCTATGCTACCATCTCCATAAGTAGCAGCTGATGATGCATATATAAATCTTACATTGTTTTTTATTGACCACTTTGCAAGCTCTTTTGTGTATTCATAATTATTTTCCATGAGAAAATCCACATCTCTTTCAGTGGTACAACTTCTTGCACCTAAATGAATGATTGCTTTGACTGAAAGTCTAAATTTATCTTTTTTTAATTCATCAATAAATTTGTCTTTATGAATATAATCTTCAAAGGAAAGGTCAACAAGATTTTTCCACTTTTCTGAATTAGAAAGATTGTCAACGATAAAAATTTTTTCTTCACCTAATTCATTTAATCTTTTTACTACATTTGCACCTATAAAACCTGCACCACCTGTAACAATTATATAACTCATTTTTACCTCCTCCTGCTGTTTTTTATCCCATTCTTCTTGCAAGTTCAATCCATGGATAATTTTGCAAAATTTTTACAAGGCTGTTAAGCTTTCCAGAATTAATAAATTCTATCTTTTCCTCTTCATCAAAGACATTATAAAAAGGAGTTGTTTCATATAAGGCTTTTCCGAGATAGTTTTTAGATGGTTTTAGAACATCTTGAGGCCTTGTATAATAAGCATCTTCTCCATGATTACAGGATTGTCCAAAAACATTAAACTGTCTGCAAGCAAGGGGTCTCATAGGATAAATTGAACAGGCTTTATTAATAAGAAAGGGGCAGGGATCACCTTTTTTATGTTTTATAAGAGAAAGCTTTATGTCAGACCTTATAGGTTCTTTAACTTTTTCCATAACATACCAGTATATTCCAACAATTTCTATTGGATAAACAGGTATATCTCTATGAGCTTCACAACAATTACTGCATCCCTTTCTGCAAGCGAGTTTTCTACCTTTTTTTTCAAGCTCTTCAATATCTTTTTTTACTCCTTCATCCATAATTGAATAGGCATTAAGAAGAAGGGGAAGCCAGATGTGTAATTTTTCATCTTCAGGGAAGGAAAGTCTAAGTTTGCTCTTTTTCAATTCTTATTTTCTTTGCTCCTTTTAGGCTTTTAAGGATTGAAGGATTATCAATTAATCTCCCAACAATATTTACATCACTGGCTGGGACAGGATCATCTCCTTTACTTATTGGAGTTTTACCAAAAAATATAGCAAGGGCATCCCCGGGTGGCCAGTAGCCAATATCTCCTGCTTTTACTTTAGTTGTAGCAGTATTGTCCAGTGGCATATTAATTCCAACAGTAAAATAAAATTCATCTCCCCATTCATTAATATTGCTTTCTATTGGAAGAGATTGAATTATCCTTTTACAGCATTCTGTATCAAAGAATTCTGCTTTTATTTCTACTCCATTGATTATTAATTTAACCTTTGTATTTGTCATAGGGAACTAATATTTTATAACTGTTTTGCTTTTTTCTCTTTATATATCAAAATAGGAGAAGCCTTTTTATCGACAACCTCTTCATTGATTATACACTCACTTATTCCCTTTTCAGATGGAATAAGATACATTACATCAAGCATAATATCTTCAAGAATACTTCTTAGAGCACGGGCACCTGTTTTTCTCTCTATCGCTTTTTTTGCAATAGCCCTTAATGCCTCATCAGTAAATGTGAGCTTAACTCCATCAATGCTGAATAACTTCTGATATTGTTTTACAAGGGCATTTTTTGGTTTTGTAAGGATTTCAACAAGGGCATCTTCATTCAATTCACAAAGAGTTGCTACTACTGGAAACCTACCAACAAACTCAGGAATCATACCATATTTAATGAGATCTTCAGGTTCAACATGGGTAAGGATGTTTTCCTCATCCATCTTTGATGTTTTCGAAAGAAAACCAATTGTTCTCTTCCCGATTCTCTTTTTTATAATTTCCTCCAGTCCAACAAAAGCTCCTCCACATATAAAAAGTATGTTAGTTGTATCAAGTTGAATGTATTCCTGATGGGGATGTTTTCTTCCTCCCTGAGGTGGTATATTTGCGACAGTGCCTTCTACAATTTTTAAAAGTGCCTGTTGAACTCCCTCACCTGAAACATCACGAGTTATTGATGGACTGTCAGCCTTTCTACTTATTTTATCAATCTCATCTATGTAAACTATCCCAATTTGAGCACGCTGTATATCAAAGTTTGCATTTTGAAGAAGTTTAAGAAGAATATTTTCAACATCCTCACCAACATATCCTGCTTCTGTGAGAGTTGTTGCATCGGCAATTGCAAAGGGCACATCAAGAAATTTTGCAAGCGTTTGGGCTAAAAGAGTTTTCCCTGTACCTGTCGGTCCAATAAGCATAATGTTACTTTTCTGAATTTCATCATTAGGTTTACCTTTAAAAATTCTTTTATAGTGATTGTAAACGGCTACTGAAAGAATTTTTTTTGCTCTTTCCTGTCCTATCACATAATCATTTAAAAATTTATGGATTTCCTGTGGAGTGGGCAATTCAGTTTTTAAGCCTCCAATATTAGAAATTTTCTCCTCTTCTAAAATTTCGTTACATAGAGAAACGCATTCATCACAAATGTATACTCCATCGCCGGCAATTAATTTTTTAACTTCTTTCTGTGATTTTCCACAAAAGGAGCATTTTAAATTCTCGTCACTTCTCTTTGCCATTTTTCACCTATTTTTGTTTTATAGATGAAATAACTTCATCTACAATTCCATACTCCTTTGCTTCTTGGGCAGACATGAAGAAATCTCTTTCTGTATCTTTTTGTATTTTCTCAATAGGCTGTCCTGTGTGCCTTGATAAAATCTGATTTAGAAGTTCTTTCATCTTCAAAATCTCTCTTGCATGAATCTCAACATCTGTTGCCTGTCCGTAAAATCCTCCAATTGGCTGGTGAATCATAACTCTTGAATGGGGGAGAGCAAATCTTTTCCCTTTTGTTCCTGCTGCAAGTAAAACACATGCCATAGAAGATGCCTGCCCAATACAGTAAGTGGCAATATCTGGTTTTACATACTGCATGGTATCATAAATGGCAAGTCCACTTGAGACTATTCCTCCTGGTGAGTTGATATATATATGTATATCCTTATCGGGATCTTCTGTCTGAAGAAAAAGTAGTTGGGCAATTACTACATTTGCCACTTGATCATTAATCTCTGTTCCTATAAAGATAATTCTATCCTTAAGTAATCTTGAATAAATATCGTAAACTCTTTCTGTTCTCCCAGTCTGTTCTATTACAATTGGTACTATACTCACTGCTGTGCCTCCTCTTTTTTAACAAATTTTACTCTTTTCAAAAGTAAGTCAAAAACTTTATTTTCAAAAACACTATTACGGAGTGGTTCTAAAGAACCATGTTTAGTCAGATAATACTGAACAACTCCATGGGGTGAAATACTGTATTTTTTTGCAATATTCATAACTTCATTTTTTAAATCTTCTTGAGATACAGAAATACCTTCTTTTTCGCCTATAACTTCAAGTAAAAGATAGGCTTTAACGTTTCTTTTAGCTGACTCAGTTATTTTATCCATATTTTGAGTTATATCAAGTCCCATTGCTTCATACTCTTCTGTCAACCTTCTTATTTCCATTTCAAGGAGTCCTTCTGGAATTTCAAAATCATAGGATTCAAGAAGCTTCTTTAAAATATCTATTTTATATTTTTGTTCAGCCTGTTCCTTTTTAGCCCTTTCAAGGCTTTCTTTTATATATTTTTTGAGATCTTCTATATCTTCAAAACCAAGCTCTTTTGGAAGTTCTTCATAGGGAATGTCTTTTCTTCTCTTAATCTCTTTAACAGTTATATCAAAATTAACAGTCTTCCCAGCAAAATCAGCAATAGAGTCTTCAGGAAAGTCTATTTTGATATTAAATATTTCATTTTTTCTTTTACCTTCAAAGGCTTTGGAGAATTCTTCTGGGAAAGGTCCTGCACCAAGTTTATATACAAAATCTTTTGCCTCTTTACCAATATCTGTGGTGTAATCAATTACAACAAGATCTTCATTCTGAATTGGTTCTTCTGTTGGCTCATAGGTGCCTCTTTCTTTTGAAAGTCTCTTAAGCACGTCTTCAATTTCCTCTTCTTTTACTTCTGTTGAAACTTCTTCCAGTTCTATGTTTTCGTAATTAAGATTTTCAATCTCCGGTCTAACCTCTACTATAAGTTCAAAGGATAAAGGTTGCTTTCTCTTTATATCAATTGCATCTTCTGCTATTGGTGGAAGAACAGGTTTTAGTTTAGCTTCTTTAATTGCATTATCATAGGACTGGGAAACAAGTTTCTCTAAAACTTCAGATTCTGCCTCTTTACCAAATTTTTTCTCAATTATTGAGATTGGTGCTTTACCTGGTCTAAAACCTGGAATTTTTGCTTTTTTCTGAATATCTTTTAATACTTTTTGAATTTCCTCCTCTACTCTTTCTGCAGGTATTTCAATTTTAAGCCTCTTCTTAGTTGTTGAAATTTCTTCGATTGCCTTTAACACATGCCCTCCTTAAAAAATATTATCCACTTTTAAGTTTAAAAGCCATAAAGGATTTTTGTCAATTAGAGACTATTTGTACAATCATGAAATCTTTTAATTTTAAATTGTGATAAAATAGAATATGTTTTCAGAAGAAACTGTAAAAATTTTTCATTTTTGATTTGAGAAAGGAACAATATGCTTCCTTATCCAAATATAAATCCTGAAATTGTTAAAGTCGGTCCTCTTTCAATAAGATGGTATGGATTGATGTATCTTATAGGTTTTATATGTTCTTATTTAATTGTAAAGAGAGAAATAAAAAGGAAAGGAATACGGGTTGAAAAGGATTTTCTCGAAAATCTCTATTTTTATTTAATATTAGGACTTCTAATTGGTGCTCGTTTAGGATATGTAATTTTTTACAATCTTTCCTACTACATTGAAAATCCTCTTCACATTTTTGCTCTCTGGCAGGGAGGTATGTCTTTCCATGGAGGGCTTATTGGTGTTGTGATATCAGCATGGCTTTTTACAAGGGCTAAAAAATTTGATTTCTTCACTCTTACTGATATGCTTGTTTTAACAGCACCAATCGGTATTGGACTTGGAAGAATCGGAAATTTTATAAATGGAGAGCTTTACGGAAGAGTAACTAATGTTCCCTGGGCAATGATTTTCCCAGAGGGAGGTCCTCTACCAAGACATCCAAGCCAACTTTATGAAGCAGCATTGGAAGGAGTAGTACTTTTTACGATTTTATGGTTTTTCAAAGATAAATTTAGCAGGTCTGGTATTCTATCATCATTATTTTTAGTTCTTTATGGTATTTTTCGCTTTTTTGTTGAATTCTTTCGAGAGCCAGATCCTCAAATTGGCTATATTCTGGGAATTTTCACAATGGGACAGATTTTATGTCTGATTATGATATTTAGTGGTGCTTTATTACTTAGTTACAGGATTAGACAATGATCGATTTATCTGAAGAGCTTATAAAAAGGCTTAATGAACTAAAAAAACAAACTTTTTTTGAATTAATTAATCTTGCTGGCAGAGTTTTTATAATTGTTGATTACGATGAAAATGTTGTCATAGGCAAAAGAGGATTTCTTCCTGAAGAAAAAGAAAGAGGTCTTATTTTAGTCTTTAATCAAAAAATGAATTTTCAATGGAATGATGACGCATTAACGGCAACTCTGGTATTTGGTAACACTCCAGAGAGATGTTACATCCCCATAAATTATATTGCAGGAGTTTTTTCACCAGACTTACGGGTTCAACTCAATGTTCCAGTTTTTAAATTTTCTAACAATGCAGAGTCCTCTGAAAGGGCAGAAGAAAATTCTCAAAAAAGGAAAGATTCTAAAATTATTGATCTTTCTAAACTGAGGAAGAAAAAATGAACATGGAAAAACATTTAAAGGAACTTTTGACTTACTATTTAAAACAAAAACTTAATAAACTTCAGCAGCAAATAGAACCTGTGGAAAATCCGCCTCCAGATTTAAAAATTTTAACCTATGGAATGACTTTAGGATATATGGACATAATTACAGAAAAAGAAATAATGCCAGAAAAAATCAATAAATGGAAAGAAATAATATCTGAAGGTAACAAATTAATTATTTTGATTCCTAAGGAAGAAAAGCTCAAAATTACAGAACTACTTTGGAAAGAAGGAATTGCTGAAAGAGTAAGTATAGGAACTTATGAGATAAATCTATTTTTGCCTTGAGATAAAATCTTCTAAACAGAGTTTTTGAACTTCTTCTGTGACAAAGGAACCTCTTAGCATTTTACCTTCAACCATATAAATTACCATTTCAGCTATATTTGTAGCATGATCAGCAATTCTTTCAAGATATTTTGCAACAAACATTCTTTTAAGAGCTAAAGGAATAATATCAGGATTTTTTATCATCAATCCAAATAACTCATTATGATTATTCTGTAAAAGTTCATCAACCTGGTCATCTCTTTTGATAACCTCATAGCATAAATCAACATCTTCTTTTACAAAAGCATTAATAGCATCTTCAACCATACTTTCAGTAATTTCAGCCATTTTAGGTATATTTACAAAGGGCTTTAAAAATGGCTCCTGTGCAAGTTCAATTGCTCTTTCAGCAATATTAACTGCAAAATCACCCATTCGTTCAAGATCTGTGCATATTTTCATTGCGGTGGTTATAAATCTCAAATCCTTAGCCATTGGCTGTCTTAATGCAATTAGTCTTATGCATTCTTCGTTTATTTCAACTTCAAGTCCGTTTATGAGATTGTCTCTTGAAATAACATTTTTAGCAAGTTCGATGTCTCTGTCAATAAGAGCCTTAACAGCTTTTCTTATTCCTTCTTCAACAAGGCATCCCAAAATAAGTATTTTTTCTTTTAACTTTCTTAACTCAGCATCTAAAATTCCCATTACTGCCTCCTAAATTCATACTTTTGTTATTATACCAATTTAATTATTATCATTAATAGGTTTATGGACAAGAAATTTATTAATATAGGAAGATATCAGAGAGCTACTATGAAATTTAAATCTTTCAATTATTTCCATTGCCTCTTCAGTGCCTATGTTTTTTAAAGAATTTAAAATTTCAATTATCATAATTGGATCTTCTTCATAGATTAAAATTTTTTCTAATTCTTTAATAGCAGATCTCATCTTTTTTAATCCTATTATAAAAATAGCAGTTTTACGAATTTCCCTTACAGGATGTTTTAAGGCATAGATTAGTTTTTCTTCAAAAGGCATTGATGAAAATTTCCTCAAATCGGAGTTACAATTTGGACAGATTATTAAATTATCCTTTAGTTCTTCCCAACAGAAAGGACAAAAGTAATATATCACTAATCTTATCCAAATCTTCCTGTTATATATTCTTCAGTTAATTTTTCTTTTGGAACAGTAAAAATTTTATCTGTCTTATCAAACTCTATCAATTCTCCCAAATACATAAATCCTGTGTAGTCCGATACTCTTGCTGCTTGTTGCATATTATGGGTAACAATAATTATAGTTAATTTTTCCTTTAGCTGAATAAGCAGTTCCTCTATTTTAGCAGTTGAAATGGGATCTAAAGCAGAGGTAGGTTCGTCAAAAAGAACAACATCAGGCTCAATTGCTATAGCTCTTGCTATGCAAAGTCTTTGTTGTTGACCACCAGAAAGGGAGTAGGCATTTTCTTTTAATCTATCCTTTACTTCATCCCACAAGGCAGAAGCCCTAAGTGCCCATTCAACTTTTTCTTGGATTAATTTTTTATCTCTAATTCCATTAACCTTTAATCCATAGGCAACATTTTCAAAAATAGATTTTGGGAAAGGATTTGGTCTTTGAAAAACCATTCCAATTTTTCTTCTTAAATCCAGCAAATCAATATTTTTATCAACTATGTTTATTCCATAGGGATTGAAATATATGGTTCCTTCGTATCTTGAATCTGGATATAGATCATGCATTCTATTAAAACATCTTAACAGAGTTGTTTTTCCACAACCACTCGGACCTATCAAAGCAGTTATTTTTTTTGTTGGCACTTTTAAATTTATGTTTTTTAGAGCCTTAAAATCTCCATAGTAAAAATTTAATTCTTTAACCTCAATCTTGATTTCACTTTCAGATTTAATCAAGTTTGCCTCCTTTGTTTCTTCTAAGGCTTTCTCTTTAGTTCCAAAAATCAAATTTTTTATATTATCAATAACTACACTACCTATTACCATATGTATTTCCTCCTGACTTTTTGCCTAATATAATAAGCTAAGGCATTCATAAAAACCGTTAAAACAAGTAATATAAACCCTGCTGCTGCAGCGTTAATCTGGAAAGCAGCCTGTGGACGGGAAACCCAATTAAATATCTGGATAGGCAAAACTGTAAAAGGTGACATTAAAACCTCCCAAAACTTTGTCAATGATAGATATGGAAAATCTGAAGTAATTGGATTTGGCGGTAAAAAGGCAATAAAAGTCAAGGCTCCAATTGTAACTAAAGGAGCTGTTTCACCAATTGCTCTTGATGCAGCAATAATAAGTCCTGTAAGGATTCCTCCCAAGGAGTAAGGGAAAATATGATCTCTAATTGTATCCCATTTTGTAGCACCTACTGCATAGGCTGCTTCACGTATGTCTCTTGGAATTCTTCTTATTGCTTCCCTTGTATTTACTACAATAACAGGTAACATTAAAATACTTAATGTTAAACCTGCAGTTAATATACTTTCACCAAGCTTAAATCTGTATACAAAAATGCCTAAGGCTAAAAGTCCATAAATTATTGCTGGCACTGCAGCAAGATTATTTATGTTAAGTTCAATTATATTCTCGATTTTTCCTATTAATCCTCTTTTTTTAGCATACTCCTCAAGATAAATTCCTGCAGGTATACCAATAAGAAGTGACCAAAATATAGCACCTCCCATTACAAGTAGTGTACCAACCCAACCAGAAAGTATTCCTGCCTTTTCAGGAAATCTTGAAGGAAAAGAAGTATAAAAATTGGGATCTTTAAGTTTTTCGAAACCATCTAAAAAGACATCTAATACGAGGGTAAACATAAAAGAAACAACTAAAAATAAAGCAAAAAAACCAAAAATAGGAAATATTATGTCTGGCTTTATCTTTTTTAATTTTTTTTTATCGAATTTCTCTAAACTCTTCATTTTATTAATACATCTCTCTTATTTTTGATTTTAACCAAAGGGCAATACTGTTAAAGACAAAGGCAATTATAAAAAGGGTGAACCCCACTGCAAATATTGATAAATATTCAATAGAACCAAAGGGTAAATCACCAAGAGCAATCTGAACTATATATCCTGTCATTGTCTGTATAGGTTCTCTTGGATCAAGGGTTAAATTAGGATACATACCTGCAGATATTGCAACAACCATTGTTTCTCCTATTGCCCTTGATGCACCAAGAATAAATCCAGCAATTACTCCAGAAATTGATGCTGGTAGAATTATTCTGATAGCAGTCCATAATTTTGTAGCACCCAATGCATAAGAAGCCTCTCTTATTCGCTGAGGAACACCTTTCATTGCATCTTCAGCCATTGATGCAGTATAAGGCAAAATCATAAAACCAAGAACAACTCCAGGAGCTAAAGAATTAAAACTTTCAAGATCAGGAACTATTTTTTGTAAAAGAGGAGTTACAAACAATAAAGTAAAATATCCATAAACAACTGTTGGAACCGCTTCTAAAAATTCTATTATTGGTTTCGCAATTTCCTTAACACTAACAGAGGCATATTCACTTAAGTAGATTGCAATTAACAGTCCAAGAGGAACGGATACAATCATAGCTATTGCAGCTATAAGAAATGTTCCGGCAATAAGGGGCCAGATACCGAATTTTTTTGTAGCAAAAACAGGTGTCCATTCTTTTTCTGTTAGAAATTCTTTAATTGATACCTCCTTAAAAAACTCTAATGTATCTGCCAAAAGAACATATACAATACCGATTGTTATAAAAATAGTAATAAAGCCGGCGGTGAAAAACACCGCCAGCATGAGTTTGTCTAAGATTCTTTTATAACCTAAAGAAGCAAACATAATTAATACTTTGCTTCTCTTTTAAGAAGTTCTTCAACAGTCAAACCAACTTGTAACTCACCGCCAAATACGGTTCCCACATGCATTTTCTTAAATCTTTCTTCTGCCATTGGATAAGCCTTTGGAGGGAGAGGAATATAACCAACCTGTTTTGATATTTTTCCTGCATTTTTAAGATAGAATTCTACAAATTCTCTTACCTCTGGTCTTTCTTTAGCAGATTTTTCATTTACATATATAAATATAGGTCTTGAAAGGGGCTGATAGGTTCCATCCATGACAGTTTTTTCACTTGGCATTACACAGGCACCTGTTTTAGGATTTTTGACTGCTAATGGTTTAACCTTACCTTTATTTTCAGTTACATAGGCTAATCCTACATATCCAAGGGCTCCAACATCTTTTATAACCGCATTCATAATAACATTGTCATCTTCACTTGCTACATAATCACCTCTACTTGACTTTGCCTTTCCTACAACAGCTTCAGTAAAGTAGTCGAAGGTTCCTGAATCTGCACCAGGACCAGCAAGTCTTAAAGTTCTATCTGGCCAGGATGGATTTACCTGATTCCAATTTGTAATCTTACCTTGAGCATCGGGTTCCCACATTTTTTTAAGTTCTTCAACGGTAATGCAGTCATTTTTAATCCAGTTATTTTTTGTGTTTACAAATACTGCTAAGGCATCATAGGCAATGGGAAGCTCAATGTACCTTATGCCTGCTTTCTGGCATTCTTCCATTTCTTTCTTCAAAATTGGTCTTGAAGCATTAGAGATATCTGTTTCCCCTCTGCAAAACTTTTTGAATCCTCCACCAGTACCAGAAATTCCTACTGTAACCTTAACTGCTCCTTTTTTTGCTTTCTGAAAATCTTCTGCTACACCCTCAGTGATTGGAAAAACTGTTGATGAGCCATCAATTTTGATAATTGGCTGCGCATAAGATAGGGGCACCAAAAATAACATCATCGTCATCAAAAGCAAAGTAACCCCCAAAATAAAACTCTTTTGATACTTCATAAAACACCTCCATAAATTATTTTTTATTTTCATGTTTTAGTATAAAAAACCATTGTTAAGACAGTTTTACAACAATGTTAATTTTTTGTTACAGGAATGTTAATTTTCTGTTACAATATTAAAAAATTAAAATGAGGAGGTATAGATGGTGAGTCTAATTTTGAAATTTATTGTATTTTTTGTACTTTTAACATTCAATATTTCTTCTTCTGCTGAAATGATTAATGGTGCTGGTGCTACCTTTCCATATCCACTTTATTCTTCTTGGGCATCGGGTTATTACAAGGCACACAGGAATTAAAATTAATTATCAGTCAATTGGTTCAGGTGGTGGAATCAGACAGATTACAGAAAGAACAGTTCATTTTGGTGCCTCTGATATGGCTCTTAAACCTGAAGAATTAGAAAAATCCCAACTTCTTCAATTTCCTGCTGTAATAGGTGGAGTTGTACCTGTTGTTAATATCCCTGAAATTCCATTTAATGCTTTAGTTCTTGATGGAAACACAATGTGTGAGATATTTCTTGGTGAGATTAAACAGTGGAATGACCCAAAAATTAAAGCATTAAATCCAGATATACATATGCCTGCAAAACCTATAACAGTAGTCTATCGCTCTGATGGTTCTGGAACAACTGCAATATTCACACACTATCTCAGTGGAACATGTAAAAAATGGGCAGATAATGTTGGCTATGGAACAGCTGTTAAATGGAGAACAGGACTTGGAGGAAAAGGCAATGAAGGGGTTGCAAATTATGTAAAAAGAACTTCTTATTCAATAGGATATGTTGAGTTTGCCTATGCCAAACAAAATAAACTTTCCACAGTAAAGCTTAAAAATTCAGCAGGACAGATTGTAGCCCCTGATTTTGACAGTTTTGCTGAAGCAGCTGCTACTGCAGAGCTTGATCCTAAAAAACATTTTTATGCATGGATGACAAATGCACCTGGTAAAAAAGCCTGGCCCATAACAGGAGCTACATATATTCTTCTTGCAAAGGAAAAGGCAGATGTTAACAAATCTGTTATAAAATTCTTTGATTGGGCATTTACAAATGGAGATGAAACAGCTAAAAAACTTGATTATGTGCCCTTGCCAAAATCCGTAAAAGATAAGGTAAGAAACTATTGGAAAACATATATAAAGTAAAATCTGGTAAGCCCATCTGGTTTTCAGGTGGGTTTACTTTCTTATCCCAATTTCTTTAAAAATTTTTACCATATAGGGCAGAGGAATCTGTCCAGGTGCAGATGTTGTGTTAAGGCTTGCATAGGTAATTAAAGAACCAAACACTGGATTTACAATACGTGTTAATCTTCCCTTTTCTCCCATTCCAATTACTATAACATTGTCTTTTTTATGTTTTATTGTAAAATACAAAAGTTTTTCCGCATCCTCTATTTCATTAACCATTGTAGCAATCTTGATTATATCAGCACCAAGTTTTTTACCTTCTTCAAAGACATTTTCTAAATCTTCTACCGAGGGAGTTAAATCAAATCTGTGATAGGATAAAATGAGTTTAATGTTATTTTGTAAAGTCTTTTGTCTTAAAGTTCGAGATCCCTCAGAAAAAATTTCAATATCAAAAAAATCACAATAGGGAGTTAATTTCTCATAAATGCTTAATCTATCTGGTATTTCTTTTTTGCCACCTTCCTTTAGAGATCTTATTGTACATAGCATTGGAAGATTAAATTTTTTCTTTGCAGTGGCAAAAACCTGTTCAATTTTTTGAATATTTTCAAACATATCAACCCTTAATTCAATAAGGTCTGCGCCTTCCAATGAAGATTCATTTAAGGAAAAAACATCTGTATCAATTAAAACAACTGCTATAGCCGGTATTTGTTTTAAATTCATAAATTAAGTTTATCAGTTTCTTTTAAGAAATTCAAAAAACCCGCCCCTTACGAGGCGGGTTTTTATAAGAGCTACTCTAATTGAATTTTTATCTCTCTTGGTTTTGACTCTGATTTTCTCATTATTGATATTTCAAGCAATCCGTCTTTAAGTCCCGCCTTAACAGAGGATTTATCTATATCAGGTGGAAGACTAATTGTTCTTGTAAAAGGACCAAAACTTCTTTCACTTAAAATATAATCCTCTTCTTTGACTCCTTCGGGTCTTTTAATTTCTCCTTTGATGATTAGTCTATCATCGGTTATGGTTAAATCTATCTCATTTTTATTTACACCAGGTAATTCAATCTGAATTTTTAATTCGTTATCTTTTTCAAAGATATCTACATTTGGCGATATAATCCCTTCTGAACTCACTGCTCTTCTTCGTCTTACAGGAGAAAGAAACTCCTCAAAAAGTCTATCCATCTCTTTTCTTATCTCTTCAATTTCCTTTAAAGGACTCCATTTTACTATAGCCATTTTACACCTCCTAATTTTTTAAATTGCCTCTGCTAAAACAATCTTATTAAATATTATCTTACCATCTTTAAAGTCAACTTCTACAGTATCACCTTCTTTGAAGATTCCTTCAATAAGTTTTATTGCAAGAGGATCAAGAATCTCCTTTTGTAACACTCTTCTTAAAGGTCTTGCTCCATAAACAGGATCATATCCAATTTTTGCAATGTATTCCTTTGTAGACTCAGTCATTGTTATATCAATTTTTCTCTGTTTTAGATACTGTTTGATTCTTTTTAACTGAATTTCAATAATATTTTTCATTATTTCTTTGCTTAATGGATTGAAGATTATTGTCTCATCAATTCTGTTAAGGAATTCAGGTCTGAAGAAAGCCCTCAAATCATCCATTATTCTTTTTCTTAAATCTTTTTTCAAATCCTGCCAGTGTTCTGAACCACCGCCTTCAAGAAACTCCTGAATATGATGGCTACCTATGTTTGATGTCATAATTATTATTGTGTTACGAAAATCAACAGTTCTTCCATGTCCATCAGTAAGACGGCCATCATCAAGAACCTGTAAAAGAATATTGAATACTTCTGGATGAGCTTTCTCAACTTCATCAAATAGCACAACACTATAAGGACGCCTTCTTACTGCTTCTGTAAGCTGTCCACCTTCTTCATATCCTACATATCCTGGAGGTGCACCAATGAGACGAGACACAGTATGACGCTCCTGATATTCTGACATATCAATTCGAATCATGGCATTTTCATCATCGAAAAGAAACTCTGCTAAAGCCTTTGCAAGTTCAGTTTTACCAACTCCTGTTGGACCAAGAAACATAAAGGAACCAATCGGACGGTTTGGGTCCTGAAGTCCTGCTCTTGCTCTTCTAATTGCATTTGATACAGCAATTATTGCTTCATCCTGCCCAACAACTCTCTCTTTAAGTCTTTCTTCCATTTTTATAAGTTTTTGAGTTTCACTTTCAAGAAGTCTTTTAACAGGTATACCTGTCCACTTTGCCACAACCTCTGCAATGTCTTCCTCATCAACCTCTTCTTTAAGCATTTTTCTTTTTTTCTGAAGTTTTTTTAATTGAATATTTGCCTGTTCAAGGGCTTTCTGAAGCTCTATCATTTTCCCATATCTAAGTTCAGCTGCCCTTGTTAAGTCACCCTGACGTTCTGCCTGTTCAGAGGCAATACGGGTTTGTTCAATCTCTGCTTTTATTTCCCTTATTTTTAAAATTATCTCTTTTTCAGCCTGCCACTGATGTGTTAATTCTTCTTTTTTCTTAAGAAGTTCTTCTATTTCCTGAGAAATTTTTTCGATTTTTTCTTTTGCATCCTCAGTTGGTTCTTTGCTTAGTGCCTGACGTTCTATCTCAAGCTGTCTTAGTTTTCTTTCAATTTCATCAAGTTCAATTGGCATACTGTCAATCTCCATTCTAAGTTTTGCTGCCGCTTCATCTATTAGGTCAATTGCTTTGTCTGGAAGATATCTGTCAGTTATGTATCTTGCTGAAAGCACCGAAGCAGCAACCAATGCAGAATCCTTTATTTTTACACCGTGATGAACCTCATATCTCTCTTTAAGTCCTCTTAGAATTGAAATTGTATCTTCAACAGAAGGCTCTTTAACAAGAATTGGTTGAAATCTTCTTTCAAGGGCTGGGTCTTTTTCAATGTATTTTCTGTATTCATTAACTGTTGTTGCGCCTATGCATCTGAGCTCTCCACGGGCAAGGGCTGGCTTAAGCATATTTGATGCATCAACAGCTCCTTCCGCAGCACCTGCACCAACAAGGGTATGAAGCTCGTCTATAAATGTGATAATTCTTCCATCAGAAGAGGTAATCTCTTTCAGCACTGCTTTAAGACGCTCTTCAAACTCTCCACGATATTTTGCACCTGCAAGAAGAGAACCGATATCTAATGCTACTATTTCCTTATCTCTTAATGATTCTGGAACATCCCCTGCTACTATTCTTTGGGCAAGTCCTTCAACTATGGCTGTTTTACCAACACCGGGATCACCTATTAAAACAGGATTATTTTTGGTTCTTCTACTTAATACCTGTATAACCCTTCTTATCTCTTCATCCCTTCCAATTACAGGATCAAGTTTTCCTTTTTTTGCAAGTTCTGTTAAATTTTTTCCATATCTAACAAGAGCTTGATATTTTTCCTCTGGATTTGGATCTGTAACTTGATGTACTCCTCTTATTGCTATCATTGCATCAAGAACTTTCTGACGGGTAACAGCTTGTTTTTTTATCGCATCAAAAGCTGGTCCTCCGACATCAAATAGAGCAATCAGAAGATGCTCTACACTTATGTATTCATCTTTAAGATGTTCTGCTTCCTTATCAGCTTTCTCCAAAAGTTGATTAAGCCTTGGTGTAATGTAAATATGTTCAAGAGGTTGAACACTTTGAACTTTCGGAATTCTATCTATTGCTTTTTTTAAATCTGTCTTTATTGTATTTATATCTGCTCCGCATTCCTTAAGAATTCTTGAAACAAGTCCTTCCGAATCTTCAATTAATGCAAGCATAAGATGTTCCACATCTATTTGCTGATTTCCATGTTGAGAAGCAATTCTTTGAGCTTCCTTGATTGCCTCCTGGGTTTTATATGTTAATTTGTCAAATCTCATGTTTTACCTCCTTAAATTTGTTCAAAAAATTTTTTCATTCTTTTTTCCAATGTTTGCTTTATATCTTCATCAACATAACGAAACAATTCATTTATTAATTCTTCCATAATCTGCATTCTCTCCCTCATTCTAAGAATAATATCTACTCCAGATCTGTTAACACCGAACTCCTTTGTAAGTCTTATTACGAAATTTAGTCTTTCAAGGTCTTCATCTGTATAAACTCTCTGTCTTTTAATTCTTTTAGGTTTTATAAATCCTTCTCTTTCGTAAAGTCTTAATGTTTGAGGATGAACATTAAGAAGCCTACAAACCATACTTATCATATAGAATCTTTCATCCTGTCTCATTTCTACCTCCTCAGCATGAATTCTCTTGGGTTTTCTTTATAAAGACGTTCCAGTCTTTTAATCTCTTCCTTTTCAGGATCTTTTAATCCCTTAGGAATTAATATTTTTATCACTACATAAAAATCTCCTTCCTTACCTCCCTTTGGTGATGGAAATCCTTTCCCTGAAATTCTAAATTTCTGTCCACCCTGGGTCCCCTCAGGTATTTTCATGGTGACTGTATCTCCATCTGGAAGAGGAACATCAACCTTAGCTCCCAAGGCTGCTTCAACAAATGTTACAGGAAGGTCAATGTATATATCATCTCCCTTTCTTGTAAAAAAAGGATGTGGGATAATATTAACTTCAAGAATTAAATCACCATAGGGAGCTCCACCTCTACCTGCATTTCCATATCCTTTAACCTTGACTGTTGAACCATTGTCTACCCCAGCAGGAATCTTAGCCTTAACTGTTTCTGTTGTTAAAAATCTGCCTGCTCCACTACAACTTTTACATGTCGATGAAGCTTTTCTTCCAGTTCCACCACAGTTTTGGCAGGTTTGACTTACCCTTACAAATCCTCTTGAAACCTGAATCCTGCCTGTTCCACCACATCTTGAGCAAATATCAACTCTGTCAGCTCCGCTTCCATGACAACTTTGACACTCTATATATCTTTGATAAGTAATTGGTTTTACAGTGCCTTTATAGGCTTCTTCAAATGTTAAATTAACAGGAATTATTATATCTTCACCTTTTACATAGGTGGTCGAAGTTGTTGTAAAGGTTTCACCAAAAATATCTCCAAAAATATCACCTAAATCAAAACCTTTTGTGAAGTCAAAACCGCCAAAGTCAAAACCTTTAAAATCAAATGATTCTCCTCTGTCATACTCCTCTCTTTTCTTTGGATCACTTAAAACTGCATAGGCTTCATTAATCTCTTTAAACTTTTCCTCAGCTTCTTTGTTTCCAGGATTTAAATCTGGATGATACTTTCTTGCAAGCTTACGATAAGCCTTTTTTATTTCCTCTTGGGAGGCATCTTTACTTACGCCAAGTATCTTATAATAATCCTTACGCTTCATGTTTTTAATCTAACATATTGAGTTGATTTATATCAATATATTTTTAGTCCGAAGGCTTGTGTTTTTTTCTGTCAATCTGAGCTGAAGGCGAAGGGTCCCCTCTTTTTTTGAAATGAAAGTTTGAGCGAAAGACAGCTTTCTATATATCAGAAAATCTTGGTTTAACACTACATTGATTGACAGAAAGAGGAAAAAATCATTAATATTGAGTTAGAGATAAAATTCTCAAAGGAGTGTTTAACATGTTTGAAAAGTTTACAGAAAAGGGACGTAAAATAATTCTTTATGCAAGAGAGGAAGCAGAAAAAAGAAATAGCGAATTTCTCGATACAGAACATCTTTTACTTGCCATTTTGAGAGAAGAAGACTCTATACCAATTGCTATATTAAAAAAAATAGGGATTCAACCTGAAAATGTTCGTTATGAAATTGAAAAAAGAATTTCTGCAGAAACAAATCTTTTAACTTACGGTGAAATACCTTTCTCACCTAAAGCTAAAAAAGTTCTTGAATATGCAATAGAAGAGGCAAGACTTCTTGGACATCCATATATTGGAAGCGAACACCTTTTCCTTGGTCTTATAAAAGAAGAAGAAGGTATTGCTGGAAAAGTTCTTAGAAGTTTTGGAATAAATCTTTTAGGTGCCCGACAACTGACAATAAACTTTTCAATAAGACCCCATTTTCAAGGAGCTCCTCAGAAGGAAAGAAAAAGATCAAATACTCCAGCCTTAGATGAATTTGGAAGAGATTTAACATTATTAGCCCTGGAAGGAAAACTTGACCCTGTTATTGGAAGAGAAGATGAAATTGAGCGAGTTATCCAAATTTTAGGAAGAAGGATTAAAAATAATCCTGTAATAATAGGTGAACCAGGAGTAGGTAAAACTGCTATTGTAGAAGGATTGGCACAAAAAATAATTGAAGGAGATGTGCCTGATATACTTCTTGGAAAAAGAATTATCGCCCTTGACCTTGGTGCATTAATTGCAGGTACAAAATACAGAGGACAATTTGAAGAAAGACTGAAAGCTGTAATGAGAGAGACAACTCAGTCTGACAATGTAATTTTATTTATCGATGAACTACACACAATCATTGGTGCTGGTGCTGCTGAAGGCTCTGTAGATGCCTCAAATATGTTAAAACCGGCTTTATCGCGTGGTGAAATACAATGCATAGGAGCGACAACTCCACAGGAATACAGAAAATATATTGAAAAGGATGGAGCCTTTGAAAGAAGGTTTCAACCAGTATATATTCAACCAACGAGTGTAGAAACAACAGTTGAAATACTTAAAGGAATAAGAGAAAAATATGAAAATCATCATAAAGTAAAAATTACTGATGAAGCAATCGAGACAGCAGTAAAGCTTTCTGATAGATATATAACAGACAGATATCTTCCAGACAAAGCAATAGATGTCATTGATGAGACAGCATCAAGAATAAAACTGAAAAAATCAGTAATGCCTCAGGAATTAAAGGAAATTGAAATGGAATTAATGAAACTTTCAAAAGAAAAATCTCTTTACATAAAGATTCATGACTTACAGTCTGCTCAAAAAGCAAAATATGAGGAAGATAAACTTAGAAGAATGTATGAAGCTAATTATAAAAAATGGAAAGATTCTGTTTATAAAGAAGTTCCTGTTGTTACAGCCGAAGACGTGTCCTATACTGTTTCTAAGATGACAGGAATTCCTCTTTTCAAAATTGAACAGGCCGAATCAGAAAAACTTCTTCATATGGAAGAAGTTCTTCATAGGAGAATCATTGGACAGGATGAAGCAATCAGAAGCGTTTGTAAAGCCATAAGGCGTTCCCGTGCTGGATTGAAAACTAAAAATAGACCAATCGGTTCATTCTTTTTCCTTGGTCCAACAGGGGTAGGAAAGACCGAACTTGCAAAGGCTCTTGCTGAATTCATGTTTAATGACGAAAATTCTCTTATTAAGTTTGACATGTCAGAATATATGGAAAAATTCAATGTATCAAAATTAATCGGAGCGCCACCTGGGTATGTTGGCTATGAAGAAGGAGGACAGTTAACAGAAAGAATTCGTAAAAGGCCCTATGCAGTAATTCTTTTTGATGAAATTGAAAAAGCCCATCCTGATGTATTTAATCTTTTACTTCAAATTCTTGATGAAGGAGTCCTCACTGACAGTTTTGGAAGAAAAGTAGATTTTAAAAATACAATAATAATAATGACATCGAATATAGGAGCAAGATTAATAGAAAAATCCACTCCCCTTGGTTTCCATAAAAAAGAATCCAAAGATATATACTCAAAAATAAAGGATAGCGTCTTTGATGAATTGAAAAAAACCTTCAATCCTGAATTTCTCAATAGAGTAGATGATATTGTCGTATTCCATCCATTAGAAGAACACCATCTTCTTGCTATAATTGACTTACTCGTTGCAGAAACAAACAAGAAGCTTTCAGAATACGGCTTTGTTATAGCTGTTTCTGAAGAGGTTAAACATTGGATTTTAAATAAATACTATCAGCCTGCCTACGGAGCAAGACCCATGAGAAGAGCTATAACTAAGGAAATTGAAGACCCACTCTCAGAAGAAATTTTAAAGGGAAGATTTAAAGGTTCAAACATAATAAAAGTTGAACTAAGAAATAATTCAATTGAATTTGAAGAAATTCCTGAAGAGGTAACTACAGCTGTTAATTAATCAGGTGAAGAAATGAAAAAGAATGTTTTTTTGATAATTTTCATATTACTTGCTGTAATAATAACTGGAAGCATATTATTTAAAAAATCTAAAATACCTTCGATTTCGCAAAATGCAAAAATTGGCATGCCTGCTCCTGATTTTGTTCTTAAAGATATCGAAGGTAAAACATGGAAACTTAATGAACTTAGAGGGAAAATTGTTATTCTTAATTTTTGGGCTTCCTGGTGTAATGATTGTAAGGTTGAAAAAAAAGCAATTCAGTCCTACTTGAATAAAAACGGTGCTCCCGATGATTTATTGTTTATTACAGTTCTTTACAAAGATAATCCAAAAACTGTTATAGAAATGGTAAAAAAAGCAGGATTTACCTTCCCAGTACTCATTGATGATGGTAATGTTTCATTTATATATGGAATAAAAGGAGTACCAGAGACCTTTCTAATCGACAAAAATGGAATTTTAAGACACAAAATCATCGGACCAGTTGAATGGGATAATCCCCATATTATTCCCCATTTAAAACAGGTTCTATCATGATTTAATGGGTAAACCAGGACAGCCCAAAAAAGTATTACTGTTTATCGGAACACTTTTTAAAGAAAAAGAAATTTATTATACTTCCATTGAATTCTTGAGAAATCTTTATGGTGAAATTCTCATGGAATCAGCGCCAAAGGAGTGGAAATATTCAAACTATTACACTGATGAGCTTGGTAGTCCTATTTTTCGTAGATTTATATTTTTTAAAAAATTAATTTCAGAAGGAGATATTGCGGATATAAAATTACAAACCAACGAAATAGAAATTAAGTTATCAATAAATTCTAAAAGAATGATTAATCTCGACCCAGGATATATAAGTCTTGCAAAGCTTGTTCTTGCTACCACCAAAGATTATTCCCATCGCATTTATCTTAAAAATGGCATATACGGAGAAGTTACACTAATTTACAAAAAAAACTCCTTTATACCCCATATTAACACTTATAAAGATTACGCAGATAAAAATTATATTGAACTTTTCAATTTAGCAAGGCAAATATATAAAGATTTGCTTTACAAAAATTATTGAAAAAATACTATTCAATATGTCATATTTATGACATGATTAAAGAAACGGAATTTATAGGGCAATCACCTGCAATTAAAGAAATTCTTGCTATCATAAATAAACTATCTAAAACTGACAGTACTGTTCTCATAATGGGTGAAAGCGGAACAGGAAAAGAGCTTGTGGCAAAAATGATTCATCAAAAAAGTACAAGAGCCACAAAACCATTTATTCCTGTCAACTGCGGAGCCATACCCTCTGAACTTCTTGAATCTGAACTTTTTGGACATGAAAAAGGAGCTTTCACAGGAGCAGTATACTCCCGTCCTGGTAGATTTGAACTTGCCCATGAAGGAACTATATTTTTAGATGAAATAGGAGACATGCCTCTTCATTTGCAAGTTAAAATTCTTAGGGTAATACAAGAAAGGTGCTTTGAAAGAATTGGTTCAACTAAACCATTACATGTAAATGTAAGAATAATTGCTGCAACAAACAAAAATCTGGAAAATGAAGTAAAAGAGGGAAAATTCAGAGAAGACCTCTATTGGAGACTCAATGTAGTACCTCTTTTGATTCCTCCCCTAAGAGAGAGAAAAGAAGACATTCCAATTCTTTGTGAATATTTCATAAATAAATTTTCGGAAAAATTTGGTTATACACTAAAGATTAAATCTGATGCTTTTGAATTACTCCTTAACTATCACTGGCCCGGAAATGTCCGTGAACTTGAAAATCTCATTGAAAGACTTTATGTATTAAGTGAGAATGGTGTTATTACCGTCAATGATCTTCCTGAAAGAATCAAATTTTCAGAGAGTTTTTTTTCAAGAAACATTATTCCAGAGGAATTAAATCCCTTTGCTTCATCAATTGACCTCAATGAAGTCATTAAAGAATATGAGAAAAAACTTATTCTACATGCCCTTAATTTACACGGATGGGTAAAAAGCAGAGCAGCAAAATATTTAAGAATAAATCGAACTACATTAATTGAAAAGATGAAAAGACTCGGTATTAAAGATGTTGAGATTAATTAAATCAATAGTATTCGTAATTTTAATATTCTGTTTCCTAATAGCTTATGCTCAGGAATCATTAAAGGAGGGAGAAAATTTATTAAAATCAGGACAATATTTGCAAGCAAGGGAATACTTTAAAAAATTTTTAGAACATCCTCAATTAGCTCCGGAAGCCTTGATAGGAATCAGTAAAAGTGAATATAACCTTGGTAACTACCCTGAAACCACACTTTATTTGAGGAGACTTTTAAGGGATTTTAAAGATTCACCCTTTATAAATGAAGGAAATCTTTACATGGGATTAAGCTATTTAAAAATGGGTAAATATCTTGATGCAGAATTCTATCTTAAAAAAGTAGAACCTCCCTTACAAACAAAAGCAAATATAGGACTTGGCTGGATAGCCTTTTACAAAGGAGATATCAAAACCGTTGAATCAATAATAAATAAAATAGATAAAAAAGAATTGAGTGAAAACCCTGATGCAACTCTTTTAAGAATTAAATATCTTGCCCATACAGGAAAGGCTGACGAAGCTTTAAAAGAGTTTGAAAGAAATACGAAACTGAAAAAAACAAACTTTGAACTTGATAAAGCTGAAATATTAATAAAGGCTGGTAAAATACAGGAGTCTGAAAAATTACTTAAAAATTTTCTAAAAAAAGATGTAAGAATTATTGATTCAATCAAAGCAAAAAATATGCTCTTTGATATTTATCTACTTCAGGGGAAAAAGGAGGAGGCTTTAAAAATTGCTAAGGAGATATATTTATATAATCCTTCTGATAGTTTTAAATTAAAGCTTGTTTCTCTTTACACTGAACAAAAAAACTATGATGAGTCAATAAAAATTCTTTTATCCTTAAGGGATAAGTCAGTTAGAAATCAAAAAATTGAAGAGTTTATTAAAAATGTGATAAAAGAAAGCCCTGAAAAAGCTTCAGAATATATAATGAGAGCATATCCGTTTCTTAGTGCTGACTCCCATTTACTAATTGATTTTGCTCAATTTCTTAACTCACAGGGAAAATTTAAAGAAGCAAAAATAATCCTTCAAAAAGTCATGACAGGACCAAGAAAAGCCGAAGCAATGATTCCACTTGCTCAAATTTTAATAAAAGAAGGCAAATTACAGGAAGCAAAAAAAATTCTTGAGCCTCTAAAAAATAATAAACCTTTGGCAATGGCATTATATGCCCAAATACTTGACAGAGAGGGAGATAAAAATACTGCTTTAATTTATATTAGAAAAGCTGTATCTAAAATAAAAGAACCTGAAATTATTTTATTTGCTGGAGATTTAGAATATTCAGTAGGTAACAAAAAGACCGCGCTAAAACACTGGATTGAGTCGGCAAAATTGGGAAACTCTCAAGGAGCTTTAAAAGTAGCAGATTATTTCTATATTTCAAAAGATTCTAAACAGGCTATTGCCTATTATAAAAGGGCTATTGATTTAGGACTTAATGACAATGACTCCCTTATGTGGGCATACTACCAGTACGGCAAACTTACCAAAGATAAATCCTATCTTGAAAAAGTGGTAAACTCAAAAGGAGAACTATCACAGGCAGCAAAAGAACTCCTTGAAAAATTATGAAAAACAACGAATTATTGAACGAAGCCATATTAAAGATAAACACTGCCTCTGAGGCTTTAGTTAGATACTATCAGATTTTAGAGGAAAGGATTAAACTTCTTACAGAAGAAGTTGAACAGAAAAAAAGACTTTTAAGTAGCATTATAGACAGTATCGACATAGCTGTTGTTTTTTTTGACAGAGAAGGTGTCATAAGATTAATCAATAAAGCAGGTGAATTTCTCTTTGGTATCAAAGCAGAAGAAGTTACCGGGAAAAGGGAATTACCAATAAAAATAGAAAATGAAAAGGTTTATCCTTCAAATTCTAAAAAACCCTTTTATGCAATTGTATCTCAATCAGAAGTTTTAGATTCGGAAGGAAACATCATAGGACATGTTCTACTATGTAAGGATATAACAAGAATTAAAGAACTTGAAGCAGAGAATGAAAGAAATAGAAGACTTTCAGCAATGGGTTCTTTGCTTATGAAAATTGCCCATGAAATAAGAAATCCTCTTGGCAGCATTGAACTTTTTGCCAATATGATATCAGAGGACTTAAAGGATAATATTCATGGAGAGTATGCAAGAAGAATTTCAAGTGCAGTAAGTATGCTTAGAAACACATTAGAAAATATGCTTAACTTTACAAGAGGAATAAACCCTAAAAAAGAGCCAACTCAAATAAATAATTTAATTTTTGAAATAATAAAAGAGTTTGAAGAGCTCTTTCAGAGAATAGGAATTGCAATAACTTTTGAATGGGATAAACAATATATTGTACTGGTGGACAAAGCATTAATCCGACAAGCATTAATCAATCTTATTGTTAATGCCTATCAGGCAATGCCTGAAGGAGGTATTTTAAAAATTATAGTTTCAAGGGAAGAAAAATTCCTTAAAATTATCATTAAAGACACGGGTCATGGAATTGACAGTGAAGTTTTAGATAAAATTTTTGAGCCTTTCTTTTCAACAAAAGACAGAGGTTCGGGATTAGGCTTAAGTATAACAAGTAGTATAATATCTGCCCATGGTGGAAGAATAGAAGTCAAAAGTGAGAAAAATCAAGGCACAGAATTTGCTTTATACTTACCTGTAGGATAAATGAAAGCTGTACTCATCATAGATGACGAACCTGATATGGGTTTTGCTTTAAAGGAAGCTTTAAATCGCATTGGCTTTGATGCCCATTTTTACCGAGACCCTATCCATGTTTTATCCAATGTTAATATCAAAAATTTTTCATTAGTAATTACAGATGTCAAAATGCCTAAAATGGATGGATTGCAGTTTTTATCAGAAATGCGAAAAAGAGGCATATTTACTCCCGTAATTGTTATAACTGGTTATGCAAATGTGGAAGATGCTGTCAAAGCTATGAAATTAGGAGCTGTAGACTATCTGACAAAACCTTTTTCCTTCGAAACCCTTAAATCCCTTGTTTTAAGACTCATACCAGATGAAGAGGATATTATTGCTGAATCAAAGGAAATGAGAAGAATTCTTCAGGTTGCTAAAGAAATAGCTAAAACAGATATCACTGTCTTATTAACAGGAGAAAGCGGAGTTGGAAAAGAAGTTATAGCAAAATATATTCATAAACATAGTAATAGAGCTAATTATCCTTTTGTTGCTATCAACTGTGCTGCGATCACAGAAACATTACTTGAAGCAGAACTTTTTGGATATGAAAAAGGAGCTTTCACAGGTGCCACAGAGAGAAAGCCTGGAAAATTTGAGCTTGCAGACAAAGGCACAATACTGCTTGATGAAATAAGTGAAATGGCTTATAAATTACAGGCTAAGCTACTAAGGGTTATTCAAGAAAAGGAAGTTGACAGAGTTGGCGGAACCAAACCAATTCCCATTGATGTAAGAATTATAGCTACAACTAACAGAGATCTATGGGAAGAAGTAAAAAAGGGAAACTTTAGAGAAGACCTCTTTTACAGAATTAATGTTTTTCCTCTTAGAATTCCACCTTTAAGAGAGAGGTCCTCTGATATAATACCCCTTGCTGATTTTTTTATTAAAAGACTTTCTAATAAAATGTCAAAAAATTTGTATCTTTCTGAAAAAATGAAAAAATACTTAATAAATAAACCATGGACGGGCAATGTTAGAGAACTCGAAAACTTTATATATAGAATGGCAGTATTAAGTAAAAATGGGGAGGTTAATCCTCCAGAGGAAGACGAAATAATATTTGAAGAAGTAAAAATTGCAAAAACAGGGAAGTTAAAGGATGCTGAAAAAGACATGATAGTTGATGCTTTAAGGAAGACTGAAGGAAATCGCACAAAGGCTGCTAAAATGCTTGGGATAAGTGTAAGAACCCTTAGAAATAAAATTAAAGAATATGGATTGAGAGATATCTAATCTGGCATACAATTTGTATATATATTGAGTAGAGGTGAATATACATGGATAATTCAATAAAAATACTTCAGAAAATAATGGATCTTTGTGCCTATAGGCAAAAAATTCTTGCCTCAAATATAGCAAATGTGGATACTCCGAATTATAAAGCAAAGGATATAGATTTTCAGGAGGAACTGAAAAAGGCTTTAGAAATAGAAAACAATTCTTACAGGATCATAGAAGCACCAACAACAATGCCAAACAGGGACGGAAATACTGTAAATATTGAAGTAGAAATGGCAAAATTAACAGAAACTTTGTTAATGTATAACAGTGCAACTCAGCTTCTTTCTACAAGGCTAAGAATGTTAAAAGATGCTATTAAAGGAGGTAGATAATGAAAGACCTCTTTTTGCCTCTTAAAGTATCTGCTACTGGATTAGAAGCGCAAAAAATCAGACTCAATGTTATTGCTTCAAACCTTTCAAACATTAACTCCACAAGAACACCTGAAGGCGGTCCCTATCGAAGAAAGGATGTACTCTTTATGTCCTATATGTATGACCAGATTTCCCATGGTGTTGATGTTTACAAAATAGTTGAAGACCAGAGACCCTTTAGGATAGTTTTCGAACCAGGTCATCCTGATGCAGACAAAGATGGATATGTTAGATATCCTAATGTAAATCCGATGGAAGAAATGATTAATATGATTTCCGCATCTCGAGCCTATGAAGCAAATCTTACAATGATTAACTCCTACAAAGAAATGTTTTTGAGAACCCTTGATTTATTAAAAGTTTAAGAATTTTTCGGAGGTAAATGATGACAGAAATAAAAAATATTAATGAGTTATTAGGTAAAAGTTTAGAGGAATTAAAAAATTTAAAAGGCGCCCAGAAAGAATCTTTTGAACAAGCCTTAAAGGATGCTATTAAAGAAGCCTCTAAAGTAGAGGAAGAAGCACAAAAGGCAATTGAAGCCTTTTCAAAGGGAGAAATAAGCATTCACCAAGTAGTTTTAGCAATGGAAAAGGCTGACATGACTTTACAAACTCTTATTCAGGTAAGGAATAAAGTTTTAACAGCCTACGAAGAAATATCTCGTATGCAGGTTTAGTAAAAAATGCCTATCACTGACAGATTTAAAATATATTTTGAAAACTTTAAAAATCTATCTACTAATCGTAAAATAGCATTTGCTGCAGTTGCTGTTATAAGTATTGCAATTATAATAACCTTCTTACTCTGGTTACCTAAACAGGATTATCAAGTTTTATTTTCCAATCTATCTGCTGAGGATGCAGGCAATGTTATTACAAAGCTTAAAGAAAAGAAAGTTCCCTATCAGGTTAAAGATAATGCAATATATGTTCCATCTGATAAAGTTCATGAACTAAGGCTTGAACTGGCAGCACAAGGTGTTCCATCAGGTGGTGGTGTTGGTTTTGAAATATTTGACAAAACATCAATCGGACTTACTGAATTTTCCCAAAGAGTAAACTATATCAGAGCCCTTCAAGGAGAACTGGCAAGAACGATCAAGCAAATTCAAGAAGTAGATCAGGTTAGGGTTCATATTGCCATACCTGAGAAGACCATATTTACTGAAAAAGAAGACCATCCAACTGCATCCGTTGTTTTGAAACTTAAACCAGGAAGAACTCTGTCAAAGGAACAAGTCGCAGGCATAGTTCATCTTGTATCAAGCAGTGTAGAAGGACTTGCACCTCAGTATGTAACAGTTGTTGACCAGTATGGAAATCTGCTTTCAGCACCTAAGGATACAGCACAGCTTGTTCAAACTGAACAGATTGAATATAAGAAAAATATTGAAAAAACTTATGAAAAAAATATTCAAAGCATGCTTGAAAACATAGTAGGAAAAGGAAAAGCAATAGTAAGAGTTTCAACAGAAATTGATTTTTCAAAAGTAGAACGCCTTGAGGAAAAATTCGATCCTGATACAATTGCTATAAAAAGTGAACAACGAAGTCAAGAAAAAACAATGGCACCACAGACAGGTGGAATACCTGGAGTACTTTCCAATCAGCCAGGACAACCTCAAACAGGTACAACACAAAATATTCAGTCTCAAAGACAGCAAGAAAGCATTAATTATGAAGTAAGCAAAAGTATAAGCAAAATCTTGCAGGCAACGGGACAAATAAAGAAAATCTCTGTAGCTGTATTAGTTGATGGAGTATATAAAGAAGAAAAAGGTAAAAAGATTTATACCCCAAGAAGTGAAGAAGAAATAAAAAAGTATCAAGAGCTTGTACAAGCTGCAATAGGATATAATAAAGAAAGGGGTGACATAGTAATAGTTGAAAGTATGCCCTTTGAAGTAATACCAGAGGAAAAACCAGCTATTGATTATTTAGGTATTGCAAAAACTATACTAAAATATTTATTACCCATAATAGTTCTCTTGTTGATAATCTTCTTTATAATTAAACCTCTCCTTGAAATTCTTAAAAGACCCGTTGAAGAAAAGGTTAAAATGAAAGAAGTTGTTATATCTGAAGAAATCCCAGGTATGCCTCCTTTTAAGGAAAGAGATATAAAGGAAGAAATCAGAGAACTGGCAAAAAGTAATCCTAAAAAGGTTGTTTCAATGCTTAGAGAATGGATGGCTGAATAAAAATGAGAAAATTTTCTGGGATAGAAAAAGTTGCTGCCCTTTTATCTCTTATTGGAGAGGATGCTGCAACAGAGCTTTTTAAACACTTTGATCCTATAGAACTTGCGCGAATTATCCCAATGATGTCAAGGATAAAATTGACAAAGGAAGAAGCAGATGCCATACTTCAAGAATTTTCTGAAAAAATTGGAACAACACCTGTTGTTGTTGATGAAGAATATATAAAATCAATTCTTACAAAAGCTTTTGGAGAGGAACAGGCAGCAAAACTTATTAGTAAAATTGAAAGTGGAGCCTCTGCTTTTGATATTCTCAGATGGCTTGACTCTTCAGCCATATCCTCAATGCTTCAAAGAGAACATCCTCAAACAATAGCTATAGTTTTAGCCCATTTAGAACCAAATCAGGCAGCTGAAGTTTTAAGTAAATTTCCAGAACAACAAAAAATTGAAGTAGCATCAAGAATTGCAAATCTTGATCAAATTTCACCAACTATTTTAAGTGAACTTGAAGATGTTCTTCAAAGTCAGCTTCGCTCCTATACTCAATCAAGAAGAATTGGTGGAGTAAAAACAGTTGCAGAAATACTAAATCAAATGGACAGAGCCTCTGAAGAACTAATTTTAAAAAATATTGAAGAAAAGGATCCTATCCTGGCAGAAGAAATTAGAAAACTTATGTTTACCTTTGAAGACCTTATTCATGTTGATGATAGAGGAATTCAGACAATTCTTAAGGAAATATCTACTGATGACTTAGCCCTTGCTCTTAAAATGGCTTCTGAAGAACTTAAAGAGAAAATATTCCGTAATATGTCAAGTAGAGCAGTTGAAATTTTAAAAGAAGAAATGGAAGCAAAGGGACCTGTTAGGGTTTCAGATGTAGAAAAGGCTCAAATGAATATTGTAAGGGTAGCAAGAAGACTTGAAGAGGAAGGTAAAATTGTACTTGGAGGCAAAGGTGGAGAAGAAGTTGTCATTTAAAGAAATAAAACCTTACATACCTTCATCTTTTGATGAAACTTTGAGACTACCTAAAGAAGAAAAAGATGAACATAAAGAAGAGGGATTAAAAAAGAAATATGAAGAGTTAAAAAAGAAGTATGAGGAAACTCTTAAATCCGCACACATAGAAGGTTTTAACAAAGGTTATGAAGAAGGATTAAAAAAAGCTGAAAAAGAAATTGATCAAAAAAAACAGGAACTTAATAGACAATTTGAAATCTTGAAAAAGTTAATAAATGACCTTTCAACCTTTAAAGAAAAACAGATGGAACTTTTTTTGCCTCAGATTTTAAGATTTGCATTTAAAATAGCAGAGAAAGTTGTTGCAACCAAAATATCCCTTGACAGGCATATAACTCTTTCAATTTTAAAAGATGCTCTTGCAGAAGTGCCTAATAATGAAGAAAAATTTATCGTAAAACTTAATCCAAAGGATTATGAATTTATCTTACAAAAATTAAATGAACTTGGAATTGATCCTTCAAAAATTCAATTCGAACCATCTGAAAATATAAAAAGCGGTGACTATAAAATAGAAACTCATTCTTTACACATTGTTGCAACAGTAGAAGAAAAATTAAAGGAATTAGAGAATGCTATCAATACATTCATTTCTCAGCAAAAGTGAAGAAATTTTAGATAAAACATCGGTAATCAAAATTTACGGCAAAGTCACAAAAGCGGTTGGACTTATCATTGAGGGAGTAGGAATAAATGCAAGTATTGGTGATATTTGTGAGATAATAACCGATAATGATTCCATTGAAGCAGAAGTTGTTGGTTTTAAAAATGGAACTATTCTTCTTTCTCCTCTTGGTGAGATATACGGGATAAGACCAGGTGATAAAATTGCTGTTAAAGGAAAGCAAAGTTATATTAAATTAAATGAAAAAATACTTGGCAGAATAATAGATGGCATAGGACATCCAATTGATGGTAAGCCACCCTTAACTGGCAAACCCTTTCCAATTTATAACGATGCTATCAATCCTCTTGACAGAGAAATAATAAAAGAACCTATTGATCTGGGAATAAGGGCTATAAATTCACTTATTACTTGCGGGAAAGGACAGAAAATTGGAATTATGGCGGGAAGTGGTGTAGGTAAAAGTGTGCTTCTTGGAATGATTGCAAGATACACTAATGCTGATGTAAATGTAATCGCTCTTATTGGTGAAAGAGGAAGGGAAGTTAAGGAATTTATTGAGAAAGACTTAGGTGAAGAAGGATTAAAAAAATCTGTACTTGTTGTATCAACCTCAGACACTCCTGCTTTAGCAAGAATAAGAGGTGCTTTTTTAGCAACAGCAATAGCTGAATATTTCAGAGAAAAGGGTAAAGATGTAATACTTCTCATGGATTCCCTTACAAGATTTGCAATGGCTCAGAGGGAAATAGGACTTGCAGCAGGAGAACCGCCTACAATGAAAGGATATCCTCCTTCGGTGTTTAAATTAATGCCAAAGTTACTTGAAAGAGTTGGAATAACTAAAAGTGGTGGTTCAATAACAGGAATATACACTGTCTTAGTAGAAGGAGATGATTTAACAGATCCAGTTACTGACGCAGCAAGGTCTATTCTTGATGGACATATTGTGTTGTCTCGTGAGCTTGCTAATAGAAACCATTACCCTGCTATTGATGTCCTAAAAAGTATAAGCAGAGTAATGAAAGACATAGTAGATGAAACCCATTTAAAGTATGCTGGAAAACTTCTTGATCTTCTTTCAACCTATTCAAAATATGAAGACATTATAAATATAGGTGCTTATAAGGAAGGAACAAATCCTCAGGTTGATTTAGCAATCAAAATGATGGAACGAATCAATGAGTTTTTAAGACAGGATATAAATGAAAAAGCTGATTTTGAGGAAAGTATAAAAAGTCTTATAAAACTTTTTGAATGACTATGAAAAGCACAACATTAAATATGATACTTAAATTAAAGGAATGGGAAGAAGAACTTGAAAAACAAAAGTTTGCTTCAATAATTACTGAAAAGGGAAAGATGGAGTCTTACATTGAAGAAATAGAGAAAAGATTCGATTTTATTAAATATGAAAGAAACAATAATTTTACATCCGATGAACTTATTGCTGTTTTTAGTGAAATTCAGCATCTCACTGGATTATTGAATGAAGCAAGGGATATTTTACAAAAAATTAATGAAGAATTAGAAAAACAAAGAGAAATATATGAAGAATCATATAAAGAAAGAAAAAAAATAGAACAACTTTATGACAAACTAATATCAATGATTAGAAGAGAAAGAGAAAAAATTGAAGAAAAAATCATTTCCGATGTTTTTACAAGTAGATTCAGAGGTGCATAAGTGTTAAAAAGAGCAATTTTTTTAGGAATTTTTATAACTATAATTGGCATTACTGCGGGAACAATAATTGGACAGCAGACAACTTCAAAGGAATCTTCGCAAAGCATAGAAGAAGAAAGGATAAAAATACTTAAAGAAGATTTGACAAAAAAAACAGAGGAACTTAAAAAGCTTCGCGATGAAATTAATGCAAAGATAAAAGAACAGGAAGCAATAAAGGCTCAACTTGAAAGAGCTCAATCAGAAAACTTTCAGAGACTTGCCAAAATTTATGAATCAATGCCTCCTGAGGAAGCTGCTACAAGAATTGAAAAACTTGATGATGATACAGCCACAACCTTAATTCTTGCCATAAAACCAAGACAGGCAGCTAAAATTCTTGCAAATGTAAATCCTGAAAAAGCAGCAATAATCTCTAAAAAGATAGTTAAAATCAAGGAAAAGGAATCCAAGTAGGAATTTTTTTCCTCTTTCAATTACTCCCCATATAAGAATAAGTTCCTGGAAAATAAAGATTTTTTAAATGGCACAGGAATTGAATAATAATTTGCATGATTTTGATAGGCAATATAAACCTAAACAACTTAATCAGTCAAAATGAGAAGCAATCATTAGTAGTTCAGTCTTTTGATTCTAATAATCTTTTCGATAAATTTTTAAATCTCCTATTAGAAAACGAGGAAAATCAAAATGAGAGCGCACCATTTTTATTACCAAATTTATCTTTTCAGAATCTTATACTACAGGATTTACAGAAAATGCAGGAATTATTGAACTCATTAAATATATCCGCAGATATTAAATCTCTTTTAATAAAATGGCAGATTAATTCGGAAGAGTTAAGCAACATAATAAAAAATTTACAAAACATTGATAACAAAGACTTGCTCAATTTTTTAAAAACTCTCAATGAAAGCAATGAAAACAAACTTGATATACAATCATTAAGGGAGCTTGCAAATGATTTAAAAGCTAAAAATAATGAATCCCACCAGACAGATGTATTATTAGAAAATATAAAGAAAATTGTCAATTCTAAAGAAAACAGTCATTCGGATTTAAATCTCTTCAAAGAATTATCATTAGATAACTTAAACAATAAAACAGAAAAAAATATCCTTTCAAATAGAGATTCTCATAAATTCAAAATTGAAAGTTTAGTAGACAGCGAAGTTCAACTTTCCTCTATTATAAACAAGGAAGTTACAACAAGCAACAACCAACAAAAAATTGAACTTCCCTTTACAAGACTTCAGGAAATTTCAAATATTCTTTTCAAAGCAGTATCGAATTCATCAAAAACTCTTATAGTTCATCTTGAACCACCAGAATTAGGGAAAATTCTTATTAAACTTTCAATGGATTCTGCCGGTATAAAGGCTGATATGAAAGTTGACTACCCCTATGTTAAAGAGGCTTTAACAGCTTTAATTCCCGAAATAAAGAGTAATCTTCAGTCTTCAGGTGTTAAAATATCAGATTTCTTACTTGACCTTATGAGAGACTATCGGGGATATTCAGATTCTTATAATAATCAAGGGCAAAGAAAAAACAAAAACACTCAAAAATTTTTTGAATATTTTGCATAATAAGGAGGAATAAAAAATGGCAGATGTAAGCTCAATATTTGATAATCCCCTTTACACAATATCGGAGAAAACAAATGCAACAGGAAACAACAGACTTGACAAAGAAGCCTTTCTCAAACTTCTTACAGCCCAACTTAAATATCAGGATCCTTTAAATCCCTTAAAAGACACAGAGTTTATGGGACAATTAACAGCAATGACAACTCTTGAACAGATAATTAATATGAAGAGTACACTGGAGGATCTGGCTACCTATCAAATATACTCTAATGCTTTAATGATAGGTTCAACAATAATTGGTAAAACAGTTATAACAACCGATGGAACTGAATATACTGTAAAAGGAATTGCAATTGAAGAAGGGAAATTAAAGATTAATGTTGGTGAAAGTTATATAAATATGAGTCAGATAAAGGAGATTAAAGCTTAAGGAGGTGATAAAATGTTAACATCCCTTTTTACAGGTATAAGTGGATTAAATGCAAATTCTTTAGCTCTCTCGGTTGTAGGAGATAACATTGCGAATGCAAACACTGTTGGTTTTAAATCAAGCAGAGCAAATTTTGGAGATATACTTAGCCAGACCCTTGGTGGAGCTTCAGCTATGCAGGTTGGAAGAGGTGCAATGATTATAGACATTCAAAAAATGTTCACCCAGGGAACCCTTGAGACAACTGCAAATCCCCTTGATTTAGCAATTGAAGGAGATGGTTTTTTCATTGTAAGACAGCTAAATGGTCCAACATATTATACCCGTGCAGGTCAGTTCAGACTTGATAAAGATGGTTATGTTGTTGACCCAAATGGATACAGACTTCAGGCATATCAGATGAATCCCGATGGCACAGTAACTGGAGCAATTGGAGACATCTATCTTGCAGGATTAATGAGTGAACCGAGAGCAACCAACGAAGTAAAAATACAGGTAAATCTTGATTCAAGGCAAACTGTTCCTTCACAACCATGGACATCACCTTCAGGACCAAATCTTCCAGATCCTAATACTTATAACTTCTCAACAGCTATAACAATATATGACAGTCAAGGGAATCCTCATCTTGTATATACTTATTTTGTAAAAACTGCTGCAAATCAATGGACTGCATATATGGTTTATGACAGCAGTAGTGATCCTACAAATCCGAATTATACAGAAGCAGGAAGCTTTAATATAACCTTTGATGAAAATGGTAGATTAACTACAGATCCGCCAACATCATCATTTAATTTTGATTTTACACCATGGGGTGCAGCAGCACAGAATGTAACATTTAACTTTACTGACTCAACCCAATTTGGTTCACCGAATGCAGTGGTATTTCAGACGCAAAATGGATACTCTTCAGGAAATCTTATTGCAGTAACCGTTGACCAAGATGGAGTTATCTCTGGAGTATTTACCAATGGACAGGTTAAAAAGGTTGCTCAGGTAGTGCTTGCAAAGTTTGTTGCAGCCCATAATCTTACAAAGGTGGGTAAAAATCTGTTTCTTGAATCCTATGGCTCAGGTAATCCAACCTATGGAGCACCAGGAACAGTAGGAGTTGGTAAAGTTTTTGCAAACTCTCTTGAAGCAAGCAATGTTGACCTTGCAGAGGAGTTTGTCCGCATGATTGCTGCCCAAAGAGGTTATCAGGCAAATGTAAGGGTAATTACAACAACTGACAACATGCTTAATGAATTGATGAATATTGTAAGATAAAAAAGAACTCTTTGAAAGCCCCTTTTTGGGGCTTTCAATTCTATATATTAAATCCATAAAATTGCATAAAACTGTCTTTGTCTGTTTTAATTAAAAAAGGAGCTCGCAGAAAAATGAACCTTCTTTATTTTGAAAAACCTACAAGATATATTAACAGTGAAATAAATTCAATAATAAAAAAGAAAAAAATAACATAAAATTTGCTCTTTGCTTTCCCGATGTCTATGAAATTGGAATGTCCCATCTAGGCTTAAAAATTCTCTATCACATTTTAAATAAAATCCCTGAAGTCTCTGCTGAAAGGGTATTTTCACCTTGGATTGATATGACAGAATATATGAAAAAAAATAAAATACCCATTACATCCCTTGAAACAAAAAGACCCCTCAAGGACTTTGACATTGTAGGCTTTAGCCTTCAGTATGAACTTTCCTATCCAGCTGTTTTAAATATGCTTAGCCTTGGACAAATTCCTTTAAAATGGGAACAAAGAATAGACAAATCCTATCCTTTAATAATTGCTGGCGGACCCTGTGCCTCTAATCCTCTCCCGATGTCTAAGTTTATAGATGCCTTTTTGATAGGAGAAGCTGAAGAGGCAATTTTAGAGTTCATTCAAGTTTATAAGGAATGGAAAAAGTCTGACTCAAATAAAGAAACTCTCTTAAAAGCAGTAAGTGAAATCGAAGGTTTTTATGTTCCCTTTGTTGGTAAAAAGATTACAAAAAGAAGATTTGTTAACAATTTAGAAAATGTTGATTTTCCAACTACTCCTGTTTTACCCTATATGAAAATCGTCCATGACAGAGTATCCATCGAAGTATCTCGAGGTTGTCCCTCAGGTTGTAGATTCTGTCAGGCTGGAGTTATTTATCGTCCCCTGAGATTTCGTTCTCCCGATAAAATCATTGAAATAGCTAAAAAATCAATAGATAACACAGGCTATGAGGAAGTCTCTCTTCTTTCCTTCAGCATAGGTCATTATCCTTATCTTTTTGAAATAATCGATATTTTAAACGAATTTTTTTCAGGTCAAGGAGTAGCTCTATCACTTCCTTCTATAAGAGCTGATAAAGTCACAAAGGAGCTTCTTCAAAAAATTAAATTTGTAAGGAAAACAGGATTTACAATTGCACCAGAGGCAGCTTCAGAGAGATTAAGAGGAGTCTTAAACAAAAATCTTACAAATGAAGACATACAAAGAGCATGCGGACTTCTTTTTGAAGAAGGCTGGCATAATATTAAGCTATATTTTATGATAGGACTCCCAACTGAAACAGATGAAGATATTGAAGAAATATCTAATATGACAAGGGAAATTCTTAAAACTGCTAAATTTCATACAAAAAAATTCATAGACATAAATGTTACAATTTCACCATTTATACCAAAACCTCACACACCCTTTCAATGGTTTGGGCAAAACTCCTTTGAAGAGATTAAAAGAAAGCTTGATTTTATTAAAAACGCCTTTTTAAGAAGTAAAATTCATTATAAAGGACATGACCCTAAAATGAGCATTCTTGAGGCATCTCTTTCAAGGGGAGACGAAAGGCTCTGTGAAGTTATATACCGTGCTTGGAAAGAAGGAGAAACTTTTTCAGCATGGACAGATTTTTTCAACTTTGAAAGATGGCAAAAGGCAATGGAGGAGACAGGTATAGATTTGCTCTCCTATGCGACTCGAAATTATGGTTTCGATGATGAATTACCCTGGGATTTTATTGATATTGGAGTAAAAAAGGATTTTTTAAAAAAAGAATATACAAAAGCTTTCAATCTTGAAAAAACTAATGATTGCACTATTATATGTGATGGATGTGGCATATCAATCTGTGAATTAAAAAAAGGAAGAACAGAAAAAATTGAAATTCCTCAATCTTTAATAAAAAATTTACCAAGAGAAAATATAGATTTTGATAATCAAACTTTTGTGAGATTTTGTCATATAAAAACTGGAAATATGAAATATTTATCTCAACTTGAATTAGGAAATTTGATTACAAGAGTTTTAAGAATGGCAAAAATTCCTTTTGTACTTACAAGGGGCTTTCATCCTAAACCTGAAATATCCTTTGGTCCTTCTTTACCTGTTGGAATAGAAAGTGAAAAAGAATACTTTGACTTAAAAATATACGGTGATTTTAAATTAGAGTATGTTGATAAATTAAACAGAATATTACCTGAGGGACTTAAAATTAAACATGATAAGATTATCAATCCAAATACTCCTTCTTTAAACTCTTTTATTCAAAGATATAAATATCTGATAAACACAAAGGGAAAAAATCTCATGGTTTCTCCTGAAAGTTTAAGCAATATCCAGATAAAAAGAAATGATAAAAATTATACAATCACAGAAGTTTTAGAAGATGTTCAGATTTACAATAATCAAATATGTATAATAGTTAAAGATGGACAGATTAAGGCAAGAATTTCAGAAATTGTGGAAGCTCTATTAGGTCTTTCAGCAAAAGACTTAGAAATTAAAAGAATAGAAATGTATGGATATAAAGGAGGCTGGATAGAGCCTTGAGCAATGAACTTTTAATAAATGTAACAAAACAGGAATGTCGAGTTGCCCTTCTTGAAGGTGGACAGGTTGTAGAATTTTATATAGAAAGAAAGGGGGATGCAAGTTTTGTTGGTAACATTTATAAGGGCAGAGTGGTAAAAGTACTAAAAGGTATGCAAGCATGCTTTATTGACATAGGACTTGATAAAGCAGCTTTTTTGTATGTAGATGATATAAGAGGTGGTATAAAGGAGCTTTATCCCTTTTTAGAAGGCGATGAAGAAACAGAATTCATATCCAAGCTTGACTTTAAGGATGCCTCAATAGAAGAACTTGTTCAACAGGGACAAGAAATTTTAGTTCAGGTTGCAAAGGATCCTATCGGAACAAAGGGAGCAAGAGTTACATCAAGAATAACTTTACCTGGCAGATATGTGGTTCTTATGCCAGGTATGGAGCATATAGGAGTGTCAAGAAAAATAGAGGATGAAGAAAAAAGAAAACAACTTAAAGAGCTTGCAACAAAAATAAAACCAACAGGTTTTGGACTTATTATGAGAACAGTCAGTGAAGATGCTTCAGAAGAGGAAATTAAGAGAGATATTGATTTTCTATTGCTTCTATGGGATAACATTCAGAAAAAGAAAGATAAAGTTCATGCTCCTTCTTTAATTCATAGCGAATTTGACCTTGTCCTTAGAAGTCTCCGTGATTTTATGAATCAAAATGTTGACCGACTCATAATTGACAACTACAACGAATGGATAAGACTTAAAGAGTTTGCACAGATTTATTTTCCACGAATTGCCGATAAAATTGAGCTTTTCGAAGGTGATGAGCCTATTTTTGATGCCTTTGGAGTTGAAGTTGATCTTGATCGTTCCTTAGAAAGAAAAGTTTGGCTTAAATCAGGTGGATACATTGTAATAGACCAGACAGAAGCCATGACTGTTATTGATGTAAACACTGGTAAATTTGTAGGTAAAGAAAACTTAGAAGACACTATACTAAGAACAAATCTTGAAGCAGTCAAAGAAATAGCCTATCAAATAAGATTAAGAAATCTTGGAGGTATAATTCTAATAGACTTTATCGATATGGAAAAGGATGAAAATAAACAGAAAGTTATAAATGCAATGGCAGAGGCAATGAAAAAAGATAGAGCAAAAACTACAATTTACAATATTACCGATCTTGGGATAGTTCAGATGACAAGAAAAAGAACAAGGGAGAGTCTTGAGCACATTCTCTGTGATAGCTGTCCTTACTGTGAAGGCAAAGGTAGGGTTAAAAGTGCTAAAACCGTTGCCTATGAAGTGTTAAGAAAGCTTAAATTTATGACCTTACAAGAAGGGACAGAAATAACAGTTATCCTCAATCCACAGGTAGCTGATTTGCTTACCGATGAAGAAAGAGACTCTCTGGAAGAGATTGAAAATAGCAAAAAAATAAGAATAACAATAAAAAAGGATTCTTCATTACATAGAGAAAATTATTCCATATATAAAAACCCTCCATCTATTGAATAAAAAATGGAAATCCTTGAATGTAATAGATGTGGAAAATGTAAAGAATTTTGCCCAAGTTATCTGATTTTTCTAAGAGAATCCTTCTGCCCAAGAGGAAGATTTCAGCTTTCTTTATTACTTCAAGAACAAAAAATAAAGGAAAATGATAAGTTAAGAAAAAGAATATTTAGCTGTCTTCTTTGTGGTGCCTGTATTAATATTTGTCCTCTTCAGATTAATATACCCATGTTAATTTATGAGACAAGGGCTAAAATGCAAAAAAAGATGTTTAACTACTTTTTCAAATACTTTTCCCTTTATCCTAAGTTTTTCTTTTCAGCTCTGCATTTTTTGGGTAATTCAAAAATACTTTGTACTATTTTAAAAAAACAAAAGAAAATTCCAAGCTCCCTTTTAGAAAAATTTTTTGTTATTGAAAGCAAAAAAGCAGAGAAACAATCCTTTAAAATATACAACAAAATAAAACCTAAAGGTAGAGTTGCTCTTTTTTTAGGCTGTTCAACTAACTATATTATGCCTTCCTTGACTGAATCATTAGTATCCCTTTTATCAAATGAAAATTATGAAATTATTATTCCAAAACAAAACTGCTGTGGTGCACCTCTTTTAAGTAATGGATTTAAGGAAGAAACATTAAAAATTGCTAAGAAAAATATTGAAACATATAAATCCTTTAACATTGATGGAGTTATAACGCCCTGTCCTACCTGCGCTCATTTTATAGAAAATATTTATGAGGAAATAACAGGAGAAAGTATCAATGTCATACAAATCTCTGACTTAATAGAAAACTTACCAGTAAATTATACCTCTGAATCTAAAATATTTTTTCATGAATCATGCCACTCTTCAAACTATATTAAAGAAACTGATAAAATTCTAAATCTTTTAACTAAATTAGGGTTTCATAATATCCAAAGAAAAAGTGGTTGCTGCGGATTTGCGGGTATTTTTTCCTTTTTATTTGAAAAAGAATCTATGGATATTCTTCAGAAAAAAGTTTTAGAATATGAAAAAGCAGATATGATAATTACTTCTTGTCCTAATTGTATTATGCAGTTTAAGTTTGCAATGAAAGATAAAAAAATATTTCATTATCTTGAAATTATCAATAAAATCTTAACAGAAAGAGGAGAAAAAAATGGAAGAAAAATCTAACTTTGAAATTATTTTGCCTGACGGGAGTATTTATAGAAGGACTAAAAAAGAAAGTTCTGTTCGGGGCTATGATCCTGATGGAAAACCCAAAAAAATGAAATTCGAAATAAAATCCTCCTGTGAAAGGTGTGGACAATGCTGTATTAAGGATACACCTGTATTGCTAAAAGAAGACTTCCCTCTTCTTATGAAAGGAATTATCTCAGAAAGGGATATTTACACTGTCCGAGAGGGAGAAGCAATTCGTTCATTCATTGATGGAGATATATATTTTTCATCAATGGAACTAATAAAAATTCGACCAATAATAGGTACTTCAACATGCCTTTTCTATGACTATGACGAAGGTTGTACAATATATGAAAACAGGCCAACTGTTTGTAAAGAATACGAATGCTGGAATGAAAATGTATCAATAACAGGATTAGAAAAAAGAAGACTAACAAGATTAGATTTATTTGGTAGCATCGATATTTTGAAAAAAGCAATTGAAAAACATGAGGAAAACTGTTCTTTAAATATTTTTAACAGCTCTATTGATAAATTAAAATCTAAAAAATCTGAAACTATCAAGAAAGAAGAAGAAATTAAAGAGAAGGCTGATGAAAATTTTGAAAAAATTGTAGAGATGATTCTATATGATAGTGAAATCAGACAATGGGCAAAGGATAGGTTAAATATACAGGAAGATGTTTCTTCCCTAATTTTTGGCAAAAGACTCTTAGAATTGGCTCCCTTGTATGGATTGATAATAGAAAAGGAAGGAGAGAATTTTATAATCAAAGTTATGGAGGTAGAAGAATGAAATTTTTCATTGATACTGCCAATCTTGAAGAGATTAAAAAGGCTTGGGATTTAGGAGTCATTGACGGTGTAACAACAAATCCTTCTCTTCTTGCTAAAGAAGGTAAAGATCCCTTGAGTTTACTTAAAGAAATATGTGAAATAGTTGACGGACCTGTTAGTGCAGAGGCTATCTCATTGGATTATGAAGAAATGGTAAAGGAATCCCTTGAACTAAGTAAAATTCATAAAAACATAGTGATAAAAATTCCTATGACAGAAGATGGACTAAAGGCAGTAAAAAAACTTTCTCAGGAAGGGATTAAAACAAATGTTACTCTGATTTTTTCCCCAACACAAGCACTTTTAGCTGCTAAAGCAGGAGCAACATATGTAAGTCCTTTTGTAGGAAGACTTGACGATATAAGCCACTTTGGTATGGATTTAATTCGAGATATTCAGATAATTTTTGAAAACTACGGATTTGACACAGAAGTTATTGTAGCAAGTATTCGAAATCCTTTACATGTTCTTGAAGCAGCCAGAATTGGTGCTGATATTGCAACTATTCCATACTCAGTAATTAAACAACTTATTAAACACCCACTTACAGATATTGGAATAGAAAAATTTCTTAAAGATTGGGAGAAAATTAAGAAATAGGAGGTGTAAAAGATGAAAAAAAATAAAAAATTTCTACTATCTGGAATTCTTCTTATTTTTATCGGAATTACAATAGGATTGATTATTTCATCAAAATTTGATTTTCAAACAAAGGGATACTCTGAAGACTATCAGATTTCAAGGGAATCTCAGGAGACTCTGTCAAAAATTGGCAGTGCAATGGCAGAAGTTGTTCAAGCTGTTAGGCCTTCTGTAGTAAATATCTATACTACAAAAAAGATAAAAAGACCAGGTATACCTTTCCCCTTTAACGATCCCTTCTTTAGAAGATTTTTTGATGATGAATTTGAAAGATTCTTTGACAGGCAAAGGGAATTTACTCAAACTTCTTTAGGTTCAGGTGTAATTGTTGATAGTTCTGGTTATATTCTTACAAATTATCATGTTATAAAAGGAGCTGATGAGATTAAAGTTAAACTTTACGATAAAAGAGTATTCGATGGAACAGTAATTGGATTTGATGCAAAAACAGATATAGCGGTTGTTAAAATTAAAGCCGATGGACTTAGAGCCATCAAGTGGGGAGATTCAGATAAGTTAAAAGTGGGTGAAACTGTAATCGCAATTGGAAATCCCTATGGACTAAATCTTACAGTGACCAGTGGAATAGTCAGTGCTACTGGTAGAGCAAATGTTGGTATTTCTGATTATGAAGATTTTATTCAGACCGATGCAGCAATAAATCCAGGAAACTCCGGTGGACCCCTTGTAAATGTAAAAGGTGAACTTGTAGGAATCAATACCGCAATTTTTAGCACAACTGGTGGATATCAAGGAATAGGATTTGCCATTCCAAGCAATATGGCAAGAGTTGTCATGGATAATTTAATCAAACATAAAAAAGTTGTTCGTGGCTGGCTTGGCGTCACTGTTCAAGATATAGATACTGAAATGGCAAAGTCTTTACAAATGAAAGAACTTAAAGGAGCTGTAATTACCGATGTTCATGAAGGAAGCCCTGCAGAAAAAGCAGGACTTATGCGAAAAGACATTATAATTAGTTTTGATGGTAAAGAAGTTGAAGATTCTGCCCATTTAAGAAATCTTGTAGTTAGTACTCCTCCTGGCAAAACAGTAAAATTAGAAATCATCAGAAATGGAAAAGTACATTCAATAACTGCTACAATTGGTGAACTACCTGCAGAACAGAAAGTTTCTCTTTCAGAGTCTGTTCTTGCTGGCATTCAAGTTGAAGAGCTTACAACAAGATTAAGAAATCAGCTAAATATTCCAAAAAGAATAAATGGAGTTGTTGTAACTTCTATAGATCCAGATTCACCTGCGGAGGGATTGTTGACAAAGGGAGATGTAATTATAGAAATAAACAATCAAAAAATCAACAATGTTAAGGATTTCATGAAAGTAGTAGGACAGGTAAAAAATCAAGCAGTTGTATGGTTTTACAGAAAGGGAGTTGTATCATATATTACCCTGAAAATTAGATAACGATTGGAAGAAGGAGTTCAGCATCTGCTGTTTTAACTGAAGCATTAAGTTGAAAGTATTTGAAAACTCACGAAAAACCTTCGCAGGTGCTGACTCCATTTCACTTAAAAGATCCTTACAAAAATACCAATTACATCTCGATGGTCTAATGTAACGAGGTATTTTACAGCCTTTTTCTGTAAGTAAATAACAGGGTTCCTTTACATCAAGATTTCTCTCGGGAATCGGAAATTTTTCCCGTAATGCTAAAATGTATATTAGATCATCATATTCATATCTGCTATTTTTATTTAAACAGCATATGTTTGTACAGGAAGAACAAACTTTTTTGGAATAAAAATCAATAAAAGGATCTATTTTCAAAATACACTCCTTTATTTGCTGAGCTATATTCATAGATTCTTTAAAAGTTTCAGGAAAATTTTTAAAAAGAGCATCTATTCTTTCAACAAGTCTCTTAAATTCTAAAATATTTCCCCATAATAATATTTCTCCCTTATTGATTAACGAAAATCTTTCCATTTAAGATATTATAAAATAATCTGAGTTAAATTGGAGGAATGCTTTTGAAGAAGAGAATACTTAAAAATGCTAAATGCAAATATTGTAAGAACTCAATAATTATTTTCTTTTATTGAAGAAGGGTTGTGCTCTGCTGTAGTGAATGCGGAGCAGAATTTAAAATCTCTCAATACTTAGAGGAGATAGATGAAGAAACATGGGAGATTATTTCCCGTCGGTCCTGTGATAGAGCATAAGATAAATTGCCTTTTTTTTTAAATATCTATAAAATATTAAATGAACTTAACGTTGGATAGCTTCGTTGAACTCTCTGAAAAATATAATGTTATCCCTATATACACCGAAATTATAGCTGACTTTGATACTCCAGTGGGAGTATTTCTTAAACTTGACAAAAAACCTTCTTTTCTACTTGAAAGCGTTGTTGGAGGAGAAAAATGGGGCAGATATTCAATTATAGGCATTGAGCCTATAGCAACAATCTCATATTATAAAAATCAGATAACCATCGAAAGTAAAGGCAAAAAAGAAACTTTTACAAACGTAAATC